>NZ_JCAKNB010000004.1:0-406093 GCF_059515905.1 Acinetobacter sp. FY731 | reverse complement strand
AATGTAAATACTAAATAATAAATCTATAAATGTAAGATTAATATGAAAAATATTAATAGAAATAATTTGCAGAAAGAAATTGGAGAAAATATTGTGATTGTTAAAGAGAGAAATAGATACCAAAATCAGAAAGACCAAATGAGTCAAAAACAAAAGGTGACTAATTCAACAGCACCAAAGCTTATTAAAAAAAAATAAGTTTAATCATTAGCTTATTTTTGGGAGGTGTTTTTAGTAATACTAGTTATGCTACAGCAACCCAAATGATGTATACAGGAAGCCAACCATTAACTCCGAGTGGGGAGCTTGATGGTAATTTTAATCTATTAATCGGTGATGCAACAGGTATGAAACTAGGGGTAGTTGTTGAGAGTAGTGGTGTACCCATTGCTTCAGATACTGAATTAACCGTTGATTATAGTACCGGATCAAATCCTAATTTTATTGTTGCAGGATATACAAATAATAATACAATTAATTTAAAAAGTGCAGAAGTTTTAGGCAATGTGTATGCTGGTCTTTCAATGAAAAGTGAAATAGTAGCTAACAGTTCGATAAGAAACTTTAAATTAGAAGGCGGTAATAATATTATTTCATTATCAAATGGTATTAAAGTTAATGGGGATGTTTATTCTGGATATATGGGGGCTAATGTAAATACATTTGGAGTGAATAATCCCTATTTAGCTCTAAACCAAACTAACTATTTGAGTCGTAATAATATTGATATAAATGGGAACTTAATTAAAATTCATAGTGAAAATGGAGGTGGAAATCTTAACTCTGGAGTTGGTGAGTTGAAGTTAAATACTGGAAATGCCACTTCTAAAACTATAGGGGTTTATTATTATGGAAATTCAAATTTAATAAATTCAATAAATAATAAAATTGAAATTGATGGGAGTTTAAATGATTTTGAAAATATTAATTCCGGTAGTTCTTTAGTGGATTTGACAATTGGAGATAGAATTCAGGTTGATTCTGAATTTCAAAACAGTAATTATGAAAGAACAACTTTATATTCTGATAATAATTTTTTAAAATCAAATTTAAATTCAATTAAAATTAATGGTAATAATAATAATTTTGATAATATTTCAACAGGCTTTTCTGGAGTTGAATTTAAGCTAGGGAAAACAATAAATTCATCAGTTGTTATGGAGAATTTTTCAGGTTTAGGTGTGGAAATAATTTCAGAAGAAAACACAGTTAACTTACTTGGGAATTCAAGTAATATTGAAAATATATTTGCAGGGAATAGTAAATTTAGCTTTATTTTTAATGGCGATCAATCTTTTATTTCTTTAAATACACAAGACAATAGTTCAACTGATCAAATAATAAAAATAAACTCAAGTGGAAACAAGGTAAATGTGGAGGGGAATGGTAATAATTTAAAAGATATTTATTCTGGTTATTCAGAATTTAATTTTAAAACAGATAAAATTACTACATTAAATAATAATTTTTCAAGCCCTAGTGCATTTTTATCTTTAATATTTGGCAATAACTTAATTTCCTCAAATAACAATGCTATAAATATAAAAGGTAATAATGCTATAGGGGATATGATTTCTGGATATGCTTCAATTAATCTTGATATTAATGATATTGTCGCTGGTACGTATTCAAACTTTGGTTCTATAAGATATGGAGATGCTTGGTTAATTGTTAATATTAATAATACTCAATTATCATCACATAATAATAAAATTAGTATTTTGGGGAAATCTGATATTAGTGGAAATATTGTTGCTGGATATACTAATTTTTATTTAAATCATGGAAGTATAATTGACGGTTATGGAAATGATACTGATGTACCATTGATATATATGAATGGTATTTTTTCACCAAAATTTGCATCGCGTATAAACCTTTTAGATATAAATGGAACTAAGGCATTTGCTAATAACAATACCATTACGATTGACGGGGAGCATACCTTTATACAAGCTGATATTCAAAATCTAGCATTCCCTAAAGACCTTACTAAAAAAATTATAGGAGGGTATGGTTCTATTTATGGTGGTTATTTAAACTATAATAAAGATCAAGACTATTTTCTTGCTGATTCATTAGGTAATTCAACAAATATTAAAGCTTTTATACGTCCAGAAACCTATGATGTTTTTACGGGAAATACCTTAAATTATAATAATAGAATGCCTATTATATTAAATGAACTCGGGAACTTCCAAAACTATAATTTTATTATTGATTCAGTTCTTGATGATCCCAATACACCATTTATTACAGCTAATAAGATTGTATTAGGAAGTGATACATCTAACATGAGTAATGCTTCCTCTAATAAGCTTAACTCCAATATTTCTGTCAAAGAAATCACAGGTAATAAAGAAATCGTAAATAACACATATTATGTGCTTATGAGAGCAACAAATGATCGTGAAGGATATGGCTTCACTAATGAAAATCATCTGATTGAAACTGTTGCACAACAAGGACTTTCTCGTGTTTATGACGTAGATACTTTTGTATATATTAAGGGGGCTAATCCCAATTTGGATGCAGCTATGCCTAATCATGTGCAGAACTATGATGTTGTTGCACGGATTGAAGGGAGTGCAGGAGATATTGGTGTTGAAACAAATCCACAATTAGATGCCTTACTGTTAGGTAATTTATCAGGATTAATGTTGCTAACACGAAATGGTGATTTATTATCAGATAATTTATTTAATGCCATTTCAGAACAAAATTATCAACGTGGTTTAACTCCATTCATTATCACGTCAGGGAATCACACCAAATATGACACAGGTTCTAATTCTCATATTACTTCTGATGGTGGATTAACTACAATCGGTGTAAGTTGGCAAGATGAAAAGCTTACGCTAGGTGCATTTTCTGAAAATGGTTGGGATAGCTATACCACATTTAATGGCTTTACAGATGTTACGAATGTTTCAGGTAAGGGACATAACCGTTTTAATGGTTTTGGTTTATATGGTCATTATGACTTTATGAATGGTTGGTATGCAGAGGCGACATTAAGAGGTGGGCGCTTACATACAGCATTTGAAACAGATGACCTTAAGAATGTAGAGACTGATGAAAAAGCAGCATATAAAATGAGTACAAATTACTATGGTGCTAACTTAGAAGGTGGTTATTCGATCACGTTTGATCCTAAAAATACGGTTAATTTGAAAGCGAAATACCTGTGGGCACAAACGGATAGCCAAAATTTAACAGTTGCGAGTGAGCAAATACATTTTAATAAACTAGACTCACATCGTGTTCAATTTCATGTTGAGAACATGAATAAACTCACACCTGAACTTACTTTCATTTCTAGCTTAGGTTATGAACATGAATTCACAGGTAAAGCCCAAGGTCATGCTTCAAGTTATGGGTTCTTTGAAATGGATGATCAAAGTGTTAAAGGTGGCACAGGAATATCTACCCTAGGTTTACGCTATATTCCAAGCCAATATAAAAACTTAACTATTGATATGAAAGCAACAGGTTATATTGGAAAACGGGAAGGTGGTATGGGAATGCTGAAAGTAGATTATGTATTTTAATATCAAGTGATGATAGCAATAGATAAGGAGTTTAAAGACTCCTTATCTATTATGGATTTAAAATAAAATCTCTTATACGAAATATAAATTTGTAAAAAAAGAGAGGCAGTTAGCCTCGCTTTTTTGTTTATTGAAGCTTATTTCAAGAATTTTCGGCTCACCATAAATTGCTCGGTTGCTTCAAGTAAACGCTCTGCATACACTTCTTGTTTTGCAGTTAACCAACCTAAAACAAACCAATCGCTCGCTTCCAATTCCGTTTGCTGAATATATAAAGCAGAAGAGGAAAGAACTAAATATTCACGCGCTGCAAGTTGAGCATCATTTAAAGCTTTGCTGTATTTTTGCAAATTTTTAACATCATAAATGTTGGTTAAAATTGGGAAGCTAAATTTAAGCTCACTAATATGCGTTGCGAGCAAATCTAAACTTTCAAAATTGCTAATGTCTGCGGCAGTTAAACTTTCCTGCAAAATTTTATATTGATGTTGTAGGGTATTTTGTGCAAAAGCTTTTAAATCTTGCTTTTGATGAAGATCACTTTCATCTAAGCCAAAGGTTAAAAGCTCCAAAAAATGATGAACATTTTGAGTCGACTTAACTAAATTATTCAACTTTTCTTGAGCATAAAGAATATCTTTTTCTAAGTTTGAAGATGTATTGGGGTTTTGTAAGAATGTGCCCAAAGTCTCTTGCATATGTTGTAGATGCTGTAAATTTTCAAATTGTTGTTTAAATGCATTCAACTGATTTGTCCATTTATTTGAAAGAGAAGGACTCCAATCTTTGAAAATATGCAAACTTAAATATAAATGATCTAAAGCGGTTTGAGCTTGCTCAATATGCGCTTTTTCTGCAAGACCAGCCGATATCGCTGCAATATTGGGTAATAAATGCTGAAGCTGCTGAGAAATTAATAAACGTAAATTTTTATCTGCATTATCTTTTTTACTTAATACAAAGTCTTTTGCATTTTGTGCAGAACTGACATTTTGTTGTTGTGCCAATAAGTTGCCAATTTCAGCTTTACTACGTACATCTAACCAAAGTTGATACTTTTTAACCCACTCAAAACTAAAGGCAAGTAAACTTTTAATAGAACCTTCTTTAAGTTCAAATTCCACTTCATGAACAGGTGTTTCAGTATGTTCAGAACGAATTGTACCAATATCTAAACTTACCTCAATTGTGGCATCTTCAAAAGGAATTAAGCGGAAAGTACGTTCAATATCTGTTTCAAATTGAAGTTTGAGCGCATTAAAATTTTGTCCTAAAGCATTTTTTAAAATTTGAGTTGCTTCAGCATCATCTTTATAAATGTCGAGGTTTAATTCAGGAGCTTGTTCCGACTCACCCAAATCAACATTATGTTCAAAGCGCTGAATATGGCTTTTACTTGCTGCTTTTAGGGTTTGAATCCAGCGAGTACCTTCTAAACGCAGGCGAAGTGCAGCATGGTTTTGTGCAAGCAGACGATCTTCTGTATCAAAGTATTTTGCTTTTAGCTGAATGGTTTCTGACTTTTTAGGATCTAAAGCTTTAAGTAAGGCATTGCGTCTTGATTCATGAATTTGAAATTTTAATTCAACTTCGATCATAAGTTTTATCCTAGTTTTAAATCTCAGTAATTGAGATCAGTCAGTTCATGTGAATATGCGTTATTAAAGTTATGTATAGCGCGAAAAATAGTCTTGTATAAGTTTAGCTTTTGATTGTAGCGAAAATCTATTTTCATGTAAGACTTGACGAATCTAGATTAGGACGAAGTGGCTTTAATTTAGGCAAAAAATGGTTTAACGTGTTTAAAAAAATATCAGGAAGATATGTATGAACATTAAAATGGATCAAAACTTTAATGTAGATATTCAACCCGAATATAAGTTGCCTATTAAAAACTATCACGAATTTTATCGTTTTTATCTTACAGAACATCGAAATATAGTGAGCCGTCGTTTACACATCTTTGGTAGTAGCTTAGGTTTATATTTTTTTGTTAAAGCAATAAAACAACGCAAAGTGAAATACGTTGTATATGGTTTGGTATCAGGTTATACCTGTGCTTGGATTGGTCATTTTGTGTTTGAAAAAAATAAACCTGCAAGTTTTAAACAGCCCATTTATAGCTTTATTTCAGATTGGAAAATGTTTTCGGACGTCTTACGTGGTCATTTAAGTTTAAAAGATAGGAGCTTTGATAAAATAAAAAAGTAAGCCAAAGTATTAAAAATAGTACATTTGGTGAAAATATTCTCATGATTAATATAAAAAATATAATAAAAGCTCTATTTTTTTTCAGAAATAGGGTAGAGTGATCAAACATGAAATGAGTTTGATGTAAAAAATTCAGTTTCCAAACCTAGAGCGACCTTCTCTAGGTTTTTTTTATGGAAAAAATATTTCATTTTTATTTTAAAGCTTTAAAAACAGATTTCTTCTGCTGTCCTATGAGATAATTGAATAAAGTAAGAATTTGAGCAGTTGTTATGCGCGGTTTATATTTAATTACCAATGATGATCCAATTGAGCTTTTATTGGCAAAGCTAGAAGGTGCAATGGCGACCTATGAAGTCGCTGTATTGCAATATCGTCGTAAAAATGTGGTGGATCCAGAAGCTAAAGCTTATGAAATTGGCTATATGAAGCATTTATGCGATCAATATAAAGTACCTTTTGTAATTAATGATGATTTAGATGCAGCGGTTGAATATGGCGTAGGTGTGCATTTAGGTCAGGATGATGGCTCAATTATCGATGCTGTTGCACGGTTACCGAAAAATGTATTGATTGGTCGTAGTTGTAATAATTCTCTTGAATTGGCAGAGCAAGCGATTGCAGATGGCGCGAACTATGTTGCATTTGGTGCTATTTATGCCACAGATACGAAACCTGAAGCAGGTAATATTGGTCTTGAAACATTAAAACAAGCAAAAGCGAAGTTGAATGTGCCAATTTGTGCAATTGGTGGTTTAACCGTAGAAAATGGTAAAGAAGTGATTGAAGCAGGTGCTGATCTGTGTGCTGTAATTAGTGACGTTTTAGGTCGCTCAATGTCTACAGTGGGTCAACGTGTGTATGATTGGTCAGAACTATTTTCTGAACAAGCTTAATTTTTTTATTTATTTTTTGAGTTGAGTGATTTTCATGAGTTTATCTCCAAAGCAAGAACAATTGTTTAAACAAGCAAGCAAACATATTCCAGGTGGTGTGAATTCACCAGTACGTGCATTTAACGGTGTAGGTGGAACGCCTGTATTCATCGAAAAAGCACAAGGTGCTTATTTGTATGATGTTGATGGTAAACGTTATGTAGACTACGTTGGCTCATGGGGTCCAATGATTTTGGGTCATGCACATCCTGAAATTATTAAAGCTGTTCAAAATGCTGCGGTAGATGGTTTAAGTTTTGGTGCACCAACGGTTCACGAAACAACTTTAGCTGACATTATTTGTGAAATCATGCCATCAATTGAGTTAGTTCGTATGACTAACTCAGGTACTGAGGCAACCATGACCGCAATTCGTCTTGCACGTGGTTATACAGGTCGTGACAAGATTGTGAAGTTTGAAGGTTGTTATCATGGTCACTCAGACTCATTGTTGGTAAAAGCAGGTTCAGGTCTTTTAACAAGTGGTGAAGGTGAAGCAACATCTGCGGGTGTTCCTGCAGATTTTGCAAAACATACACTAACGCTGCCATACAACGACATAGCAACACTTAAAGAATGTTTTGCTAAATTTGGTTCTGAAATTGCAGGTGTGATTGTTGAACCTGTTGCAGGTAATATGAACCTTGTAAAACCAATTGATGGTTTCTTACAAGCTATTCGTGATGTTTGTGATGAGCATGGTTCAGTATTCATTATTGATGAAGTGATGACTGGTTTCCGTGTTGGTCTAGGTGGTGCACAAGCACATTATGGCGTAACACCAGATTTAACGACTTTAGGTAAAATTATTGGTGCTGGCTTACCCGTCGGTGCATTTGGTGGTAAACGTGAAGTAATGGAATGCATCGCACCTCTTGGTAAAGTTTATCAAGCGGGTACATTGTCAGGTAATCCACTTGCTATGCGAGCAGGTATTGAGATGTTTAAACATCTACGTGCTGAAGGTTTTTATGAAAAACTAACTATACAGCTTGAAAAGCTTTTAAAAGGCTTACAAGCTGCAGCCGATGAAGCAGGTGTGCCATTTAAAACTCAACAAGTGGGTGGTATGTTTGGTTTGTATTTTACAGACCAGCAAGACATTACAAGTTTCGATTCAATGTTGAAATGTGATGTAGATGCTTTCCGTAAATTTTTCCATGGTATGTTGTCACGCGGTGTAAACCTTGCACCATCTGCGTTTGAAGCAGGCTTTATTTCTGCTGCCCACTCTGATGAAGATATTGAATTTACAATTCAAGCGGCTAAAGAAGTTTTTGCAGAATTAAACAGCAAATAAGTTTAATCTTGGTTAATATAAAAGCTCGCAGTAAATGTACTGCGGGCTTTTTTTGAATGAAATTTAGAATAAATTAAGGACATTTTATGAAAACTACACATTATTTAACTTTAGCTGATGCAGAATTCTTATTAAATCAAGCACAAGAATATGCTGTTGAGCATTCATTTAATGTCAGTATTGCTATTGTAGATGCAACAGGTGGTGTGTTGGCTATGAAACGTATGGACGGTGCTGCGCCAATTAGTGCAACAATTTGCCAAGAAAAAGCGAAATGTTCAGCGGTTAGTCATAAGCCATCAAAAGTATTTGAAGAGATGATTAAAAATGGTCGTGGTGGTTTTCTTTCAGTTTCTAACTTTGTTGGGTTGCTAGAAGGCGGTTTACCAATTGTTTATGAGGGGCAAGTTGTAGGTGCTGTAGGTGTATCTGGTGTTCAAGCATTTCAAGATGCAGAAATTGCTCAATATGCAATTGATAAGTTTTTAGCTCAATAGTATTTAGATAAAAGCTCTAAAGAGAGTGTGGATATAATCTACACTTTCTTTTAATATGAAAATTATATTTTTATCATTACTAACAGATAAAATTGTAAATAGTTCGAATAAAATGAAGATTGAAAACCATTGTTCAGAAGGTGGATTTATTATTAAGTACCATACTAGGCTTGGTTGATGATTTTTCAAACTTAGGGTTCTCTTAATAAAAAATCTCGATTTTTAGTCATATTTAAGTGCTGATATAAAATGCGTAAGTAAGAGGTTTGAATTATTATCACTATAGTTGAATTTTTTATTATTTAATTTTTGGATTATTCATATAATTAAACTCACCATCTAAAACTTATTGTTCAATGTTCTATCCACTCCCAAAGAAAATTCAACTACAAGTAAGCCAAGCCAAATGGACACTTTCATCTACAGATAGTGTTTTACTTATTCTAGATCTAGATGAATTACAGCAACAACAAGATTTTCAAAACTCACAATTAAATCAAAATTTAGGCGTTTTACTTAAAAAAGCCAAAACTCTAGATATTCCTGTTGTGTCTTTAAGTGCAAATGAGCTTATGCAGGGGATGATCCTTTTAGGAGAGCAGCTGAGTTTAAGAAAACAACTTATTGTTATTGGTAAAATTACAGCCCAAGGCAAGCAATTGCTAGAGTATTTAAATTCAGTTACTGAATATATTTGCGTGATTAATGATGCGATTTTACTTACGAATATTGATCAGCATATTCAATGGATTGATAGTATTTCAACGCAAAAATACCATCATACCAATACATATTCGTTATTACGGTTGTGGACTTTAAGTGCGCCCAAAGAATTTATTCTTTCAACGAAAGGTATTTTATTGGCTGTTGCGGAAGCTTTAGATCTTGATGCTTTGGAAATAGATCCGACTATAGATTTAAAAAGTTATGGTTTAGATTCAGTTGCTATAGTGAGTTTGGTTGGATTGTGGCGAGCCAATGGTGCCAATATTAAATATGAAGATTTACGGGAAGCTTCTTTACAACAATTAATTGAGAGGCTAGTTCATTGAAAGTTAGGGCATATCGATCAAGATAAGCCCTAAGAGGTTAGTTAGTCAAAAATTTTATAAACTGCCTGAAAAGGTAGCGTGACGACATCAAATGCAACAGCAAAAGGGAAAAGTACCAGTTTTCCAGCTGCGCTACTTCCTGCATTTGAGTAGTCAACCTTCTGCTTTTGTGTATATATTTTTACGCTGTAAGGTTTACTTAACGGTTTAAATGCATTGAGATTATTGGCAACAGGATATACAAGACCTTCTAAATCAATATTAAAACAAAAACGTTGAGCTTTAATCTTTTCATCACTATAAGAAGTACAGTCTCTAGCATTATTTTGTAAGTAAAATTCACGATCAGACTTTGATACATCCTCGGCAAGCATGACATATGAAAGTGATAAGTTTCCATTAAAACGACCATCATTGTCTTTTGAGTAAAAATCTAATTTATCCGTAATGGTAATGCGTTTAGGATCGAGTTTAGAAATGATCTTAACAAATTCGGGTCCACCTTTTGTGAGGACATAGCTATTTTTTTGTCCCATGATTACAAGACTATTTAACGGTAATTGAGGGATAGGTGATGATGGTTGACCAAATGCAACAACATAATCTGAGACTAATGTTTCTTGAACGTTAGTCGTGCGAATTCCGTCGTCCTTATCCATTAAAGTAGCAGTGGCACAGCCAGTTAATAAAGTTAAACTAATGGATGCAAGTGTTGCTAAAAATATATTTAATTTTTTCATAACTCATATTTCTTGTATTTTTTAAGGGGTCTTTTATAGCATCAAAAAAATATTTTTTAACAGAAATCTGATATGTGGTAGGTAAGGAGTGAAATAAAATGTATAAATTGAAAATTTTATTAAGTTAAATCGGAAATTTCGTCGGTTATTAACGCTTTGAACATTGTATTTTAAACTCAAGATTCTTATCATTGCTCGCTTGTTTTCGTGATCAGATTGGAATAGCAACTTGAGTAATTTTCTAAGCGAACACCTAATTCATCGTGATGAAGATTTCATGGTCATTCACAAACCAGAAGGAATACTCACTGTTCCGGGGAAAACAGCAGATTTACAAGATTGTGTGATCAATCGTTTATTAGATGTAGAGCCTAAAACTTTACTGATCCATCGTTTGGATCGGGATACATCGGGTATTTTAGTTTTTGGTTTGTCTAAGTTTGGTCAGAACCGTATTTCTCGTCAATTTCAAGAAAGACAAACGTCAAAAACATATCAAGCTGTAGTGGCGGGTCATTTGAAAGGTGAAGGAACGGTTGATGTTCCTGTTATTTATGATCCATCTCGTCCACCACTTCATATTGCTGAACCATCTCATAATAAGCCTGCACTCACACATTGGCAGGCGATAGAGCATTTCCAAATTCAAGGACAAGATGTAACTCGCGTGGCACTTACGCCTATTACAGGTCGTTCTCATCAACTCCGTGTACATATGCAATATTTGGGTCATCCAATTATTGGCGATACTTTATATGCGACACCAGAACAGCAAAAGCTTTCTGAGCGCTTATGTTTACATGCGGAAAAATTAAGCTTTCACCATCCAAAGACAGAACAGCCCGTTGAGTTTTATTGCGCTGTTCCGTTTTAAGACGAAAGTGTTTCAAGAGATTTAATTTAGCTCACTTTTTAGTGAGCTTTATGTCAAAATATATTGCTTAAAGGTGTGGTTTTTTGGTCAAATACTAGTCAATAGTATTAAATTAAAAACACATCCTAACTTCTAGATAAAGGTGGAAAAAATTGCAGCAGTTTGCTATTGGTCAACGTTGGCTTTCAGACACAGAAACAGAACTTGGTTTAGGGGTTCTCATTGATGTAGATGAGCGATCGGTCAGCATTTTATTCCCCAAAAGTGATGAAACTCGTGTCTATGCACGTAGCAATGCGCCTTTATCTCGTATTATCTTCAATCCTAAAGATGAATTAATGGATCAAGAAGGTACAATGTGGATCGTTGAGTCGAATGAAGATCGTAACGGTGTCATTCGTTATAACGTGATTCGTACACTTGAAGATGGTACAGAAGAGCGTAAATCTTTAAATGAAACGCGCATTGGTGCAAGCATTCAATTGTCTAAGCCTTTAGAGCGTTTGCTTGCAAGTCAAATTGATTATAAAGAATGGTACGATTTACGTATTGAATCTATGTTGATGCAAGCGAATATGAAATCGAGCCCATTGCGTGGCATGATTGGTTCGCGCGTAGGCTTAATTCCGCATCAACTTTATATTGCACATGAAGTTGGTCAGCGTTTTGCGCCACGTGTTTTATTAGCCGATGAAGTAGGTTTGGGTAAAACGATTGAAGCAGGTTTGATTATTCATCAACAGCTTAAAACAGGGCGTTCTGAACGTATCCTCATTTTAGTACCAGATTCACTACAATATCAGTGGATGATTGAAATGCGTCGTCGTTTCAATCTTCAATTCTCGTTGTTTGATTTGACGCGTACGGCATCTATTAAAGAACACGATCCAGATTTAAACCCATTCTTGACAGAGCAATGTATCATCGCAAGTGTCGATTTAATGATTGACCACGATGATTTACGTGAACTAGCAATGGAAGCAGGTTTTGATCTGATTGTTGTCGATGAAGCTCACCACTTAATGTGGAATGAGGAAGATGGCGGTAATGACCGTTATGACCTTGTTGAAGAGTTTGCACAACAAACTGCTGGTGTATTGTTATTGACAGCAACACCAGAACAACTGGGTGTGGAAAGTCATTTTGCACGTTTACGTTTGCTCGACCCACAACGCTTTAGTTCACTTGATCGTTTCTTGGATGAAGAAGAGCAATATCAACAAACTGCAAAAATTGCAGAAGTATTGATGTCAGATCTACCTTTAGAAGAAAGTCATTTGGTCGCTTTAGATACATTGTTAGGTCGCCGTATTGAAGATAATCCTGAACAGCGTTTCCGTGCAATTCATGAGTTATTAGACCGTCACGGTACAGGTCGTATCTTATTCCGTAATACACGTGAAGCAATTCAAGGCTTCCCTGGTCGTGATTGTCAACCAGCGCCATTACCAGCACCAGAAACTTGGTCTAAAGATGGTAAATTACGCGAGCAAATGTGGCCTGAAGAAGCGCAACTTGATGGCGCATGGATGGAAACAGACCCACGTGTAACATGGTTAATGGAAATGTTACGTACGCAATTGAAGCACAAAAAAGTGTTACTTATTGCACGTAGCGGCCCTGTGGTTGAAGCGTTAGAAAATGCACTTCGTATTCATGCGGGTATTCGTACCGCAATGTTCCATGAAGGCATGAGCTTACTTGAGCGTGACCAAGCTGCGGCTTATTTTGCTGAAGATTCTTACGGTGCTCAGATTTTACTATGTTCAGAAATTGGTTCTGAGGGTCGTAACTTCCAGTTTGCATCTGATCTAGTCTTATTCGATTTACCTGCAAACCCAGACGTACTTGAGCAACGTATCGGTCGTTTAGACCGTATTGGTCAAGAAAACCGTATTCAAATTCATGTGCCGTATTTGGAAGGTACAGCGCAAGAGCGCATGTTCCGTTGGTATAACGAAGGTCTAAATATCTTCAGTAATATTTCGCCAACTGCGCAAACTTTACAAGAAAACTTTATTGTAGATTTGAAAGACTGCTTGCTTGCAGATTTAGGTCAACAGTTTGAAGACTTGCTTCAAGGTGTCATTGTTCAACGTGAAGCGTTAGAAGCAGAATTGCAAAATGGTCGTGACCGTTTATTAGAATATAATTCATGTCGTCCTGTGGTTGCTCAAGAGATTGTGCAAGCACTTGAAGATTATGATGACAATACAACTTTGCCAATGTTTATGAAGCGCTTTATGGCTTCTACAAATATTGATTTTGATGAGCAAAGTAATGGTACGGTTATCATTAAACCAACAGATCAAATGCAAGTTCAAGGTTTGACACTTGATGAAGAAGGTATGACAGCTACGTTCTACCGTGATCAAGCGCAAATTCGCGAAGATGCTCAGTACTTAACTTTAGAACACCCATTTACTGAAAGTGTAATGGAAATGATTAATACACAAGGCTTTGGTAGTACCAACGTGTCTGTGTTGAAATCTGCTGCATTACCGCAAGGTTCTGTATTATTAGAAGTTTGGTTCAAAGTTGATGTTGTTGCACCAAAAGCATTGAACTTGCCTGCAAGCTTGCCACAACAATTAGTACGTGTGTTATTGAGTGAAAAAGGTCAGGATTTATCGCAGAAAATTGCGCCTGATATTTTAAAACCTTATTTACATCACTTAGATGGTAATAGCTGCCGTCAAGTTGTAAAAGCGCGTCGTGATATTATTGAAGCACGCTATTCACAAGCTTTAGATCTTGCTAAAGGTGTGTTGCCACAATTTAAAGAGCAAGCAAAAGAAGTATATGGTGGTAAATGGCAGTATGAAATTGACCGTTTAACTTACTTAAAGCAGTTCAACCCAAGTATTCGTGAAGATGAAATCTTACGTTTACAAAAGTTCCAAAAAGAAGGTTTAAGCCTGTTAGATGGTTTAGCTGTAACACCTGAAGCGATTCGTGTAATGGTTGTTGTAAAACCATAAGATGACATAATAAAAAAGCACCTTAGGGTGCTTTTTTATTTCACTTATTTTAAGAAGTAGTATTAGTCATTAAAATTATAGAAATAAACAGACTAGAGCAGAGTCGTTAAGATGTTATTTATGTACATTTAATTCATTTTATTTATGAAATAAAAAACCCGCAATAAATGCGGGTTTTTTAAAATTTGATGATTAAATCAAATTATTTTTTCTCAGCGGCAATAGAAGCAATTGCAGCATCTACGCCTTCAATTGAATCAGCAGCTTTTTTGATACGTGCAAGTGCATCAACAAGTACTTCATCAGCAGTTGCATAAGAAATACGCATGAAACCGCCTAAACCAAATGCATCGCCAGGAACTACAGCAACGCCAGTTTCTTCCAATAACCATTCAGAGAATTCTGTGCAAGATTTTAAACCTTTAGCACGAATTAATGGGCGGATATTTGCGTATGCATAGAATGCACCATCAGCAGGAAGGCAAGAAATACCGTTAATTGCATTTAAGCCATTCACAACTAAGTCGTGACGACGTTTGAATGCTTCAATCATTGGCTCAAGAACATCTTGAGGACCATTCAATGCAGCTTCAGCAGCAACTTGTGAAATAGAAGTTGGGTTTGAAGTAGATTGAGATTGGATTTTTTTCATTGCACCAATAAGTTTAGCAGGACCCGCTGCATAGCCAATACGCCAGCCAGTCATTGCATACGCTTTTGATACGCCGTTAAGTACGATTGTGCGATCGTAAAGGTCAGGTGCAACAGTTGCGATGTTGTAGAATTCATCATCCCAACGGATTGGTTCGTACATATCGTCAGATGCGATATACACTTCTGGATATTTACGAAGAACTTCAGCTAAAGCTTCTAATTCAGCTTTAGTGTAGATCATGCCTGTAGGGTTAGATGGGCTGTTTAATACCACTAAACGAGTTTTGTCAGTGATTGCAGCTTCTAATTGTTCAGGAGTAATTTTGAAACGTTGTTCTTCACCACATTTCACGATTACAGGAGTACCTTCTGCAATAATCACCATATCAGGGTAGCTTACCCAGAATGGAGCAGGGATAATAACTTCATCACCTTTGTTTAACAAAGCTAAAGCCAAGTTAAAGAATGATTGTTTACCACCACAAGAAACCAAAATTTGGTTTGCAGCATAGTCTAGGTTATTGTCACGTTTAAACTTAGCAATAATTGCTTTTTTAAGACCTGGCGTACCGTCAACAGCCGTGTATTTTGTGAAACCATTATTGATTGCTGCAATTGCTGCATCTTTGATGTGTTGTGGTGTATCGAAATCCGGTTCACCAGCACCTAAACCAATAACGTTTTTGCCTGCAGCTTTTAATTCAGCAGCTTTATTGGTAACAGCAAGTGTAGGGGACGGTTTGATGGCATTTACACGATCAGAGAGACGTACGTCCACGGCAGTATTCCTTCTTATGGGGTTTAAAAAATAAAAAGCATATTATCTTATCCTAAAAACTCACCATTAGGCGTAGATAATCTATACAAAATAATAAAAAAATTGAAAAAATGATAAAACTCATTCATTTGTATGTAACGAAGTATGGCATTTACTTGCAAAGGGTCGCACTACTTTTAAAAATTCCGTACAATATGTGCAGTTATAATTGAGTGAATCTAATGAGCACCCAAAATACTCCCAAGAAAAGTCCCAAAGTAGCACTTCCTTTTCCTATAAAGAATGCTAATGATGCTAGAGGCGCAGATGAGGAAGTGGAAGGCTTACGTCCAAAACCACAACCTTATGCTGATCGTACTTGGATGCCACCTCGTGGTACGCGTCGTTCGATGGGTAAACGCTAATAAAAAAGGTGCTATTAAGCACCTTTTTTATGTCTATTCTTTTTAAGAAAGAGAGGAGTAGTATTCTCTCTTTTTAGAGTACATAGATTTATCTGCACGTCGAATCATATTTTCCATGCGTTCATTGGGCTGGGATGTTGCAGTACCAATGGCAAAATCAATTTTATGTTCAGAGTAGAATTGATTGTCGATGGCAATAAGTTGGAATAAGGTATCTACACAAGACTGAAGTGCAGTTTCATCGGCACCTGGTAGTAAAATAACAAACTCATCGCCACCAATACGAGAAGCACTATAAAGCGTGTTTTGAATAAGCTGAGTTAATATGTTCCCTGTGCGGCGTAGTAACTCATCGCCTTCATCGTGACCACGCTCATCATTAACCTCTTTTAAGCCATTCATATCGATAAAAATACATGAAACAGGGCGTAATGAACTACGGTCTAATCGATTGAGTTCGGCACTAAAAAATGAGCGATTATATAGCTTGGTGAGCACATCATGCTTTCCTAGATATTCTAAATAATTTTCGGCTTTTTTGCGTGCAGTAATGTCTGTGAGCGCAAGTTGTACCATACTCCAATCATTCTCGAAGCCAGGAAATACGGTAAATTGCAGTAATATATGACGAATGCTGCCATCTAAAGCATAGTTAGTCGCTTCACATTGATGATGAAGATTACCATTCCATAATTCAATGAGTTGATGTCGGAATGTTTGCAACGTCTCTTTACCAAATACCGTGTAAATATTTTGGAATAAGTGATCTTTTGAATTTGCACCAAATAAACTTAGTGTTGCTTGATTGACATCAATAATATTGATTTCACGCATACATTCAGTAATAAAGTCATTGTGAACATCAAGAAATGTGACAAAGTCATCGATGCCAAGAGCGCGTAAATGATCAAGGCGCATTTTAATTCGACTAAAATCTTCAACCCAAAGTGAGGTCGGTGAATAGTTGAAGCGAGCTTCTGCAATTGAGCGACTACGAGCTTCTAAACGACAAGCATCTTGATACGAAGTAATGTTTTCTGAGCTGAGTAAAATGAGAGATAAATCATCTTCATGGCCTGGTAATACCGTACCTCTTAAATGAATATCTAAACGCTGTCCAGTTAATGAGTAATTGATCGCCGTATTGGAAAAACTTTTTTCATTATTCCATAAAGCAAGTAATTCTTGTATGTGCGTTTCAGCCATGTCATTTCTAAAGATTTGACTTAAGTTGTCGCGTAAATGATCAATATTCTTTGCTTTAAATAATGCTAAAGTTTCACGGTTAACTTTAATAATTTTAATTAAGCTAGCGCAATGCAGAACTCGAGAAAGATCTTCTCTTAAAAAATGTTCTAAGTCTGTAATACCGTCTTTTTTCCAGCGGTCGAATTGATTTTTAACTTCGCTAAAATCTTCGAGCCAAAAGGGAATGGGTGATAAATCAAAAATTGAAGAATCAATAATCTCCATTTGAGTAATACCTAACTTTTTTATGTGTTTTAATGTGTGAAATATATCACTAAAAAATAAAAATAAACAAACGAATAATGATGTAAGTATTATGAAATTTCTATAATTTTTGAAATCTTAATCGGTTTAATAAACTTTATAATGTCAAAAACATTATAAAGTTCGATTAAATATTTTGAGGCAATAAAAACAACAAAGTTTATTTTTTGGCTTTATGCTCAGGTTTTGGGGCAGGAATATCACGACTACCATTCCATACATCAATAAAATCTGATTCATTAATGTTGTAAAGTTCAAGTATTGCTAAAATAGTGCCACCTAAAATAAAACGTGATTCGTTAAGCATGGGAAATTGAATAGCCTTAACACTTAGGTTATGTAAAATATCTTCAATTTCGAAGGTGCGGTCACGACCATTACTGTCATTTGGATATATTTCTGTATTAATAATAATTTTGGCTAAGCTAGTTTCATTATCGGTTAAATTGAGTTGTGCTAGTGAGTGCTCATTTTCTTGAGCATTATAAATATGGTCTGAATTAAAAAGTTCATGCAAAAATTTTTGGGTTAGTTTTGGAAGCGATTTTTCTACAAAAGGACGAAAAGAGGTAGGGAAAATTACATTATGACTAATCCCTTTAAACATCGGGGCAATTTCTTCTACTTTATAACCTGCAATACCACAGCCAATAGAGGTTACAAAATATTTATTTTTAGGGTGGTTTTTTGTATAGATTTTAAAGTCATCAATATAGTGTTGAATTTGAGATAAAGGCATTTGTTGTAAATGTTCATTCATAGTGGGAATGGCAAAACTTTGACCTGACCATCCACGTCCAACACCGTTTAAAGCACCAAAATACTCTAAAGCTGTTCTGGCTGCACCTGCACTATGTTCACCCGCCATGTTGCTTCCAAAGACAAAAGTCGTATCTTCAGCTAAATTTTTTACAATGCTTTCATCGTGATATTGGTAAGTCATGGCACGCTACGGTATCTAGATTCTTCACTTTATGTTGCCTTTGAATAGGTAAGGGGTCAAGCAAAACTTAGTCAAAAAATAAGTCTTTTAATAGAATAAAAATAAATCAATTTAGTTCTATTGTGTAAAGGAAATACACGAAAAAAATGAGGATTATTTATTGCTGAGAGTGTGAATCTGCTAGAATCTTTGATCTAAAAATATATCGAGTGAAAGATACTGTGAGTGACCATCAACCTTTCGAATTAGTAACTAACTATGCGCCTGCTGGGGATCAACCGCAAGCAATTGAAAAGCTAGTCCGTGGTGTTGAACAAGGCATGCACGATCAACTTTTATTGGGTGTTACAGGGTCTGGTAAAACCTATACTATGGCAAATGTCATTGCTCAAACGCAAAGACCAACTATTGTCATGGCACATAACAAAACATTAGCGGCACAGCTTTACGGAGAGTTTAAAGCTTTTTTCCCACATAATGCTGTTGAATATTTCGTAAGTTATTACGACTATTATCAGCCTGAAGCTTATGTACCATCTTCAGATACCTTTATTGAGAAAGATTCTTCGATTAATGATCATATCGATCAAATGCGTTTGTCGGCAACGCGTTCATTATTAGAACGTCGTGATGCCATTATTATTGCTTCTGTTTCTGCTATTTATGGCTTGGGTGATCCAAATGCGTATATGAGCATGTTGCTTCATGTGGTGCAGGGTGATTTTATTAATCGAGATGACATTATTCGTCGCTTGGTTGAAATGCAATACTCAAGAAATGAACTTGAATTTTTACGTGGTACTTATCGCATACGTGGGGAGATTATCGATATTTTCCCAGCAGAATCTGAGCAACATGCTATTCGAATTGAGCTATTTGATGATGAAGTTGATTCGATTCGTTGGTTCGACCCAATTACAGGGAAAATGGTAAAAAAAGTTCCACGTGTTACGATTTATCCAAAGAGTCACTATGTAACGCCTAAAGATAATTTAGAACGTGCAATAGGAACCATAAAAGAAGAATTAAAAGAGCGTTTAGTGTTTTTTCGTGAGAATGACAAATTACTCGAAGCTCAGCGTATTGAACAACGTACTCGTTACGACTTAGAAATGATGCAGCAATTGGGTTATACCAATGGTATTGAAAACTACTCACGTCATTTGTCGGGCAGACCTGCGGGCGAAGCACCACCGACTTTGTTTGATTATATCCCCGATGATGCCTTACTTATTATTGATGAGTCTCACGTGACTGTTCCTCAAATTGGTGCGATGTATAAAGGTGACCGTTCACGTAAAGAAAACTTAGTAAATTACGGTTTCCGTTTACCAAGCGCATTGGATAACCGTCCTATGCAATTTGAAGAGTGGGAGCGAATTGTTCCTTCTACTATTTATGTGAGTGCCACGCCAGCACGTTATGAATTAGAAAAATCTCAGCAGATTGTTGAACAAGTTGTTCGACCGACGGGACTAATTGATCCTGAAATTGAAATTCGTCCTGTATTAACGCAGGTAGATGATGTTCTTTCGGAAATTAATCTTCGTACGGCATTAAATGAACGTGTTTTGGTGACAACGTTGACCAAGCGGATGGCGGAAGATTTAACATCTTATTTAAAAGAATATGGTGTAAAAGTCGCTTATTTACATTCAGATATCGATACGGTTGAGCGTGTTAAAATTATTCACGATTTACGTATGGGCGTACATGACGTTTTAATTGGTATTAACTTGCTGCGTGAAGGCTTAGATATGCCAGAAGTATCTTTGGTTGCTATTTTAGATGCGGACAAAGAAGGTTTCTTGCGTTCAGAAAGATCGCTTATTCAAACTATTGGTCGTGCTGCGCGTAATTTAAAAGGTAAAGCAATTTTATATGCAGATCGGATAACCGATTCTATGCAAAAAGCGATTGATGAAACAGATCGACGTCGTACCAAGCAAATTGAGTTCAATAAAGAACATGGTATTACACCACGTAGTGCAGTTCGCCAAGTGATTAAAGAAATTGATACAGGTGAAGTGTTAAATGATGATCAAATCGAAAGCCAAATTGCAGAACAGGATAAAGCAATTTCAGCAGATGAGCGTTATTTAATGTCGGATCCGAAACTGTTTGCAAAACACCTTGCAAAACTTGAAAAGGAAATGCTTAAAGCATCGAAAGAGTTGCAATTTGAACAAGCTGCTCGCTTACGTGATGAGATATTACGTTTAAAAGCTCAAATGGTACAGTTGAGTTAAATAGTTGAAATATTTATTACATTTTTCAACATTTAAAATTTGAAAAATAAGATATTTTAAAACCACGTATTTAAATTTAACCAAAGGTGTATTTATGGCAAGAGGTATTCCTAAAGCGAGTTATAAACTGGCGAAAATTGCACTTGGTGGAGTGGTTTTAGTCGGATTGGGTATGGCAACAATGGCCTATGCACAATCAAAACCATTAAATACTGTAGAGAAGGTTGAGTTAGATAAATACCTTGGTGTTTGGTATGAAGTTGCTCGAAAACCTTTATCTTTTCAGAAGATGTGTGCACGTGATATTTCTGCTAGATACACATTAAATGAAAATGGAAATATTGTTGTAGATAATCGTTGTTATGATCAAGAAGGGCAATTAAACAAATCTTTAGGTGAAGCTTATGTACAAAATGCTCCTTTTAATTCTAAATTAAAAGTCAGTTTTTTACCTGAAGCAATTCGTTGGTTACCTGTTGGGCGTGGTGACTATTGGATTCTTAAAATAGATACAGATTATGAAACAGTACTAGTCGGTGAGCCGAGTCGTAAATATATGTGGGTGCTTTCTAGACATACTGAAATAAAACCTGAAGTATTGAATGAATATTTAGAATACGCAAAGTCTGTGGGTTATGACTTATCGGATTTAATTAAAACACCGCATACAATTAAAGATTAAGCTTAACCAGTCAATTTAAATATAAAAAGCCATGTTTTGACATGGCTTTTTTATTATCTGTTTTCATTATTTGAAAATTATTTTTTGACTCTATTGAAGACTTAAAATAATGAAATAGATATACTGATGGGTAAAATATTTTTAGAACATTATATTCAGTAAATAGGGGTTTTGGATGTACAAAGGCGTTTTCTTGTCGGTTTTGGCATCGATCACTTTTGGTGTACTGTATTTTTATACAGAATTTCTAAAACCTCTGAATAGTGAAGAAACATTTGCATGGAGAATGCTTTCCACAATTCCATTTTTAACGTTATTAATGTGGTGGATGGGCGATTTAAAACTTATTTCTGATATTTTAAAACGCGTTATAAAACAACCTATATTGATTCTTTGGTTAATTTTAAGTTCTATCTTATGTACATCCCAATTGTGGTTGTTTTTATGGGGTCCGATTAACGGACGTGGTTTACAGGTTTCGTTAGGTTATTTTCTTTTACCTTTGGTAATGGTGCTTATAGGATGTTTACTTTACAAAGAGAAATTAAGTAAGTGGCAAATAGCCGCCATTATTCTTGCTGTTTTAGGTGTGGGGCATGAGATTTGGCGTATAGGTTCGGTGGCTTGGGAAACTGCGTATGTCGCATTGGCTTATCCATTATATTTCTTTTTACGCCGTGTATTTAAAACTGATAATTTAGGCGGTTTTTGGTGGGATTTAGCTTTGATCTTACCGCTTTCAGTTTATTTAGCATTTGTTTATAGCGATACTATTTCTATTATTGCTGCTTTCCCGTATTTGATTTTAGCTGTTATTGGTTTAGGTTTTTTAAGTGCATTGGGTTTAGGAAGTTATATTTTAGCAAGTCGTTATTTGCCCTTTGTGATCTTTGGTTTATTGAGTTATTTAGAGCCCGTACTTTTAGCATTCGCTTCAATATTATTGGGGGAGCGTGTTCATGCTGCGGAATTACTCACCTATATTCCAATTTGGGTTGCTGTTTTATTACTAGTAGTAGAAGGGGGTTTACATTTGATTAAGCAAAAGAAAAAACAAGATGAGTTAAAAATGAATGCCAATAATTTAGAAAAACGTCTTGGTCATGATGAGTAAGTAGATTTAGTTGGTTTAAATTTATCGATATAAGGTAGAAATAAATTAGTAAATCAAATTAGAATGCGCTGAAGATTTTTGTAACTAAATATCTTAGAGTGAATATATTTGCTCGAAAATTGCTTATATTTTGCAGGTGTTTTATCTTTGTTTAGATTTTTATTTTTTGAAAATATAAACATAAGCGACTTATACGCTATGATTTAGAAAAATTATATTTGAACGATTGATTTGTAAATTAAGGGGCTTGGTGTGCAGTCAAATGCTATTCCATACGAAATTCGTGCAAAATTATTGCAGCTAGAGCCAAGTTTAGAGACTGATTGGCATCTTATAATATTGGAAGTACTGCAAGATGCAGACCCTGAACTTTGTGATGATATTAATGAACAAATTCTAAAACCTAAAGAAATTCATTGGAATCGTTTAGCGAATACATTTGAATATAAAGCAAATACAAGTTTAGCTATTTTAAGACATCGTTTAACTCATCCTAAAATGGGGGAGTTTGCTAAAACGCTGAGTGATTCATTAGAAGATTTAAAAGAGTTAAGTGAAAGTTTAGAAATTGCTGATTATTTAGAAAATGCGATTGAACAAATTAATCAAATACAGGTTGAAGAAGATTTTGTGCTTCAACGTGAGAAAATTTTAATTCACCGTACTTTTTTATTAAATGCAGCAAAAATTATTAAAAAAATTAAAATAGACGAACTTCAAGGTTTAAGAAATTTAACCGAAAATGAAATTAAATGTTTCATTGTTGAAGTTTATATTAAGCAACAATTGCTCGATTATTGGTATAAGCCCTTATTAAAAAAAGACTCTAAGCTTAATAAATTAGCGATTTTTAAGTATCTGGTTTTACGTGAGCAAAAAGTTCGCCATTTTCATATTGTTAAAACATCATCGCTGATTTATTTGGTGGCGCCTGTGATGCATGTTGAAAATAATCCCTATTCTATTCGTCGTTTTTTAATTGAAGAACAAGGCGCACTTCCAGATCAAATTTTCTTAAATGTTATTGTGCTTGATTTATCGAAAGTTGAAGAGATTCAATATATTGAAAGTTTGAAAAGTTTAATCAAGCGTATGGTAACAATTCAAAGCCAAATTCATTTGGATGTTATTGATGTGGTTCACCAGCTTGAAGAAGTGTATGAGGAAAAGTTAATTCCTTTGCTGATTGAGCCTGTTCAGTTTGTGGCAAAAAATGCAGATGTTGTTGCTAAAATGCATTTAAAGAAATTTGAAAATGTTTTAACAGGTGAGTTTTTTGCCTTGATGCATGTGGCGGCAAAGAAGCATTTATCACATATAGAAGAGTTTGATTATTTATATTTAAATGCACATAGATTGCTTTCAGAATTATTAGCATATTACCGTGAATTTAAAGCACAGCCATCATTGGTTTTTAACCAATACGTACAAATGTTTGAATATAAATTATTTGCTTATGTAAAACTGCTAGAAAAGCGCAAGCAAGAATGCTTTGTTCCACTGAATGATAATGATTGGAATTTTATGCATGAACGCTCAATGCAGCCTATTCGTGCTTTGCAATCTACAATTAGTCAGAACCTTGTAGATTATCGCGAGCTTCGAATGTTTATTAATAAAGTGAAACGTGAGCAGACGACAAAATCGACTTCACTGATTAAGCGTATGATGAAGTCAGATCAATCGGAAAACGATTTACTTGATGCACAAAAGTCAGCTATAGAATTAAAGCGTAAACTTTTTATGAATATTATTGAAATTCCTCGTTTGTATCCAAGCGCGAGCGTGTTTATAGAATTTGAAAGTATGCATAATTTTACAGATAAGCAGCGTCATTATGCTTTTCCATGTGGTGATAATGGTTTGACACGGTTACCTGTTTTATTGGGAGTTCCTGATACTTATACAGAGTTTGATGTAGAAGAATTTAACGCGCTCATTCAATATGATTTAAATTTTTCTGCATCTTCAAGAGCTGAAAAAATTGATTTAGATGATCATTCACCTATCTCATACAACACATAGAAGTATAAATTGTATGTAATTTCAACATTTAAAAATAAGCCTATATAAACCGCTAAATATCAGATTTTGCGGTTTTATTTTTGAAATCATAAAAATAATTACAACTATTTCATTATTTTATAGTGAATATACAAGAAAATAGTACAGTCTTATTCAGCTTTTGATACAAAGTTGCCGCTAATTCCATTACAATTATGGGGTTTAGAAATTTATGATTTACCATTAATTAGAGGACGTATCTGTGAGCAAAGACAGTATCATTGCCCTACATGCAGAGCACCAAGGTCGCTGGAAAAACCGTGAAGAACTTGCGGAACGTATGATTGCCCTAGTGGGTCAGTTATACCGTGAAAAAAATATCGTAGTTACAGTATATGGTCGTTCTTTAATTAACCGTTCTGTAATCCAGATTTTAAAAGCTCACCGTCGTACACGTGTATTAGACGTAGAGCTTTCTGCAGTTCATACATACCCAATTCTTGAAGCTTTGGCGAAAATTGAAAACATCGGTTCTGCAGAAGTTGACTTAGGTAAACTAGCGGTTGAATTCAATGCAAAAGGCGGCGATATCAATGCATTTGTTGCAGAAGCGGTTAAGCCTTTAGAAGGCAATAACTCTGCTGTAGAACATAAAGATGTTGTTCTTTATGGCTTTGGTCGTATTGGTCGTATCTTAGCGCGTTTAATCATCAGCCAATCTGGTCTTGGTCGTGGTTTAAACCTTAAAGCGATTGTTGTTCGTAAATCATCTGATGGCGATTTAGAAAAACGTGCTTCACTTTTACGCCGTGACTCAATTCATGGTCCATTTGCAGGCACAATTTCTGTAGATGAAGAAAATGAAGCAATTATTGCAAATGGTAACTTCATTAAAGTTATTTATGCATCTAACCCATCTGAAGTGGATTACACAGCTTACGGTATTAACAATGCATTGGTTATTGATAATACGGGTAAATGGCGTGATTCTGAAGGTTTAGCTCAGCACCTTAAATGCCCAGGCGCTGCGCGTGTAATTTTGACTGCACCTGGTAAAGGTGACATGAAAAACGTTGTATACGGTGTTAACCAAGCAGACATCTTAGATGAAGATACAATCATCTCTGCTGCAAGCTGTACTACAAACGCAATTACACCAACACTTAAAGTGTTAAACGACAAGTACACAGTGATTAATGGTCACGTTGAAACAGTTCACTCGTTCACAAACGACCAAAACTTAATTGACAACTACCATAAAGCTGATCGTCGTGGTCGTGCTGCTACATTGAACATGGTTATTACTGAAACTGGTGCTGCTAAAGCTGTTGCTAAAGCTCTTCCTGTTCTTCAAGGTAAGTTAACAGGTAACTCTGTACGTGTTCCTACACCAAACGTATCTTTGGCTATTCTTAACCTTACTTTAGGTCAAGATGTAGACCGTGATGAAGTGAACGAATATATTCGTCAAATTTCTATCAACTCTAAGCTACAAGGTCAAATTGGTTATACAAACTCTACAGAGGTTGTATCTTCTGACTTTATCGGTTCACGCACTGCAGGTGTATTTGATGCGCAAGCAACAATCACTTCTGGTAACCGTTTAACAGCTTATGTTTGGTACGATAACGAAGTTGGTTATAGCTGCCAAGTATTACGTATTGCTGAACAAATGGGCGGCGTAAGCTACCTTAAAGTTCCTGCTGAAACAAATGCATAATTTGTGACGTAGATAAAAAAAGAGCCTCATTTGAGGCTCTTTTTTTATGTGAAACTGAAATTACATAAGTAAGGGTTTAATGGTTTCTTCAAGTGATGTTGTTTGGCGGTTTAACAGAGCTTCTAAGTCTTTACGATCACTCAACATTGCGCCGTGCATTGCTTCTACATCTGCTTCAATAATTACATCGACTAAACCTTTAGGTAAGCCTGCTTGTAAAAGTCCTTGTTTGTAATCTTCGGCAGATAAGTTGGTATAAACCACAGTTTTATGACTTACTTTTGAAATGGTATTTGCCAAAGTTTCTAAAGTGAAAGCTGTGGAACTTGCCAATTCATAAGTTTTATTTTTATGAGATTCGCTCAATAAAACATTTGCTGCAGCTTCTGCATAATCATTTCGTGGAGCTGCACTAATAAGCGAATTTTGAGCTACACCATATAAAATGCCTGTTTCAATATTATGAGCAAGACCTGCTAAATAGTTTTCGCTATACCAATTGTTTCTTAAGAAAGTATAGCTCAAACCACTTTCATGTATTAATTGTTCGGTTTCACGATGTTCTTGAGCTAAACCTAGCGGAGATGTATCTGCACGGAGTAGGCTTGTATAAGCAATATAAGGCACTTGTGCTTCAACAGCAGCATTAATCACTGCTTTATGTTGTGGTGTGCGACGACCGATTTCATTTGCAGAAATCAATAATATTTTATCGACTCCTTGTAGAGCAGGAGCAAGCGTAGCAGGTGAGTCATAATCAAAATGTCGAACATCTATTCCTTTTGCTTTTAAGTTTTCAGCCTTGTCTACATTACGAACAAGAGCAACAATATTTTCAGCTTGAGTTAGTTCTAATAAGTGTTGAATAACGAGGTGACCAAGTTGACCTGTTGCGCCAGTAATTGCAATTTTCATGTTTTAATCTCACATTATTTTGATGAATAAATAAACTTGATGAATAAATATTAATCTGATAACTTACTAAAAGAAAGTACGTACTAAAAAGTAAGTTAATTACTAAAAGGAAAGATTTTTATGTCTACTTATGAAACGAGTAAATTATTAGGACAAGTTTTATCCACGGACTGTCCATCTCGTGAAATATTGGAACATCTTATGAATAAGTGGTCTGTGTTAGTTTTGAGATGTTTAAGTGATGGTGTACACCGTTTTAGTGAGTTAAAACAGCGTATAGAAGGGGTAAGTGAAAAGATGCTTGCTCAAACATTAAAGATGCTTGAACAAGATGGTTTTATTTTACGTACGGTTTATCCTGTTGTGCCACCAAAAGTGGAATATCAACTGACAATTTTAGGTTCAGATGCTGCAAGTAAAGTGAATTATTTAATCGATTGGATTGAAAAAAGTTTACCTGAAATTATTGAAAATAAAGCACGTGTAATGAGTAAAACTAATTGAATTGAAAGAATTAAATGCAATGAAAATGTACCAAGTCGATGCTTTCAGTCATCAGTTATTTAAAGGTAATCCTGCGGCTGTTTTATTGTTAGATCATTGGTTGGATGATGATTTAATGCAAAATATTGCACTGGAAAATAATCTTTCAGAAACAAGTTTTGCTAAAAAAATTGATGATCAAAATTATGAAATTCGTTGGTTTTCACCAGTAAAAGAAGTTCAGTTTTGTGGGTATGGAACATTAGCAACAAGTTTTGTAATTTTTAATAATAATCCACAGATTAATTCACTTATATTTCATGTAAAAGGAATGGGTAAATTTTTTGTAGAGAATTTAAGTAATGGTCAGATCTCTCTAAACTTTCCTGCTCAAATTCCTCAAAAATTAGCACAAGTGCCTGAATTATTGAAAAAGGCGCTAAATTCAGAAATTGTAGAAGTTTATGAAAATCCACAAGCATATATTGCAGTATATAAAGATACGGCAGCAATTTTAGCTGAAAATCCAAATTTTAATTTAATTAAAGAACTTGGTGGAAAACGCGTTGCAATTACGGCTTTTAATGAGCAAAAAGAAGGTTTTTTGAAGGATTACGACATTATTTCCCGTTATTTCACACCATCTATGGGAATTGATGAAGATCCTGTGACAGGCTCTTTGCATACTTCGTTAATGCCATTATGGGCTGATAAAACGGGCAAAAAAGAATTAACAGCCTACCAAGCTTCAAGTCGTGGAGGCGTTCTATATTGTCATTTACTTGAAAATAATAGAGTTCAGATTAAAGGGAAATGTAAACTTTATATGGAAGCTGTTCTAAATATTAAGATCTAAAACTTATATTCGTGATACAAGCTGAATGAAATTTATTGTATTGCTGAATAAATCTATTCGAGAAAACTTTTAAAATGTGGCAGAATATGGGGTTTTTAAAGTTTTTAGAGGATTGGCAATATGCGCTTTGTTGATGAAGCAGTCATTACCGTAGAGGCTGGCGACGGTGGCAATGGCGTAGCCAGTTTTCGCCGTGAAAAGTTCGTACCATTTGGTGGTCCAGATGGTGGTGATGGTGGTCGTGGCGGTAGTATCCATATTCAAGCCGACGACGACACAAGTACACTTGTAGATTATCGTTATACCCGTAGATACCGTGCAGAACGTGGTAAAAATGGTCGTGGCGCAAACTGTGCAGGCCGTGGCGGTGAATCAGTAATTCTAAAAGTTCCGGTAGGAACAACAATTGTTGATGTAGAGTCTGGCGACATTATTGGCGATTTGATCGAAGATGGTCAAAGCGTAATGGTCGCATTGGGCGGTGATGGTGGTTTGGGTAACACGCACTTCAAATCATCTACAAACCGTTCACCACGTAAATGTACACATGGAACAAAAGGTGAGTTCCGTGAAGTACGCTTAGAACTTAAAGTATTGGCGGATGTTGGCTTATTAGGCATGCCGAATGCAGGTAAATCGACCTTTATTCGCGCTGTTTCTGCTGCAAAACCAAAAGTTGCAGATTATCCATTTACTACTATGGTTCCAAACCTTGGTGTTGTAGATGCAGACCGTTATCGTTCATTTGTAATGGCAGATATTCCGGGATTAATCGAAGGTGCATCTGAAGGTGCGGGTCTTGGTATTCGTTTCCTTAAGCATTTAGCACGTACACGTATTTTATTACACATTGTAGATGTTCAACCTATTGATGGTTCAGATCCTGCTTACAATGCAAAAGCAATTTTGAAAGAGTTAGATAATTTCTCTCCTACACTTTCAAAATTACCAATTGTATTGGTATTAAACAAAGTAGATCAATTATCTGAAGATACACGTGAAGAATGGTGTAGTCATATTCTTGAAGAACTTCAATGGAAAGGTCCTGTATTCAAAACTTCTGGCTTAACGGCAGAAGGTACGAAAGATGTGGTTTATTACCTCATGGATCAAATTGAAGAACAACGTGAACGCGAAGTTGAAGATCCTGAATACGCAGCAGAGATGAAAGCATTCCGTGATCAGCTTGAAGCTGAAACACGTGAGCAAACACTTGCTGCGAAAGAAGCGTATCGCGAAATGCGTCGTCAACAACGTCTTGCTGGTATTTTGGGTGAAGACGATGAAGATGATGAAGATGACGATAACGATGTAGAAGTGTTTTACGTACGTTAAGCTCTTATGGAAGAGTAACTGAGGACAAGATGATAGAAGTGGTAGATGGGCAACGTCAGCTCAAGGGTTGTAAACGAATCGTTGTTAAGATCGGATCATCTTTACTCACAGCAAATGGGCAAGGTTTAGATATTGCAGCTATTTCGCATTGGGCGAAACAAATTGCAGATCTACACAATGCAGGGCATGAGATTATTCTTGTGACGTCAGGTGCTGTGGCTGAAGGTATGGTTCGAATGAAACTTGAGAATCGACCCACAGATCTACCCAGTCTTCAGGCGTGTGCCGCCATTGGTCAAATGGGTTTAATCCAAACTTGGTCTAGCATACTTGCACAGTTAAATATTCAAACTGCGCAAGTGCTTTTAACCCATGATGATTTGGCGGATCGTCGACGCTATTTAAATTCGTGTGATGCTTTGCAACACCTAATTGATTGGCGTGTAATTCCTGTGATCAATGAAAATGACACAGTTTCAACTGATGAAATTCGCTTTGGTGATAACGATACTTTGGCGGCAATGGTCGCAGGTCAAGTTCATGGTGATTTGCTGATCATTTTAACTGACCAACAAGGTATGTTTGATTCAGACCCACGTTCAAACCCAAATGCCAAACTTTTTGATACTGTTCGTGCTTTAGATGAAAGTTTATTTGATATGGCAGGTGGTGGCGGTAAGTTTGGTCGTGGTGGCATGCTCACGAAAGTTCGTGCAGCACGTTTAGCGGCTAAATCTGGTTGTCCAACGCTTATTGCAAGTGGTGAAAGTGATCATGTTTTATCACGTTTAATGGCTGGGGAAATGCTAGGGACATTGTTTATTAATGACAATGACCGCATGACAGCACATCAACAATGGCTTGCAGCACATTTGCAAACAGCGGGTCGTTTAGTGATTGATGATGGTGCTGTGAAAGCGATTAAAGAAAACCATCGTAGTTTATTGCCTGTAGGTGTAAAAGCTGTAGAGGGACATTTTGAACGTGGTGATGTGGTTGAATGTGTCGATTCTGATGGTGGGCGAGTTGCTGTAGGTCGTGTGAACTTTAGTTCTCGTTCGGCAGACATTGTAAAAGGTTTATCTTCAGATAAAGTTCATCAAGTGCTTGGTGAGGCTCGTTCTTTAGAGATGATTCATAGAAATCATATGGCGATTTATTAATATATTTTTGATAAATATTAAAAGGCTTAATTCTACAGAGAGTTAAGCCTTTTTTTATGGGGTTATTTAGTGTTTGAAATATCAAGTTATTATTATTTGATTATATGCTGTGTGTTATGATGATTTATATTGAGTTGATGATTGATTTAAATACAATATTTTAGTAAAACCTAATAAAGTTTGGTTTTTTGAAGTTTTAAATAGGCGTAAATTATGAAAAAAATTGCTATAGGGATTCTCTTAGTTAGTGCTGCTGTTCTTGTGCTCATTCTTTATGGTGAAGTTCAAGATGTCGAGACGCCCGTACAGCCAGAGGAAATGACGAAATAATTATATTGGATTAAATATTAAATCTAATAGAAGTCGTCAATAAATAGACAATAAAAAAATCGCTTTAAGCGGTTTTTTTATTGAATTAAACCTTTGTTAATTAGGAATGCGAAAATTTTACGGTAAAGCATCATTACCCAAGTCATAAGTTGCTCTTTATATAGATTCCAAAACTTTAGACCTGAAATATTCACAATATAAGCTAAGAAAAAAGCACCCAGCATATCTATCGGGAAGTGAACGCCGACATAAACACGTGCCCAAGCTACTAACCAAGCGACTGCTATTAATAACTTACCTAACTGACGTTGCGATGAAAAATAATAAGAAAATGCAAGCCCACTAAAAATACTCATGTGATTACTTGGAAAAGATCCTGTAGGTGCATGTAATAAAATTGTTTCACCAACATCCATAACAAATGGTCTAGGTGTGTTTAATACGTACGATAGTAATTCACTCATGAATAGAGTGATTGCTGTAAAAATAAATGCTTTTAAAATATTTTTTTTAGTTTGAAAGTTACCAATGAACCAAGCCAAAATAAAAATACCCAATACAATATATATTAAGTCTTGAGCAATAAAAGTTGCATAAGACATCATAAAATTAGATGCATTATTTGGAACATTAAAAATATGAAATAAATAGAGGTTTAAATTTTGCATGAGTATTGTTTATATTGAGGTAAAACGAGATGGACTACTTTAGTTGCTATAATAATTGAATAAAATAATTTTATTGTTGCACTTGTATTAATCATCTTTTTATAACATCAAATCAAAACCGCATAGCGGACTTACGGTTTAGATTTGAGATAATTTACTTTAATTGAATTGAGCCATTTGCATTTACAGTAATTTGAGATTCACCACTTGCCATTTCTTGTTCAGGAATAGCATCTGCACTTGCTGCTTTCATCATTGCCATACGAGGAATAGCTCGATTGCTATACTGATTTGTATTTAAATTAAGGTTAATAAGTTGATAACTTGATTTATTCCAAGCTTGAGCCAATGAGTTAGCACGTTGTTGAAAGTTTTTTGAGGCTTCAATCATCAGTTCATTTTCAACTTTTTTACGCTGAGCATCTGACACATTAAAGTGAATAGATTGAGTTTGGAAATTTTGTTGAAGTTCACTAATAAGTTGGCTTGCAGTTTTAAAATCTTTGCTTTCTAATCGAATTTCAGCACGACCACGCCATTCTTTTACTTTACGATTATCATTGTCATAAATTGGGTAGGTCGATTGTGAGCCTGTTTCAAACTTAATTTGAGGATATTTTTTAGCTGCATTCACAGCTTGTGTCATGAGGAGGTTAATTTCAGCTGCCAATTGAGTAGGTTGTTTATTTGATTTTTCAATATATAAAACAGCACTCATTTCATCGTTGGAAATATTACGTGAAGCTTCAGTTTGAATATTGATCACATTGTAATTCAAAGAAGCATTTTCTTGAGCAAAAGTAGGTACGGAAATAACTGCTGTGATTGCAAGGGCAAAAGAACGGTAAAAATGGTGCATATTTATTCCTCATTTGTTGCTGTATTTATTTTTGCTAGCATAGAAATTGTTTATGCCTGATTTATGTATGAAATGTAGTTTATGTGTAAAAGGGTATTTTAAAAAGTAGTTGTTTAAAATTTTAAAATTACATCTATATCAATGGTTTATGTTATTTATTTGAGTCGGTAGTCAATAATTAGTTTATAATTTACATGAAGAATAAAAATTAAGCTTTTCTTTTATTTGTCACAGCGTAAGATGATAATTCAATATATCGATGAGATGAATATATCTTTCCGATAAAATTAGGGTAATTTTATTTCCTAAAAGTATTTATTTTTTGGAAAAATTAGGTATTATCCGCCTCCTAGTTAGTGAATGCATATTTCATGATATTTCAACTAACTAGAAAATCAAAAAGCACCGAGTCAAAAGACCGAAAGTCCCCCGACTTATTTCTTTCAACCCATATCAGAGATGGTAATTCGATATGAGCGTTTCTTCAGTAAATTCTGCCACTAAGTCTACTAACGAATACTATTTAACTCGCCAAAGTCAAATGGAATCTAATGTTCGTAGCTATCCACGTAAACTTCCACTTGCGATAGCAAAAGCCTTAGGGTGCTGGGTTACCGATGTTGAAGGTACAGAGTACCTCGATTGTTTAGCTGGGGCAGGGACATTGGCATTAGGCCATAATCACCCTGCGGTCATTCAAAGTATCCAAGACACACTTGCAAGCGGTTTACCGTTGCATACTTTGGATTTAACAACGCCTTTAAAAGATGCTTTCACTGAAGCATTACTTGAGCAATTACCAGGTGGTAAAGCTGAGTATTGTTTACAGTTCTGTGGTCCATCTGGTGCAGATGGTACAGAAGCAGCAATTAAATTAGCAAAAACTTACACTGGTCGTAGTTCAGTAATCAGCTTCTCAGGTGGTTACCATGGTATGACTCACGGTTCTTTGGCAATGACAGGTAACTTGTCTGCGAAGAATGCTGTGAATGGCTTAATGCCAGGTGTTCAATTTATGCCTTATCCGCATGAATACCGTTGTCCATTAGGTATTGGCGGTGAAGCGGGTGTAGATGCTTTAACTTATTTCTTCGAAAACTTTATTGAAGATGTAGAAAGTGGTGTAACTAAACCTGCTGCCGTTATTCTTGAAGCAATTCAAGGTGAAGGTGGGGTAGTAACTGCACCTGTAAAATGGTTGAAGAAAATCCGTGAAGTAACAGAAAAGCACAACATTGTGTTGATTCTTGATGAAGTTCAAGCGGGCTTTGCACGTTCAGGTAAAATGTTTGCCTTTGAGCATGCGGGTATTGAACCAGACGTAATTGTAATGTCTAAAGCTGTAGGTGGTAGTTTACCGCTTGCTGTATTAGGTATTAAGCGTAAATTTGACGCATGGCAGCCAGCGGGTCATACGGGTACATTCCGTGGTAACCAACTTGCTATGGGTACAGGTCTTGCAACCATCAACACTATTAAAGAGCAAAACCTAGCTCAAAACGCGCAAGAGCGTGGTGATTTCTTACAAGCTGAAATTAAAAAATTAGCGGTAGAATTCCCATGTATCGGTAACGTGCGTGGTCGTGGTTTGATGCTTGGTGTTGAAATTGTTGATGAGCGTCAAGCGGCAGATCACATGGGTTCTTTACCTGGTGATGGTCAATTAGCTGCTGCGATTCAAGCTGCATGTTTCGATAACAAATTATTGTTAGAGAAAGGTGGTCGTAACGGTACAGTGATTCGTTTACTTTGCCCATTGATCATTACACAAGCTGAATGTGAAGAAGTTATCGTACGCTTCAAAAAAGCTCTTGCTGAAGCACTTGTTGCAACTCGAGGCACGTAATCATGGTTGATTTTGCAGAACATCGTAAAGCGTTATTCTGCAATGATGCACAATCCATTGCTGACTATCAGTCTGCAATGGATTCAGCTGTAAAAGCTGTATCTGCATGGTTGCAAAATGACAAAATGTATACAGGCGGTAGTATTAAAGAGCTTCGCTCTGCAATCGCATTCAATCCTTCTAAAGAAGGTTTAGGTGTACAGAAGTCTCTTGATCGTATGGTTGAGCTTTTCTTAAATAAAAGTTTAAAAGTACATCATCCGCATTCTTTAGCGCATTTGCACTGTCCGACTATGGTCACAAGCCAAATCGCAGAAGTTTTAATTAACGCAACCAACCAATCTATGGACTCATGGGATCAAAGCCCAGCAGGTTCATTAATGGAAGTTCAGCTCATTGATTGGCTTCGCCAAAAAGTAGGCTACGGTGCAGGTCAAGCAGGTGTATTCACCTCTGGCGGTACACAGTCTAACTTGATGGGCGTTTTGCTTGCGCGTGATGCATGTATCGCGAAAAACTGGAAAGACGAAAACGGCAATCCGTGGTCTGTTCAGCGTGATGGCGTACCAGCGGATGCGATGCGTAACGTGAAAGTCATTTGTTCTGAAAATGCACATTTTTCTGTGCAAAAGAACATGGCGATGATGGGTATGGGCTTCCAATCGGTTGTGACTGTTCCTGTTGACGAAAATGCTCGTATGGACATGGATGCACTTGAGAAAACCATGGCTCACCTTCAAGCTGAAGGCAAGATCGTGGCATGTGTCGTTGCAACTGCGGGAACAACGGATGCAGGAGCAATTGATCCACTGAAAAAAGTGCGTGAAATCACCAATAAATATGGCGCGTGGATGCACATCGACGCAGCATGGGGTGGTGCTTTAATTCTATCGAATGATTTCCGTGATATGTTGGATGGTATTGAACTGTCTGATTCGATCACGCTTGATTTCCATAAGCATTATTTCCAAACGATTTCATGTGGCGCATTCTTACTCAAAGATGAAGCGAACTATCGTTTCATGCATTATGAAGCTGAGTACTTAAACTCTGCTTATGATGAAGAGCATGGCGTTCCAAACCTTGTTTCTAAGTCTTTACAAACAACACGTCGTTTTGATGCGTTGAAATTGTGGATGACGGTTGAAGCATTGGGTGAAGAGCTTTACGGTTCTATGATCGATCACGGTGTTGGTTTAACACGTGATGTTGCAGCGTATATCGATGCAACTGAAGGTCTAGAAATGTTGGTTGATCCACAATTCGCATCTGTATTGTTCCGTGCAATTCCTGAAGGTTATCCAACAGAATTACTTGATACACTCAACCAAAACGTTGCAGATGAACTGTTTGCACGTGGTGAAGCGAATATTGGTGTAACTAAAGTAGGTCAAGTTCAATCATTGAAAATGACAACTTTAAGCCCAGTTGCAACTTTAGACAACGTGAAGAACTTACTTGCACTTGTGTTAGCAGAAGCTGATCGTATTAAAGATGCAATTGCTGATGGTACGTATACACCTGCAATTGACTAATCAATTGGATGTGTAAAAAAGGAGCTCAAACGAGCTCCTTTTTTTTGTGATAAATTTAAAATTATTGATAAATTTTGTGATAAATAATGATGTTTTTTAATATTGGTGTATTATTTATAAGCAAAATAAATGCAACTAAAAATTGATTATAAAAACTGAGTAAAAGTGTTTTGGAGTAAAAATGAAAATTAAAAAATGGTGTTTAAAACCTTGTTATTAAGCACATTGGTATGTCCTCAAGTATATGCGGCAGACATTATTATTAAAAATGCAAATGTGTTTGATGGTACAGGTTCAGACTTAATCAAAAATGCAAATGTCATTATTGAAGATGGCAAAATTAAAGCAATACAAACAGAAAAAACATCAGAAAAAGCAAAACAAATTATAGATGCGAAAGGCAAAATAGTTATGCCTGGTCTAATTAATGCGCATTTACATTTGTTTTGGGATTTTTATGATATGCCACCGCAAATGCCTGCTAGAAGTGAAGCAAGTGTTCAAGCCTTCATTAAGGGAGATTTGACAAAGCGACTTCGTGGACATTTAGACAATGGATTTACTTCGACATTTTCTCCAATCGATTTCCAACCCTATATTTTTCAAGTACGAGATAAAATTCAAAAAGGTGAAATTATTGGTCCTCGTATTATTGCAGCAGGACCAGTTCTTTTAAATGCGGGTGATTACTATGCTTGTGGCGATCTTAAAAATAAAGAATTGAAATGGTGTAATAATCATGTGCGTTTATCTATGGATACACCAAAGCAGGCTCGAGCATCTGTACAAGAGCTTGTAAAGAATAAAGCTGATGTTGTTGTTTTTGATGGTGTAACGAATCAAACAGCAATTAATAGGGGTGTGATTAAAACAATTGTTGATGAAGCACATAAAAATGACTTAAAAGTTTTTGCTCATAATGCAAATGCAAATGCAAAAGACGTAAATACCATGCTTGATGCAGGTGTTGATGGGTTTATTCATCCACCTACCGTGACGAAAGATGTGGATGGTACTTTGTTGAAAAGACTAGGTGAACAACAGACACCTATTGCGGTTACCCTTGGTTTCTTGGAGCGTTATATTAAGCTTGGTTATGCATCTGAAAAAGATAAAAATGATTACAAAATTTTAGAATATAACGTTAATGTGATGTTAAAAGCGGGTGCTGTGCCATTGTTTACATCTGATATTCCGGGTATTCCACCACAACAAGTAGTGCCGTTGGTCACGCATGTAATGAAGGGTGCAGGAATTGACAACAAGACAATACTTTTATCTGCAACAAGTGAAGCTGCAAAAGCACTTGGTCAAAAAAAATTAGGGACACTTGAAAAAGGTCAAATTGCCGATTTAATTATGATTGATGGTAACCCAATTGCAGATATTTCAGCATTACAGAATATTGAATTGGTCGTGAAAGATGGTGTGATTGTGACGAATCATTTAAATCAAAAAACGAAACCTGTAAAAGTGGACTGGTTAAATCAACCTATAAAATAATGAAGTATTGAACTCAGATGAGTTTGAACTATTTAGCTCATCAAGTTTTTTAATTATAAACTTTATAACTTATGTGAAATATTACAGAATAAATTAATTAGATTAAAAAAAACTCATTTTTGTGGGTTTGAGGGGAGTTTAATTATCATTAAACCGTAATATAGTTGTAACTTATTTGTCATATTATCTACTCAAAATGCAATAACACAGAACAAGTACAAAACTAAATAAAAGTGGCGTACTCCAAATTTGCATAAAAGAGAGATTTAAATGCGCTATACACATATTGCACTTGCATTAGCAGTTTCAGGGGCAGCTGTAGCAACAACGGCAAATGCAGCTCGTGACACAATTCAAATCGCTGGTTCTTCAACAGTACTTCCATATGCAAGTATTGTGGCTGAAGAATTTGGTAATACATTCCCACAGTTTAAAGCACCTGTTGTTGGTTCTGGTGGTACTTCTGGTGGTTTAAAACAATTTTGTAATGGTGTTGGTGACAACACAATTGATATTGCAAACGCATCTCGTAAAATTAAAGATACAGAATTAGCTGCATGTAAAAAAGCAGGCGTTAATCAAGTATTAGAAATTAAAATTGGTTATGACGGTATTGTATTTGCATCAAACTCAAATAAAGCAGCATACAAACTTCGTCCGCAACATGTATTTGCTGCTTTAGCTGCAGAATTACCATCTAACGGTAAAATGGTTCCAAACCCTTATACACGTTGGAATCAAATTGACAAATCACTTCCAAATCAACCAATTACTTTGGTCATTCCAGCATCAAACCACGGTACACGTGAAGTGTTCCAAGAAAAAATGGTTGATGCAGGCTGTGAAACTTATGAAGCAATTAAAGCTCTAGATAAAGATGCTCAGAAAAAAGCATGTTCAACTTTCCGTAAAGATGGAAAAGTAATTGAAATTTCAGGTGACTACACAGAAACACTTGCACGTCTTAAGACATCACCAAGTGCTGTAGGTGTGTTTGGTTTAGGTTTCTATGACCAAAACCGTGACAAGTTACGTGTTGCAACGGTTAATAATGTTGCACCATCAGAGCAAACTGTTTTAAATGGTTCTTACCCAGTTTCACGTCCTTTATTCTTTTACGTGAAAGGTGAGCACCTTAAATCAATTAAAGGTTTACCTCAATTTACTGAATACTTCTTAAGTAAGAAAGTTTCTGGTAAAGGCTCTAAATTAGATAAAGCTGGCTTAATTTCAATGTCAGACAAAGAGCGTGCACAAGTTCTTGCGAACTTCAAAGCAGGTAAAGCAGTTAAGTAAGTTATCAGCTGATGATTAGGTTTCTAATCATCAGCTTTTTTAGCATCACAATATTCAAAAAATAATTGGAAATTGGTGGAAAATACATGAATCTGCTACTTATTGGTGTGCTGTTGGCAATAATTGCTATCGCTTATCAAATTGGATTAGCCAAAAGCCGCACACTAGCAGGTAAGGGAAATAACTCTGCGAAACTACATTCGCGTCCGGGCTATTATGGTGCATTGGTCGCTTTGTGGTGTGGTATTCCTGCATTCTTAATTTTATTGGTTTGGAATATTGTTGAGCCAAGTATTTTAACGCATGTTGTATTAAACAATGTGCCTGCAAATATTGCTGTGAACTTAGACCCTGCAACAACAGGTGTATTGGTCGATCGAGTACAAGCTATTGCTTCAGGTTTTGGGGTGAGTGATACGCCTACAGTATATGAAGTTGCAGCAGCAGAGCAATTAGCAAAATTTCAAAGCATAGCAACATTTGCAAAAGTGGCACTTGTAATTTGTGCTGCATTAATTGGTTTAGTGTTAGCAAAAAAGAGAATTTCTGAACAATTCCGTGCACGAAACCAAGTCGAAAAAATAATGAATATTAGCTTGGCACTTTGTTCAGGCGTTGCAATTTTAACGACAGTTGGCATTGTAATGTCAATGTTTAGTGAAGCTTTGAGATTTTTCCATTTTGTAAATCCATTTGATTTTTTCTTTGGTACGGAATGGAACCCAGGATTTAGTACATCTGGTAGTGCTGAAGGTAGTTATGGATTGATTCCATTGCTGTGGGGTACGCTTATGGTTAGTGGTATTGCGCTTTTAGTTGCAGTCCCAGTGGGGTTAATGATTGCAATTTATTTGGCGGAATATGCATCTTCAAGTTTTCGTTCTTGGGCTAAACCTGCAATTGAAGTTTTAGCTGGTATTCCAACAATTGTTTATGGTGTATTTGCCTTAATGGTGATTGGTCCTTTTGCAAAGCAAGCAGGGGCATATATCGGCTTAGATATTAATGCGACTAGTGCATTAACTGCAGGTTTTGTGATGGGGATTATGATTATTCCTTTCGTATCATCTCTTTCGGACGACATTATTACGCAAGTGCCAAGAGCGCTTCGTGATGGTTCATTAGGTTTGGGTGCAACTAAATCTGAAACCATTCGTCAGGTGGTTATACCAGCAGCTTTACCAGGCATTATTGGCGCATTTTTACTTGCAGCTTCACGCGCAATTGGTGAAACCATGATTGTGGTGTTAGCAGCGGGGAACAGTCCATTACTACATATTAATCCGCTAGAAGCTGTTTCTACAGTAACGATTACGATTGTGAATCAATTGACGGGAGATACAGATTTTGCAAGCCCACAAGCATTGGTTGCCTTTGCATTGGGTTTAACATTATTTGTGATTACCTTAGGTTTAAACATTGTTGCACTTTACATCGTGCGTAAATACCGCGAGCAATACGACTAATGAGCAATACGAATACAAATACATTAAGTCCAGCCGATCCTCAAGTTGCAGCTGAACTCAGAGAAAAAAGAAAGAAAACGATTGCTAGTTCTTTATCTAAGCGCCATCGTAAAGAAAAGACATTTCGTATTTTAGGTTTTTCTGCTGTTATTACAGGTTTGTTTTTTGTCGCACTGTTGTTCGGCAGCATTCTTGCGAAAGGTTTACCATCATTTTGGCAAAGTAGTTTAACTGTTCCTATTTATTTCGATCCAACTGTTATTACTGCAGGTCCTAAGCCAAAACCAACTCCAAATGAAACGCCTGCGAAGTATGAAGAGCGTTTAATAGAGTGGCAAACTCAAATGGGGATGGCTGATTGGGATCTACTATTGGTGAATGGTATTGTTTCTGAAGATCCTCAATTAGAGTCTAAGCGTGATGAGGTTGCTTCGTTATATACAAGTTCAGAAGCTTATAAACTTCGCGATATGGTGCTTGAAAACCCAAGCTTAGTTGGGCAAGTTAAAGAAGTTAAGGTATTGGCAGACGCAAATATTGATGTGTGGCTGGCTGGTAATATTGATCGCTCTTTACCCGATGAACAGCAACAATTAAGCCCAGAAGTACGTCAATTAGCAGATGAATTAAAAGCGAAAGGAATTATTGAGAATACATTTAACACCAATATTTTCTTTAGCCCAGATTCACGTAGTTCACCTGCAACATCAGGTTTAGCAGGTGCATTTATGGGGTCATTATTCATGATGTTTATCGTGATATTGATTTCTATTCCAATTGGTGTGGCATCTGCAATTTACTTAGAAGAATTTGCGCCAAAGAACTGGATTACCGATGTTATTGAGGTAAATATTAATAACCTTGCAGCAGTTCCATCTATTGTATTTGGCTTACTTGGCGCGGCAATCTTTATTGGATGGATGCACATGCCGTTATCTGCGCCATTGGTAGGTGGTTTGGTTTTAAGTTTAATGACGTTACCCACTGTCATTATTACAACACGTGCTTCATTAAAGGCAGTACCACCATCTATTCGTCAAGCAGCATTGGGCTTAGGTGCATCTAATTTACAAACAGTATTTCATCATGTATTGCCATTGGCATTACCGGGTATTTTAACAGGTGCAATTATTGGTGTTGCACAAGCACTTGGTGAAACTGCGCCATTGTTATTGATTGGTATGAGTGCTTTCGTTGCAAGTGTACCAGCAACACCTTTAGATCAATCTACAGCATTACCTGTGCAAATTTTCTTATGGCAAGGTAATGAGCTTCGTAACTTCTTTGAAGGACGAACAGCAGCAGCAATTATTGTACTTTTAGCATTAATGATTGGTTTAAACAGTCTTGCTATTTGGTTACGTAAAAAATTTGAAGTTCGTTGGTAATTCAGGGCATGATTATGAATACAGTAACTGCAACAAAAACAAATTCCTTAGAACAGGATAAATCGGTGAACTCAGAACATACACAATTTACATCTGAAAATTTAGATAAAAAATCATCAACTTCTTTCGTTTCTCAGTTTGATGTGCAATCTTCGGCAAAAAAAGAACCGAAGTCTGCCAATGTAAAACTGAGTACTTCAGATGTGCATGTTTATTATGGTGAATCTGAAGCAATTAAAGGTATTGACCTTAATATTTATGAAAATGAAGTGATTGCATTTATTGGACCATCGGGTTGTGGTAAGTCTACATTCCTACGTACTTTAAACCGTATGAATGACACGATTGATTCATGTCGTGTGACAGGTAAGGTCTTGCTCGATAATCAAGATATTTATGATCCAAACCTAGATGTTGTATTGCTTCGCGCACAAGTAGGTATGGTGTTCCAAAAGCCAAATCCATTTCCAAAGTCTATTTTTGATAACGTTGCTTATGGACCAAAATTACATGGTTTAGCACGTGATAAATACGACTTAGAAGAAATTGTAGAGAATAGCTTACGCAAAGCTGGATTGTGGGATGAAGTGAAAGATCGTTTGAACCAACCAGGTACAGGTTTATCGGGTGGTCAACAGCAACGCTTATGTATTGCACGTACTATTGCTGTTTCTCCTGAAGTGATTTTAATGGATGAACCATGTTCTGCACTCGATCCTATTGCAACTGCTAAAGTTGAAGAGTTAATTACCGAATTATCTCAACAATACACCATTGCAATTGTGACACACTCCATGCAACAAGCTGCACGTGTATCTGATCGTACTGCATATTTCCATTTGGGCGATTTAATTGAAGTTAATGCCACTGAAAAAGTATTTACACAGCCTGATCATCAGCTTACAGAAGCTTATATTACTGGTCGATTTGGCTAATATTATTTCTATTCACAAAGCGACAAACTAAAAGAGCCAAATTGGCTCTTTTTTTGTTGAATAATTCAATGAGAATTATTTACAAATAGGCATTGATTTTTTGTTACAAAGCCCACATCTTATAAAGTATAAATATGTATTAGATGAGCTTTATTATATGTTATTTCACGCAACTAAATTTCCTGCTGAAATTCGAGTGCATCATTTAAATGCTCGAGTAAATGAACAACGCAAAAAAATAGCTCAAACAACAGCTTCTAAATTTGAATTTTTACAGCTTACACAACAACTTGTTAAAGAAGCACGCGTACGTAAAAAAACCAATGAAAAAATTTATGTGCTCGACTTTAAAGGTGATACAGCAGCATCTGCTGTAGAACAATTACGTGAAGAAATAACCTTAGTTTTAGCAACAGCTAAAGCAGGGCGAGATCGTGTGGTTTTACGCTTAGAAAGTCCCGGTGGTATGGTGCATGGTTATGGACTTGCTGCTGCACAACTGGTGCGCTTACGCGATGCGGGTTTTAATTTAACCATTTGTGTCGACAAAGTTGCTGCAAGCGGTGGTTATATGATGGCATGTATTGCATCTGAAATTGTATCTGCACCATTTGCAGTAGTTGGTTCAATTGGTGTGGTTGCTCAAGTACCAAACTTCAACCGTTTGTTAAAAGAAAACAAGGTCGATTTCGAGCTTTACACAGCAGGTCAATTTAAACGTACAGTGACTATGTTTGGTGAAAATACCGATGAAGGTAAAGCTAAATTTGAAGAAGAGTTACAGCAAACGCATAACTTGTTTAAGCATTTTGTTGAAAAGTACCGCCCACAATTGAATGTTGAGAAAGTTGCAACAGGTGAGCATTGGTACGGTCAAGATGCCTTAGATTTAAACTTGGTAGATAGCTTAAAAACATCGGATGAATACATTTTAAGTCTTTTACCGAAGCATGATATTTATGTGATTGAAACACGTAAAAAACCAACTTTTGGTGAAAAACTAGGTCTACAAGCAGCTCAAATTGCAGATTCTCTGGTACCTACAGTGATGAATAAAGTAATGGAAAGTTTGACTAAAGCGAGTTCAAATTTGGTTCAAATGCGCGATCCTAAACTTTAAATATTTCGCATATATAAGCTCGCTTTGGCGAGCTTTTTTATTTTGAGATCGTATAATTATGTTATAAATGAAGTAATTAGTTTGAGTTTGGGCACCTATGCTCACGTTTGTTTTATTGGTTGGATTTTTTAGCATCGTATTTATTCCGATGTTATGTATGTTTTACATTGAATCCAAAAGTATAAAAAATGATGCTAAGAAGATTCTATTTGGACTGAGTTTTCTACCAAGTGTCTGTATTTTTCTATTATATGGCTTTCTCAAGCCCAATAATCCACCAGTCATACCATCAAAAGAATGTGGTGTGGTGCAATTATATCAGGTACATAAAACTCGTGGTGGTGAGTTTGAGCGTGTCAGTATTCGCTTTGAAAATGCTAAATACAGTCGACATTTATTGTTTGATCAGCACTTAGATAAAATGCCACAAGGTCAAAAGGTCTGCTTTGAATATATCGATAAGTTTAAATATCCACATTTGTCTGAATCAAAATTGCTAAAATGGACCACAGAGTGAATCGATTAGAAAAAGAGACAATAATATGACACTCTTATGGATCATTGGCGCTATTAGTCTTTTTGTATGGCCTTTTTGTGTCATGATTTATATCAATGTATATAAAAGTCAGATAGCTCATCCTCTGGTTATTTATCTTATCATCCTGATACCACCTGTATTTATACTTGGACTTGCATTTTATTTAAGCCAACTTCAAAAAGATGTCGTGTCACAACACTGTGGTATTGTCGAGGCGTATCAAACCTATCAAACAGCTGGAAATAAGAATAATCGAAAATCTTTTGAGCGAGTAAAGATTATATTTGATGGTCAACAGACATCACGCCATTTAAGAGTTATGGATGATGTATCTAAACAGAAGGTAGGGATGAGGGTGTGCTTTAAATTTTATGATCGCAAACTCAATTCACATTTAAATGACTTAATTTTGATCGATTGGGTCAATCATCCTTAAAATGCTTGGCATTTGGAGTAGATCTCACTAACATGATGCTTATTTTAGGGCGCTGATATGTCAATGACAGAAGCATTTTTAGCAACGCAAAATTGTTATTTTAATTATGATTTTGAAGAATTAAATTTGGATGATTTTCCTGAAGAATTGTCTGTGTCACTGCGTGGCATGATGTTCCGTCATGAAATTCAGTATCCTGATGCAATTTATTATATTTACTATAGTGATGTTCTTACAGGTTGTGAATTACAGCGAATGAAGGATGATTGGGCGAAGTATTGTCCCGTGGCATAAATATTCTCATAAATTTTCCCTCTCTAGCTCTTTCCCAAAGGGAGAGAGAACTTTAGAACTATCCTATTGGATTACCTGTTATTCATTTCCTAAACGGAGAGGGATCAAATAAAAAAGCGAAGCCTGAGCTTCGCTTTTTTATTTATCTAAAATTAGATTTTAGAGATTAGGTCAGCAACTTGTTTTGCTTGTTCTGCTGCATTACCTGTGTAAGTAGCAGGCGTCATTTCAGCTAAACGCGCACGATCTTCAGCAGGAACAGCCGAAAGTTCATTACCATTTACAAAATCAACCATCATATCGCGAGTCATTGCTTGACCACGAGTAAGAGCTTTTAATTTTTCGTATGGTTTTTCAACTGCATAACGACGCATAACAGTTTGAATAGGCTCAGCCAATACTTCTTGAGCATTGTCTAAGTCTTCAAGAATACGGTCAGCATTCAATTCAAGTTTACCAATACCTTTAGAGCAAGCTTCAAAAGCAATTAAGCTTTGTGCAAAACCAACACCCATGTTACGAAGAACAGTTGAGTCAGTTAAGTCACGCTGCCAGCGAGATACAGGAAGTTTTTCGCCTAAGTGACCAAGTACAGCATTTGCAATACCTAAGTTACCTTCAGAGTTTTCAAAATCGATAGGGTTTACTTTATGTGGCATAGTTGAAGAACCAACTTCACCTTCTTTCAAACGTTGTTTGAAGAAACCAAGTGAAATATAACCCCAAACGTCACGGTTAAAGTCGATTAAGATTGTATTGAAACGACGTAGCGCATCAAAAAGTTCCGCCATGTAGTCATGTGGTTCAATTTGCGTTGTGTACGGGTTAAATGCTAAACCTAAAGATTCAACAAAAGCTTGTGAGTGTGCAGGCCAGTTAATTTCTGGGTAAGCAGAGTAGTGAGCGTTATAGTTACCTACAGCACCGTTAATTTTACCCAATAATTCAACTTGTTTGAATTGTTTGATTTGACGTGCAAGGCGGTAAGCCACGTTCGCCATTTCTTTACCTAATGTTGTTGGGCTAGCAGTTTGACCGTGTGTACGAGACAACATTGGTTGTTCTGCATGAGTTACAGAAAGAGCAACAATTGAGTCGATAATTTGCTGCATAGCGGTAACTAAAACGTCACGACCATTTTTAAGCATTAAAGCATGAGACAAGTTGTTAATGTCTTCAGAAGTACATGCAAAATGAATGAATTCACCAGCATCTTTTAATTCTGCGATATTTGCAATTTGTTCCTTAAGGAAGTATTCAACTGCTTTAACATCATGGTTTGTTGTGCGTTCAATCTCTTTAATACGATTTGCATTGTCTTCAGAGAAGTTTGCAACAATTGCATCAAGTGCAGCATTTGTTTCGTTTGAAAATGCAGGAACTTCTGTAATTTCAGGACGGTTTGCAAGTGCTTGTAACCAGCGAACTTCAACAGTCACACGAGCATGGATTAAACCAAACTCAGAGAGGAAAGGGCGCAAAGCATCACATTTGCTAGCATAGCGTCCATCTAATGGAGAAAGTGCGGTTAAAGCGTTCATAGCGATTCCTTAAACTTTGGAACTAAGCGAAAAAACAAAAACTCAATTTGCATAGGTTAAATTACCTGAAACTGCAAACGAGCCAGATCTTGAATATCTTTAAGTAACTTACGTTTGGTGAATATCATACTCCATGAACTTCCACCAGATTGACGCCATAAATGCGCCATTTGTAAGCCAGTAAATAATGATGCGCGAATTCGATTGGTATGAGAACTATCTTTAAATGCTTCTGCATTGCCTTTCACCATAATACGAGGATTAATTTGTCCTGCTGTATCTACATAGGTTTGGGCTAGGTTTGCGATGATACTAGGATGGAGATAGTTGTTATCGAAAAAAGAAAGTTGTTTTAATATTTTTTGTTGTGATTGTTCAATAATTTCTACAAATTTTGGATTGCTATACACCTTCTTTTCTAAATGTAGAAGAGACATAGCATAGGACATGGGTAGTTTGGTTTGTGAAAATTTTGGAAGTCTAGATTTAGGCGAAGGATTGAAGGGTTGAGTAATACTATTCTCTAATGTCTTCAATCCTAATGAAATATCGGCAAGTTGATTAAAGTAATCTAAAGTTTGGGAACACGGTTTGGCTTGTGGTCGAATATTTAAACTGGCTTTAATTAATTGTTCTAGATAAAAGTTACCGTTTTCGCCTGTGCTCTGTCGTCCTGATAGTGCGGTCATGTGCGTAAGCTGTGCTGATTGAAAAACAGCAGCTAACGCCAAAGCTCTATTTTGACGTGTATTCAGAGTTTGAAGCGATTGAAACGGTAACTCCGTCATGCTCAATATTCCTTTAAATAAAATCAGGTTTTGGGGCATTGGTATGGTGAATTACACCGCCACCTAAACAAACTTCATCTGCGTAGAACACTACACTTTGTCCTGGGGTTACAGCACGCTGTTGTTCATCAAATTCGACACGAACACCATTTGGCATGGTTGAATCTTTGAATAGAACACAGCCTTGGTCGGGTTGGCGATAACGCGTTTTAGCAGTACAGCGGAAACCCGATTCAGGAATTTCTTGTTCACCTGCAACCCAGTCAATCGCTTCGCTCCAAAGCATAGTGCTTTGCATAAGAGGATGTTCATGACCTTGACCAATCACTAGGCGGTTATTTTCGATGTCTTTGTATAAAACAAACCATGCGCCTTCAGCAGCACCTTTTAAGCCACCTAAGCCAATACCACCACGCTGACCGAGCGTATAGTACATTAAGCCGTGATGTTCACCAACCTCTTTACCATCATCTAGTACAATTTTTCCTGCTTGAGCTGGTAAATATTGTTTTAAGAAGTCATTAAAGCGACGTTCACCAATAAAACAAATACCCGTAGAATCTTTTTTCTTCGCTGTTGCAAGTCCGAGTTCTTCTGCAATACGACGAACTTCAGGTTTTTCAATTTCACCAACGGGGAATAAAGTTTTATTAATTTCACGACCATGCACAGCATGTAAGAAATAAGTCTGATCTTTATTTTGGTCAAAACCACGTAGTAGAGGTGCATATTCTTCACCACGTGAATTTTTTAAAGTTTCACCACGACGGCAGTAATGACCCGTTGCAATAAAGTCTGCGCCTAAATTTACGGCATGATCTAAGAATGCACGAAATTTAATTTCTTTATTGCATAAAATGTCTGGGTTTGGTGTACGACCAGCTGCATATTCAGCTAAGAAGTGCTCAAATACTCGATCCCAATACTCCATAGCAAAGTTTGCTGTATGTAGTTTGATCCCAATTTTGTCGCAAACGGCTTGAGCATCGGCTAGATCTTCCATTGCCGTGCAGTATTCCGTGCCGTCATCTTCCTCCCAGTTTTTCATGAAAAGACCTTCAACTTGGTAACCTTGTTGAAGAAGTAGTGCAGCAGAAACAGAAGAATCTACACCACCAGACATACCGACGATGACACGTTGTTGCATAGGATTAGGCATCCATATTTGTAAATAAGGGAGAGTTTTGATGCTCATAAATGAGCGATAAAGGATATTTTTGACCTGTTAAAGCATCTTCCACGACTTTAATCACTAATGGACTACGAGCACGTGCAGATTCTTTCAGCTCATCCAATGTCATCCATACAGCGCCAATAATATCTGCATCAAGTTGAGCATCTACATGGTGTTGTATGTCTTTTGCTAAAAAGCAAAAACGATAATATGTACGGTCAGGAAACATTGGAGGCGTGTAAGTATAAATACCAAGCAATGATTCAATTTTTACATCATGCCCAGTTTCTTCCATGGTTTCACGGATTGCTGCTTCAATGAGGGACTCGCCACACTCTACATGACCTGCTGGTTGATTAAACACAGTATGAGTCACACCTTCTGTGTGTTCTTCAACAAATAGGAATTTCCCGTTTTTTTCAATAACGGTTGCTACAGTAACGTGAGCAGTCCAAGCGGTCATAGAAAAGCACCATGGGATAAGGAGATTGCTATTGTATAAAATTTTGAGTTACGTGGCTATGATGATTGTTGTTTTCCGTCATATTATCTTTGTATTGTGTATGGAATTGTAGATTTAAATAAGATGATGACATATTAGGTAAATGTAGATAATTACATCGAAGTGGGTAATATTTGGGTCATTTTTTTGTTTTTGCAAAGAAATGTAGGTGAATATTTGTGATGTTAATAAAAATAAATAAAAAAATTAGATGAAAAAGATCACTTTATCTAAGAATTCATATAATTTAAGGAAGTAGAGGAAATTCATGATTAATTATTAGAAGTGGAGATTACAGAAATGTCTGACGCAAATACGCCAAACTTAACATTTGCATGTACATCATTAAAAGTTACAGATAAAAAAGGCAATGTATACCATGGCCGTACTTTAGAGTTTTCAGAATCCCCATTGGTTTCAAGTTTTACATATTTTCCAGAAGGACATGTATTTCAACATGTATCGGAAGATAACAAGACTATGGGCTTAGCGTATAAAGCGAAATATCCAATCATGGCTTTAACAATGCCTCAGAGTGCATCTGAAAAATATGATTGCTTAGAGGGTATGAATCAAGCTGGTTTGTCATTTAGTTTAAATATGTATCATCACAAAGGTCTAAAATCATTAGAGCCTGCTGAATATGAAAACTCAATTCCTTACGAAGCACTAGGCGAGTGGGGTGTAGCGAATTTTGCAACTGTAGAAGAATTGAAGGAAGGTTTAAAACAGGTCAATGTTTGGTCTGGAATTATTGAAGTTTTAGGTTTAAATTCGCCATTCCACTTCGTTTTTTATGATAAAAATAATCAATCGGTTGTGATTGAAATTAAAGATAGTGCATTGGCAATTTATGATAATCCAATTGGTGTTATGACAAACGGTCCAGAGTTTCCGTGGCATTTAACGAATTTAAATAATTATACGCAATTGACGAATGTTGATGTGTCTGCTGCTAAAATTGGTGGAATCACGCTGGTTCAACCCGATAGTGGTATTGCGACACATAACATTCCATCTTCAAATACATCTGTAGGACGCTTTATTAAGGCCTTTTATCATTCAAGTTTTTACAATCAAGTTGATGATGCACATGAACAGATTGTTGAATTATCACATATTATGAATAATTTTGATCGACCAAAGAACATTAATATAGTGAATACAACGTTACATGGACAAGCCATTGTTGCACGTGAATATACAGTATGGACTGTATTAACTGATTTAACTGGTGGGTTAATGTATGTGCGTGAATATAGTAATTTAAATTATACGAAGTATGATTTTGAACAGTTTAAGAATGTTACAGAAGTATATTCAGTCGCGATTAACTAATATTATTAAAGGCACACTGAATTAAGTGTGCCTTTTTTATTTGATAAAGATATACGATGAATATTTAACTTATTGAAGATATTCATTTTAAATTTAAAAAAGGTTGTTTATTTCTAATTGAGTTTGACTGTTAAATCGGTTTACAAACTTTGTTTTAAAGGTGAACGAAAAAATGACAAATGACTTAAAAGGTTTACTTATACTGTAATTCCTAGAAATAGCTCAATAATAATGATGTTGAAAACAAAACAAAATTCACTCCCCCGTTATTGTGATTGGCTCTGGTATTGCTGGGCTTACATGTGCAGATAAACTAAAAAAATCTGGAAAAAATGTTCTTGTTTTAGAGGCAAGGGATCGAATAGGTGGTCGCTTATATTCTATAAAAAAATGAAGATGAAATTTTCGATTTAGGCGCATCGTGGATTCACGGTATTGAGAACAACCCACTTTGGGAAATAGTGCAAAATAATAAAATTGAAACAGCTATATTTAATTATATAGATTCAGATTTTTTTCATGAAAATGGTCAAGCATTTACTGCGGCAGAAAAACAAGAGTTTGTGCAATATGTGGAACGTATTGAGCAATTACTTTTAAAATCAGAACATGATTCTGCGCTAAATGCTTTGACAGAAATATTAGATAATTTAGAAATAAATAGCCTTAGTTTTTCTCCGAATCAATTTAAAAAATTACTGTATTCGTATTTTGAAAGATTCGCGAATGATCCTTTTGCGACAGAGTTGAATCAACTTTCAACGCATTTTCAGAGATATGAGGGTTACTTTGATGGTGATGAAGTCATTTTCCCGAAAGGCTATACGCAAATTTTAAGTGAATTATCTAAAAACCTTGTCATTAAAAACAATGTAAAAGTTACCCAAATACGTTTAGAAAATAACGCTGTAAAAATTATTGATGCGAATAATACAGAATATTTGGCATCTAAAGTTGTGGTGAGTGTACCGTTAGGTGTTTTGAAAAAAAATCAATTACATTTGTTCCTGAGCTACCAAAGCAACATCAAAATGCTATTTCTAAAATGGGTTTTGGTTCATTTAATAAAGTATTTTTTGAATTGGAAGAATCTCTTAATTTACAAGTTGATTCCAATTCGAATAGCTTTTTTTATTGGGTGAAGGGTGGTTGGTTTAATGTTCTAGATTTATCCAAAATTTATAATAAGCCTGTTTATTTAATGTTATTTGGTGGCAATCAATCTACATTTATTGATGAAGCAACAGATGTGGAAGTTTGGAATTTTATTTGTAGAAATTTAAATACAAGCTTAAATAATTTACCAGATCAACCGAAACGAATATTGATTACTCGTTGGGGTGCTGATGAGCTTAGTTATGGTTCATTTAGTTTTCCTGCTATTGGACATAATGAGGGTTTGGTTAACACATTAAATGAAGCTGTTAATGAGAAAATCTTTTTTACGGGAGAGCACTGTAGTTTGGAATATGCAGGTACAGTGCATGGTGCATATATAAATGGTTTGGAAACAGCAGAGAAAATCTAAACTATTTTAAAACCCATTCTTTTTTTTATATTTAACATATTTTCTTTCGAGGTGAGTTGTTCTAGCATCATAAATGCTACGTCTAGCGCTGTTTCAGGCGAAGAAGATGTAATGATATTACTGTCTTGAACAATTCTTTCTTCACTTAGAGTTGCTCCAAAATCTTGTAATTGTTTTCGTCTAACACTTCCTTCAAAGTTATATGTTGTTACATTGCGACCATTGAGAACACCGCTTTTGGCAATGCTTAAAGCCGCAACACAAATAGAAGAAATTAATTTATTTTCTTTATTAAAGTATCGAATCACATCTAAAAAGCGTTCATCGAATGCATCTATATAAAAGCCTGTTTCTTCAAATCCACCAGGAATAGCTAAAGCATCGTAATCTTCTAACTTTATTTGATCTAATGTGAAATGTGGAATGCATTTGTAGCCCCAAGTACACTCAAGAATAGGATGTAGTCCTACGGAATCTAGTTGTACTGAGCCATCGCCTTCAAATGAGTTCCAACCAAATACATCTGTAAATACACTAGCCTCATAAGATTCAAAGCCATTCGCGAGTAAAAGTAATATTTTTTTCAAAGCGTGAACCTTGTTGTTTTAGAAAAAGTGGTTTTAAAACTATAAAATAATCGAATGTTTTTGTATGTGGTTTTTAAAGGAATATAGATGTTTTATTGTACATTGATTTGATAGAATAAATAATATTGGATATTATTAAAAATTATATCTGTAAAATTTTTAATGCTTCATTTTGTTTTTCATCAATAATTGGTATTAAATAAGTTTTGTTTTTACTTTTAACTTTAATACATTTATAAGAATCTTTCTTAAAACCATTCATATAAGTGATGTTGACTATATTATTATCTATAGTGTATTCAGTTAGGGTGATATTCTTAAATGAAAGTATACTTAACACAATAGCTGAATCGGTTAGGTGAAAGCGAAAAGCGGTTTTTCGATAATATTTAAAAAATCTTTTAATTAAATAAATCAAACCCAAAAGACAAATTATAACTGGAAAAATATAATGTAAAGAAATCTTTGTGTTTAAAAGTAAAGTAGTATTCTTATCAGAATTGAATAAAGCATAAATTAGTATAACTTCACATCCTAATAAAAAAATGATACCTGTTATCTTACCTTTAATCATTTTTAAAATTTCTTTGTTTATTAAATGGTCAAAATTATGCATATTTAAAATCATAAAGAAGCTCTTTTATGTCGTTGGTATTTTGAGAGATTTATAGGGTGTAAATTTATTTTTAATGCTACTTGTATTTATAATTCCCTGAAACTTTCACATAGTTCTGAGCAGAATAAGGCAAAAATGCGAGTTCTTTTTCAGTCAATTTACGAACTTGCTTAACAGGACTACCCACATATAAATAACCACTTTCCAAACGCTTATTGGGTGGAACAAGAGAATCTGCGCCAATCATCACATCATCTTCAACAACAACATCATCTAAAATAATAGTACCAATACCCACAAGAACACGGTTACCAATAGTACAGCCATGCAATTTTACATGATGACCAATAGTTACATCTTCACCAATAACCAGAGGTGAGCCTTCAGGCTTATCGGCTTTTTTATGGCTTACATGAAGCATAGAGTGGTCTTGAACATTCGAATTTTTACCAATATGAATATGATTCACATCGCCACGAATCACAGCAAAAGGCCAAACAGAAACATTTTCAGCCAAAACAACATCACCTACCACAACAGACATTGGGTCGATATAACAAGAATCATCAATTTGTGGGGCAGTATCTAAATAAGGGCGAATGTTTTGGCTCATAAGATTAATCACATTTTTTAGAATAAAGGGAAGTATAAATAAAAAAGCACCTATATCGAAATATAGATGCTTTATCTTAAGTCTAAGATGACATTATCTGAAAAGATAAATCCTTAGAATAAGTTAGCGAAGAATTGCTTGATATGATCAATCATACGAGAGAAGAAACCTGCTTCTTCAACAGCTTGTAAAGCAACAAGCGGTTTTTCTGCAATAACTTTACCGTCTAAACTCGCAACATATTTACCTACAACTTGACCTTTTTGAAGTGGCGCAGTCAATTTTGGTTGTACTACAAGTTGAGTTTTAATTTCGTTTGCTTTGCCTTTAGGCATAGTTACGTTAAAGTTTTCAGCTAAACCAATTTGAACGTCATTTTCTTTACCGTACCAAATTTTAGATTTAGCCAAAACTTGATTTGCAGACTGAACTTTTACAGTTTCAAAGTTTGCATAACCCCAAGCCAATAATTCACGTGTTTGAGATGCACGCTCATTCATGCTTGGCGCACCAAAAATCACAGAAATTAAGCGCATAGGACCACGCTTAGCAGAAGTTGTTAAGCAATAACCCGCTTCGTTGGTGTGACCTGTTTTTAAACCATCTACACTTGGGTCTGTATAAAGCAATGCGTTACGGTTGCCTTGCTTAATACCATTAAACGTAAATTCTTTTTCAGAATAAATTGGGTAATATTTAGAGCTGTCATGAATAATATGTTTTGCAAGAGTTGCCATGTCTTTTGCAGTTGAATAATGACCTTCAGCAGGCATACCTGTAGAGTTCATAAACTGTGTATTTGTCATACCAATTTTTTTAGCTTCTTCATTCATCATGTGAACGAAAGTGCCTTCATTACCTGCAATATGTTCAGCCATTGCTTTAGAAGCATCGTTACCCGACTGAATAATAATACCACGCAACATTTCTAAGGCTGTAGCTGTGCCATTCAGCGGAACATACATGCAAGATTCCGTGCTACTACCTCGGCACCATGCAGATTCGTTCATACGAACTTTTTCATCTTCCGTGAGTTCACCTTTCAATAACTTTTGTTCGATGATGAAACTTGTCATCATTTTTGTCATTGAAGCAGGTGCTAATTTTTCATTTTCGCCTTTAGCAGCTAAGATTTGCCCTGTTTCATAATCCATCAAAACATAAGATTTATTGTTGAGTTCTGGTGGTGTCGTTAAGACAGTCGCTGCATATGAAAAACTAGGTAATAAGATCAATGCAGCAAGGGCGCTTTTTCCGGTCATTTTTAGGTGGTTCCAATATTCTGATATAAGCACAACGTTCTTGCATTCTAGGGTAAATGTAAGCTGACTTCTACGGGAAAAATCAGCTAATTTTCAAAACTATTGTAACGAATATAAATTAATTGTTATAAGTTGCGACTTCTTTGCAAATAGCCTTGTTTTTTTCGTCCCCAGCTTTTTTTGCATCAGATTTCGCTTCATCTAAAATAGGTTTAAAACTGGTTTGTTTAGATAATAAATTTAATGCTGCAACTGGATCTTTTTCTGAAGCTAAGTATTCAGTTACTAGGTTCTTATAGCCAGCATCAAATTGTTTTTTATCAGACACTAGGCTAGGGCAAATTTCAGATAAAACATAAATTGCAGCCAGTTCTTGATGAGTGACATCTTGAATTGGTGTTACTTCAATGTTTGCATCTTTTGCATTGGTTACTTGGCTTAACATTAAGCTTAACGCAATTGCGCTCATTGATTTTAAAATTTGAGATTTCATAACGAATATTTACCTAAAATTTTTGTATATATTTTTAACGCTATGATGATTGTCTATTTTTATAAAAATGAAAAGATGCTGAGTGTATAAAAGATGTTGAAAGTGCAAAGATTTTGCAAAAAATATGGATAAATTGTGTAAATAGGTTGCATGATCTTTCATACAACCTAAAAGTTTTACATTTCGATGCTTAAAACTTCTTCACAAGCAAGTTTGTTTTCTTCTTTAGAAGTACTTTTAGCTGCGTCACGAGCCTCTTGAATTAAGCCTTTATACTCAGCATCTTGCTGAAGTTTTTCTAGTGAAATAGATGGCTCTGAATAATCGAGTAGATATTCTGCGATCAGATCTTTCATGTTATGTTCAAATTTGGCATTTTTACCAATAAAAGCAGGGCAAACTTCTTGCATTACTTGTGCAGAAGCAACATCTTCTTTAATCATACTGTTTTTTTCAGTTGCGCTTAAATCAGTGGTTGCATGGGTCATAGGTGCTATAAGTAGAGTAAGTCCGAATGAATAGCACAATGCTTTAAAAGTTTGCATTTTAATCTCAGTATTTGAGTGGAACTGTAAGCAACAATATATATAATATTTATTATATTTCAATAAATTGAACTTATTGGTCAATAAATTAATAGATAAGAGATTCATGTGAATATTCTAATAGCAAATGATGATGGTGTTTTTGCACCAGGTATACAGGCTTTAGCTCAGGCATTGAAACCATTGGGTCGAGTGGTTGTAGTTGCACCTGAAAGTGAACGCAGTGGTTTTTCAAGTGCATTGACGCTAGATCGACCATTACGCCCAATTCAAATTTCACAGGATGTTTGGGCTGTAAATGGTACACCTGCAGATTGTGTATATTTATCAATGAATGGTCTATTCGATTTTGAATTTGACTTGGTGGTTAGTGGTATTAATAGTGGTGCTAATTTAGGCGATGATGTTTTGTATTCAGGTACAGTTGGTGCGGCTTTTGAAGGGCGTTTGATGGCACAACCTGCATTAGCTGTTTCATTCTGCGGTGCGAATGTACGCTCTTATAATGAAGCGCAAGATTATGCTGTTGCAGCACAATGGGTTCATGATTTTATTGTTCGTGGTTTACCTGAACTACCACCACGTCATATTTTAAATATTAATATTCCCGATGTGGCTGAATTAAAAGGCTCAAAAGTTACATATCAAGGTCGACGTAGTCAGTCTAAACCTATTACAAGTCATGTCGATCCACGTGGACGTCAAGTATTTTGGATTGGGCTTTCTGGTGAATCGGTAACAGAACAGAAACAAGGGCTCAATAATATAGAGTCTGATTTTTTTGCTGTGGCAAATGGTTATGTCAGCATTACACCTATTCAAATGGATGCGACGAATTATTCAATTTTAACAAAGTTAAATGGTGATTTAGCTTGATGGTTTCAGGCCGATTAAAGTCCTAAGAACGTATTGTATTTTTGCAATAAAAGCAAAATGTGAATAAATAATGAGCATGATTGTTATAAGTTTGTGAAAAAGTACTTTCTATAGAATTTTAAAGTACTTTTTTTTGCTACTCTTAGTGTTAATGTGTGGAATTGATTGAAATTAGCGGGGGAAGATGAATGCATTTGGTGTCAAATTGTCGTGGACTGACTATGCCTAAACTATTAAAAACGATTGTAATCTCTACAGCGATGATTACTACAGTTGTATTAAGCGGTTGTGCTTCTAAACCACAAATAAACAATGCTACACGTTATGCAGCAGCGCCAAATTACTATACTGTGCGTACAGGTGATACATTAAGCGGTATTGCGGCGCGTTATGGCTTAAGTTATATCAGTGTTGCAGAGATGAATGATATTGCAGCACCGTATCGTATTTATGTAGGGCAGTCTATTCGCTTGAAAAAAGGGAGTGCACCTCGTACTACAAATACACAGGCTATGACACAAGCAGCACCAATTCAACGTCAAAAAATTGATCTTCCAACAGCAGCAACACAAACGGTAAAACCAGTAACACCGGTTAAGACTCCAACAGTAAGTGCAAGTTCTGCATCAAGTTCTTTGCGTTGGGTAAAACCAAGCAATGGCTCAATTATTTCTAAATTTGATTCTGCATCAAATGTAAAAGGGATTCGCTATAGTGGTAATGTAGGTGATCCAATTTATGCGGCAGCAGATGGGCAAGTAGTTTACGCGGCAGATGGTCTTAAGGAGTACGGTAATTTAGTCTTGGTTAAGCATGTAGATGGTTATATTACAGCTTATGCACATAACAATAAAATGTTAGTGAAAAGTGGTCAAAATGTAACTGCTGGTCAAAAAATTGCAGAAATGGGTTCTACAGGTACATCTCGTACAATGTTAGAGTTTCAGGTTCGCCTTGATGGTAAGCCAATCGATCCCGCAAAAATTTTACCAATAAATTAAATTTTATAATGCAAAACATAGATTTCACCGTATAATACAACGAGTTGCTTTTAATATTATGTTGAAGCTTCTCGTAATTTCAGAGGGAAATTTATGTTAGATCAACTTCGTGCAATGGGCGTATTCGCGTGCGTTGTTGAAAAAAGTTCGTTTAGTGGTGCAGCTCGTGAATTAGGAATTACAACGAGCGCAGTCAGTCAACAAATTCGTTCTTTGGAAAATGATATGGAGGTTACACTTCTACATCGTTCTACTCGGAAATTGAGTTTAACTGAAACAGGACAGGCTTTTTTCCACAGTTGTAAAGAAATGTTGGCTGCTGCTGAACGTGGGAAAATTCGGATCAATGAGTTACGTGATGACCTTGTGGGTGAATTGCGTTTAGCAACGACTCCAGAACTTGCTGCGAATCATGTAATACCAGCATTGTCACAATGGATATCTGCACATCGAGGTTTGGCTGTTCATATTGAAGCTGATAATCAATATATTGATTTAATTGAAGGTCGTATTGATATTGCACTTCGTTTAAGTTTGAAAACTGAAGATGCTAGTTTGCAGGTTTTTCCTTTAACTCGTGTAGAACAAGTATTGGTTGCATCTCCAAGTTACTTGAATCAATCAACACCGATTTCTCGTCCAGAAGATTTTCGTAATCATGATTTAATTCCTGTAAATTTACAAAAAAATGCTCAGAATTTTACATTTCAGCACATGAATACAGCTGAAACGATTAATTTGGACATGGATTCACGTTTTACAACGAATAATGTAATGGTTGCGAAGGCACTATGTTTGCAAGGTTATGGTATTGCAAGACTGACATATCTTGATGTGCAAAATGAATTAAGATCTGGTGCTTTGGTTGAAGTATTACCTGAGTGGAAACTTCCAGCATTTACTTTAAATGCTATTACTTCTAAACATGATCAACAACCAATGAAAATTCATCGTTGTTTAGATGCTTTGAAACAGTATTTTGGTCCGCTTTCTACAGGACGTAGTTTTCAAGAAGTATCTTAATTTACGTGTATAGTAAGTTAAGTAAAAAGATAGATTGTAAAAAAGCCGCGAAATGCGGCTTTTTTAGTTAAGGTGTTTTACAAAAACGTATTTATGCTAAATAAGTTTTAACCATTTTTACAATGCGTTCAATAAGTTGATCTGCTTGAGCTTGATCGATATTTAATGCAGGAAGTAAGCGAATTACAGAGCCTGCTGTTACATTAAGAATTAATTTATATTCATCACGTGCAATATCAACCAATTCTGGACAAGCTTTTGGTAATTCAATACCAATCATTAAGCCAAAGCCACGTACAATGACATTTTGATCTGCAAGTTGCTGTTTAAGCTGCTCAACAATATAAGCACCCATGTTGGCAGCATTTTCAACTAAGTTGTCTTTTTGAATAGTATCTATCACTGTATAAACTACACGTGAACCAAGTGGTGTGCCGCTATAAGTAGAACCATGGTTACCCGCAGTTAACACCCCAACGCCACGGCCTTGAGTCATTACAGCACCAATAGGGAAGCCGTTACCTAAGCCTTTTGCAGTGGTAATGACATCTGGAATAATATTGGTATGTTGGTAAGCAAAGTATTTACCTGTACGACCGTTACCTGTTTGAACTTCATCAAGCATCATTAACCAATTATGTTGGTTACAAATTTGACGAATTTCTTCTAAGTAGCTAAAGCCTTGAGGTGCAGTATTTACGCCACCTTCACCTTGAATAGGTTCAACTAGAATTGCCACGATATCAGGATGATTAATGGCTGCTTCTTCAATAGCTTCAATGTCACCAAATGGAACACGAATAAAACCTTCAACAAGTGGACCAAAACCATCTTGAACTTTTTTATTGCCTGTTGCAGAAAGTGTTGCCATTGTACGACCATGGAATGAATGATCGGCTACAATTATTTTAGGGTTTGCTACACCTTGCATGTGACCAAATTTACGCGCAATTTTAATTGCACCTTCATTTGATTCTGCACCACTGTTAGAGAAGAAAACTTCTTCCATACCTGCAACTTCTGCAAGTTTTTGGGCAGCAGCAGTTTGCCAAGGCACTTCAAATAAATTACTTGTGTGAATTAAAGTTGATGCTTGATCAACAATAGCGGCAGTAACAGCAGGATGTGAGTGACCTAAACCACAAACAGCAATACCTGTAAGTGCATCGAAGTATTCGGTACCATCTGCTGTATAAAGATAAGAACCTTGTCCTCGGACAAAGCTGATCTTCTGACGGCCAAATACAGGCATCAAGTGTGATGGTTGATCAGTTTGCACGGGAGCAAAGGTAATGTTATTCATGGCTAACTCTTATCTGTTAGTTGATTGGGAAATTTGGGTATTAATACCAAATAGATCAAAGGTATTAAGATGTTCTATATAAGCAAAATCTGTCTTAAAATTAAAGCCCGATTGTAAATAAAAATGGATTTATTACTTTTGACATACTGTTTTGCGTAGATTTGGGTATAATGCGAAGCAGAATTATTGAGGATTTATCAATGACTGAACAAGCACGCGATACCGAAGCGTTAATTCGTGACCAAATTGCTAAACATGCAGTTCTTCTTTACATGAAAGGCACACCACAATTTCCACAATGTGGTTTCTCTGCACGTGCGGTAGAAGCGCTTAGTCAAATTGGTCGTCCATTTGCGTATGTAAATATTTTGGAAAACCAAGATATTCGTGCTACTTTGCCACAAATTGCAAATTGGCCTACATTCCCACAATTGTGGATCAATGGTGAATTGATTGGCGGTAGCGATATTATGCTAGAAATGTTCCAAACTGGTGAATTGAAAACATTAGTTGAACAATATAGCGCGGCACCTGAAGCTTAATTCAGTTGTTGAAGCAAAAAAAAAGCGCCTCTAGGGCGCTTTTTTATTATTTAAATTTTACTTTCATCTGATAGATGTTCTGAAGTTTCAGGTGTGTGTTCAGCATCTTTTAGCTTTGCTTTTTTCTTGTCCTTCTTTTTTTTCTTCTTTTTCTTTGGCTTTTCTTCTTCAAGCTCAGCACCATCTTCTATTGCTTGCCAGTACTCGAGTTGTTCCATAACGGCAGCATAAATAGAGTTTTTGGTATATCGACCTTTTTTATCCAGTGTACCTACAGGGCGAGCCATCAGAATTTCAAGTGCTTGATCGATCGTATCAATCGCATGAATGTGGAATTGACCTTCGGTTACCGCTTCAATTACATCTTTACGGAGCATGAGGTGTTGCATGTTTTGACGAGGAATAATAACGCCTTGTTTACCCGTGAATCCTTGAAGCTTACATGCATCGAAGAAGCCTTCAATTTTCGCATTGACACCACCAATAGGCTGTACCTGACCTAATTGATTCATGGAACCAGTAATTGCCCAAGATTGATCAATTGGTAATTGGCTAATTGCAGAAATAAGTGCTGAAAGTTCGGCAACTGTTGCGCTATCACCATCTACTTGACCATAACTTTGTTCAAAAGCTAATGCAGCAGAGAAATGTAAAATTTGTTCACGGCCAAAGTGAGCTTTTAAGAAACTTGACATCAATAGCACGCCTTTGGCATGTAAAGAGCCACCCAGTTCTACACTGCGTTCAATATCTAGAATATCGCCACCACCTTGATAAACTGAAGCAGTTAAACGAGAAGGTAAGCCAAATTCTACATCTGCATATTGAATGACAGAGAGGGCATTAATTTGTCCTAAGCGATGTCCGCGTGTTTCTATAAGTTGTGTACCACGGGATAAATCTTGCCAATACAATTCGCGTAAATAACCTAAACGATATTTACGATGGTCTAAAGCTGTATTGATATGCGCTTCTGTGACCATTTTATCATCTGCTTTTTCTGCATGATGATGTGCTTCACGAATGAGATCGCCCAAGGTTAAAGCATGAAGTGATAATGAACTTTGATCTTCAGCTTGGCGGCTTGAATCTGTAAGTAATGCGGCTAATGCGCTACGGTCAAAAGGCAGTAATTTATCGGACTGAACATAGTCTGCAATAAGTTGCATATAGGCTTGTTCGTTTAATTCATTGCGCTGTAAGGTATCCGTAAAGTCTGCACGAATTTTGAAGATGCTACCAAGTTCAGGCTCAAGTTCTAAAATTTCATAATAAATTTCAGGTTCTGCAAGTAATATCACTTTAATATTTAAAGGAATTGCGGCAGGTTCAATAGAAATGCTTCCTGTTAGGGTAATCATGTGCTCTAAAGAGGAGAGTTTGAGCTGTCCCGATTTAAGTGCACGTTTTAGGCCTTGCCATGCATAAGGTTGTTCTAATAATTGCTCTGCTTCGAGAATGAGAAATCCGCCATTGGCTTTATGCAGTGAACCAGAACGTATTAAGGTGAAATCTGTGGTAATGGTGCCATTTTGAGTAAGTTGTTCTACATGACCCAATAAGTTGTAATGCGTTGGGAAATCTTCAAATACGACAGGCATACCAGAATTAGGTTTATGCGTTACTACAATATTGGCTTGATAGCGTGGAGGTACACGACTAAATAGCCCCGCAGTAAAGTCATCTTCTTCTTGTTCTAAAACAATTTCAACATTATGAATAATGTCTTCGGCATAGTGTTTAAGATAGTCGGCTAAACCAGCTACATCTTTAAACTTATTTAACAATGCTTCAGTACGAGGAAGAACAACTTGTTTTGCAATATCACGGTTTAACACCTGGACTTTGTCACGAGCATGATCTTCTAAATCACCCAAATGCATACCTAGTCGTTCAAGCTTTTTATCCATATAACGAATGTTTGCAGAAATTTCAGCACGATCTTTGTTGTTAAGTGCATTGATTTCAGTTTGCGTCATTTCTTGCATTTTATTGTCTTTTAAATGCATTGGAACAAAGCAATGTTCTTCATTGTTCGAGATAAGTTTTAAATCTAATTCTTCGCCTTCTTTAGTAAGCTCAATAAGTGCAAGATGTTGTTCATCTCCCGTTTGTTGACGAATCATTTCAATACGGTTGTGATACGTTTCTGCGGTAAAACGACGTTCAAGCTGTTTGAGTACTGTTTGCCAAGTTTGATGTAGTTGTGCTTGAAACTTGGGTGCTTGTCCTGCGGGCATTTGTAGCGCAATAGGTTGGCGTGGATGTTTAAAGTTATAAACATAGACCCAGTCATTAGGCGTAGGCATAGTTTTCGCATGTTGTTGAAGCAAACGCTTCACCATTGTACGTTTGCCTAAACCTGCTGTACCTACAGCAAATATATTGTATCCAGAATATGGTAGTGCAATGCCAGCTTCTACAGAGGCACGTGCTCGGTCTTGTCCCAAGAAATTATTTAATGGTTTGATACGTTTTGTTGAAGAGGGAATTTTTACAAGATCAGGTGTATGTGTAAGCTGAGACGCTTCAAGCTTAGTTTGAGTAAGCGTAGGAAGGATTTCTGTTTGATCAAATGCTGATATCAGGTTAGTTTGAGTTGTATCTGAGGTTATGTTTGTTGTGTTGGCAGCGACAGCAGTTTTTACTTGATCGAGTTTTTTCGGCACAGTTTTAGGTCCAAAACAAAATTAAACATGAGAAGTTTAAGATATACAGGTTTAAGGGAAAAATTCAAGCAAACATAAAGTTTTTCGTCATAAAAAGATGAATGTTTTCATAAATCATGTTGAATCTATTTGTATTAAGCGTTTGAATAGCAATTATTCATTTTTGCAGAAAATAAATAAGTAATGACAACACAAACTAAGGATTGGAAATCGGCTTTTACTGCATTTTTAGACCGACGTGCATTAATTATGCTGTTCTTGGGTTTCTCTGCGGGTATTCCAATTTTACTCATTTTTTCTAGCTTATCTTTATGGTTAGGTGAAGCAGGAATAGATAAAAGTGCAGTGACATTTTTTAGTTGGGCGGCACTCGGTTATTCGTTCAAATTTGTTTGGGCTCCCTTAGTTGATGAACTTCCTGTACCTATTTTAACGAAGTTATTAGGTCGGCGTAGGGCTTGGTTGCTCATTGCGCAATGCTTAATTATTTTAGCTATTTGTATTATGGCATTTTCAGATCCTTCTTTAGGGCAAGGCTATATTTATCAAATGGCGGTAGGTGCAGTATTACTTGGTTTTTCTGCCGCAACGCAAGATATTGTGATCGATGCTTATCGTATTGAGCTTGCTGAAACTAATATGCAAACGGTGTTGGCATCTACCTATAACGCAGGTTATCGAATAGGGATGATAGTTGCTGGTGCTGGAGCATTGTTTCTAGCTGCATCTTTTGGAACGGCAAAAGGGAATTACATTTATAGTGCATGGAAAATCACGTATTTAATTATGGCTGCGGTGATGTTGGTCGGAATCCTGACAACATTATGTATTCGTGAGCCACAAGTAGATCGTATTCGTAAAGAATATAAACGTGGTGATTATTATCGTTTGGTCACGGTATTTTTCATTGCCGTTATTAGTTTTGTACTGAGTTATATCTATTCAGGAAACCTAACCGAAAGCTTAAAAACACAATTAAACATTTCAGATTCATTTTTATTGTTTTGTTTTGAAGTATTACGCTTTTTGGGTTCAGGTGCTGTTGCTATATTTGTGGGTTCTGTTTTAGTTAAATCAGGTGCTGTGAATAAGCAAATGGCGTATGAAACTTGGGTTCATCCTATCGCAGATTTTTTTAAGCGCTATGGGGTAAAACTTGCTTTAGTTTTATTGTTGCTGATTGGTTTTTACCGAATTTCAGACATTATTGCAGGTGTCATTTCGAATGTCTTTTATCAAGATTTAAACTTTACGAAAGAACAAATTGCAGAAGCTGTAAAAATTTATGGTGTGATTTTTAGTTTAATTGGCGGTTTTTTAGGAGGTTTGCTAGCACAGCGTATGAACATCATGAAGCTGATGTTTGTAGGTGCTGTACTTGCATCTTCAACCAACCTTATTTTTGTTGGTTTGGTGAAGTCGGGTGAGAAACTTAATGATGTTCAAATTCACGTAGGTACTCAGGCATACGCAGCATCTGTTAATGAAGTTGGCTATTGGCAAGTGAATATTCCAAGTCAGGTTTTAGTGCAAAGTCATCGGTTAGATGTAAAAGCGAGTTATGTAAACTCTAATGAATCTATAACAGCAAACTTACCGTATTTGATTCAAAAAAATCATCAAGCTGTTATGCAACTATTGCCTGTCACAAGTGATAATACAATTTCTGCAAAAGAAAAAAATGGTAGTTTAGTTGTTCGAGGACAGTACTTTGGTGCGCCGTTAAATGATCAACAAAAAATTGTAGTGACGTTGGATGGTGAAAAACTTGATGCCAAATTAGACAAAGACGGCATGTTTAGTACGGCAATTGATGTCAAAAAAATGTTGAACTCACCATCTAAAAATATCACGGCTACACTTGTAGAAAATGACAAAACTGGCTTAGCAGTACAGCATAAATATAGCGTAGATACATCTGAACAAAAACATACTTTAGATGTAGATTTAAAACCGATCCCTGCAATTGATACAAATTCAAATGAAAGCATAAAAGTGTCAGGAAAAGTGATTAAGCCATATAGTAGCGGTTGGCTCTATTTTGCAATTATTGTTGATAATCTAGCTTCAGGTCTGGCAGGAGCAGCATTTATTGCTTTCTTATCAAGTTTAACGAGCGTGTCATTTACGGCAGTTCAATATGCAATTTTCAGCTCATTAATGACGTTAACCCCTAAGATTTTAGGTGGTTATTCAGGTACTATAGTGACTAATATTGGTTATCCAAATTTCTTCTTAATGACTACATTAATTGGTGTTCCAATTTTGGTTTTAGTTGTTTGGGTTGGAATTTTACTCAGAAACCATCAAAAACTTACTGCAAATGAAGGTGAATAGTATGCGAATGTTACATACCATGTTACGTGTAGGCAATTTAGAACAATCTTTAGCGTTCTATACTGAAGTACTGGGTATGACATTGCTTCGTAAACGTGATTATGAAGAAGGTCGTTTCACATTAGCTTTTGTGGGCTATGGTGATGAAGCAAATAATACAGTACTAGAGCTTACTCATAACTGGGATACAGAAAGTTATGAATTAGGTAATGCTTATGGGCATATCGCAATTGCAGTAGATAATGCCTATAAAGCGTGTGAAGAAATTAAAGCACGTGGTGGTAATGTTGTACGTGAAGCAGGTCCTATGAAGGGCGGTGTAACGGTTATTGCTTTTGTTGAAGATCCAGATGGTTATAAAATTGAGTTGATTCAACAAGACTCAAATGCACGAAATAACTAATAGATCTTATATCGGGTAAATAGTTTAAGAAAATAGTGAATATTTTAATAGATATAGACACTTTTTTCTAAAAGCTCAGTAAGATAGTTTATCGAAAGGTAAATTCTCATACTGAGCTTTTTAATGTCGGTTGATAAATACAAGGAAGAAGTAATGTTGAAGTTATTGGCTTTAGATCGTTTTACGATTTTATTGGTTGTAATGGTTATATTGGCATCAGTAGTGCCTGTATCGGGTCAGGCTGCATATTACTTTGGTATTTTAACAACAGTTGCCATTGCGATTTTATTTTTTTTACATGGTGCTAAATTATCACGTGAAGCAGTAGTGCAAGGGATTATGCATTGGAAACTTCATGCGCTTGTCTTTGCGCTTACTTTTGCTGTATTTCCAATACTGGGGCTAATGGCAAAACCTATACTTGAACCATTATTGGGTAGAGAGTTGTATTGGGGCTTTTTGTTTATGTGCTTTTTGCCCTCTACAGTTCAGTCTTCAATTGCATTTACTTCTGTAGCTAAAGGTAATGTTGCAAGCGCCGTATGTAGTGCATCTTTTTCTAATATTATTGGGATGTTTATTACACCTGTATTAGTGAGTGTATTTATATTGGGTCAGGTCAAGCATGATTTTGATCCAACAGCATCTATTATCCAAATTACGTTGTTACTTTTGATCCCGTTTATTTTGGGGCAAATTTTAAGACCTTGGGTATTTCCAAAAATGCAAAAAGTACCCAGCATTGTCAAAGCATTTGATCAGGGTTCAATTTTGATGGTGGTGTATGGTGCATTTAGTGGAGCAGTAGTTGCTGGTCTATGGAGGGCTGTTAGTTTTAATACGTTGGTTTTATTAATCTTGGCATGCTCAGTGTTGCTAACAGTTGTAATGCTTTTAGCCTTATATATTCCGAAATTATTAGGCTTTAATAAAGCAGATCAAATTGCAATATTTTTTTGTGGCTCTAAGAAAACCTTAGCAAGTGGTGTACCAATGGCACAAATTTTATTTATTGGTCAGCCATTAGGAATGATTGTTTTACCTATTATGATTTTCCATCAAATGCAACTTATGGTTTGCGGTGTCATTGCAAACTACTGGTCTAATAAAGCTGAAGCAAAAGAGAAAGAATAGTTCGCTTTATGTAAAATATAAAGTATAATGTTGCCCACTTGTTGTGCTTAGCTCTGACGGTATCCGTCTCGGTGGGCCAAAAGAATGGTCTGTTGTGGTGTTGATCTGCTGAAGTAATTTAATTATTTCACCTTTTCCTCATTTTTGATGAGAGTGATCAATTGCGATGACAGCAAAACCTTCTTTAATCTTAGGAGAATCGACGATGCGCGCCGATATTCACCCAAAATATGAAAAATTAGTTGCTACTTGTTCATGTGGTAACGTAATTGAAACTCGTTCTGCGATTGGTAAAGAAACTGTTTACCTAGACGTATGTTCAGCTTGTCACCCATTCTATACTGGTAAACAGAAGAATGTTGACACTGGCGGTCGTATCGACAAGTTCAAACAACGTTTCTCTGGTATGTCACGTTCTATCAAACGTGGTTAATACTGAAGCGAAAAAAACGGGCTTTAAGCCCGTTTTTTTGTGTCTAAAAGAAAGAATAAAAATAAGATTTAACTATTCATATTGGATTGAAAATAAAAAATTAGCAATATTTAAAACCTTTGTATTTTATATTTCAAAAATGACAAAGGTTTAAATAAAGAAGCATGTACAAAAACTTTACGAGTCTTGTACATCAACAAGTTGGTCTAATTTTTTCTGGAAATAATCACCTTGAATAAAACGAGCTTCAACATTCCAGGCATTTGCAAATAAGTTCATATCGTTTAATTCACGTAATAGCATTTGTGCTGGACGAATTTCTTGGAAAGCTAATAGCTTTTCATTGAATTCTTGCATGGTTGTTTCATCGGCTAGCATGTGTGTTAAATCTGAATGTAATGATAAACACTCAACATCAAGTTGTTTTAGAAGCGTTTCACTATACATTGAGCGACCAAAATTACGGATTGCAATTTGTGCGCCGTGCGAGCGTAATAGGGCATACTTCTTCTTCACTTCATCAATATATTGATGTACATCTTCTTCCGCAAATTGAAGAATAAGAGGGTGTTCAACTGGGCTACCAACAATAGTAATTAGTTTGGATACAAACTCTGGGAATGCGTTGTCTTGAAGTAAAATATGTTTGTTTAAGTTGATAATGAGTTTAGCACTCGGATATTGAGTAATAAAATTATGTAGCTGTTTACACGCTTCTACTAAAATCCAACGGTCAAGTTTGATAGATAATTCAGGGTCTTCTGAAAGCTCTAAAATATCATTACAGTTTTTCCAAGTTGTTCTATCAATAAAACTACTTGTAACCTCGTAGGTATAAAGACTTGTATCTTCTTTGTCATATAGTTGTTGATATTTAAGATGAATTTCACCTTTGTTTAGGCATTCTGTAAGTCGACCAAGCGTACTGTCAAGTTGCGGGGCAATGAATACGGATTCATTTGGTTGAGTAATTGCAGGAGTTGGGGTAAGTGCAATGATAGGACTTTCTACTTTGGTTGTAGGAATTTCAATATTTGGTGCGAAGTCTGTGTCTAAGGCAAAATCTACGGTTGATTGTTTGCATGGTACTGGAAGCTCAGTATTAAATGCTTGAGCAATGTGATGATCAAAAGCTTGTTCATCTTTAATACTATTCTCTAATATGCTAAAGCCCATACGTAAGTTTAATGGATAAGATGAACCATTAACTTCAATAAGTTGAGGCTTTGAGAGTGAGCTCAAAGCAGATAGTTTTGAGTCTAAAACAGCTTGTGAGTCTGCTTGAAATAGACCGATATAGACAAGGGTGTCGACTTTGAATAAAGGAACTTGAGTTTGTTCTTTTAAAAAATTACGAATATTTTGGAAATAGGCTTTAGATGTAAACCAATCTAACTGAAAAATTTGTTCTGGGCATGAAGCCAAAGAAAAAATGACTAGGGCATTTGCAGTAGCTGGCTGCTTTTGCAATACACGATTGATTTGTTGGAAAATATGTGTATTTTGTGGCTGTGTTTCAATAGTTGTTGCAAGTGAAGAAGATGTTGTTTCAATATCGATTGTAATTTGAATAGCATCTTCTTCTGTTGCTTTTAGAAATTCTACATTGAGAGGGTTTTTACTTGATATATTGCTATTTAAAGATTCTAGGCTAAATGAGCCTGCTTCTAGTTGACCTTGAGTTGCTTTTTTTATACGCGTTTTTAATTCCGCAACATTTTTAGGTTGAAGTAAATCAAGTAAAGGTAAGCCAATAATTTCATCTTCAGATTTAAAGCCAAATAAGTCTAAATACTCAGGATTCGCTTGAATGTGAATACCTTCTTGTACAAGAGCAAGTGCTTTATTGCTGTCTTCAACTAAAGATTGTGCTTGAGTTTGAGCTGTTTCTAACTCTTCCATCAAGTTTTCTTGCTGTTGTTGCAAGCGACTAAATGCAAGCGTGCGAATTACACCATAATAAAAACGTTCAGGATGATCGATATTAAGAACATCGTATAAACCTTTATGGATATAACTCGTGTATTGTTCATATTCGTAATCATCGGGGTTAAGTAATAAAAGAGGTAATCCTGGTTGTGATGATGAACGAATTAATGCAATGGCTTGATCTACTTTTAAGTCATAAGCACGACCAAAAATAACAACATCCCATTTTAAATTTAATTGTTTTTCGAAGCTTTTAACATCATCTAAAAGCGTGGCAACAACATTAAAGTTATTTTCTTTCAGTTGATTACAAATTTGATTAAATCTAATTTGATTATCATCGATAATGAGTAAGCGTGCTTCCGAACGTTTATGTTTTTTAGAAAATAATGGATTTCTCACTTTAATGTTTCCCATAAATCATGATGTTTTACTTCATTTAATTGTTGCTGGATAAATGTATCCAAAATTGGCTTGTGCTGTTCATTAAGCAATTCAAAGTCAAAACGCATGAAACTTTGAGTAATTAATAACGGCTTAATTAAAAATACTTTTAACTCATCCGAGCCTAAACGAAGTTGAATAGATTGCTTGTCTTTTAATAATCCAATTCCTGGCAAAATGAGAGTAGTGGATGTTTCATCTAATTGTGTGTTTTGCATAATAAGAGCAGGGTGGTAATGTCCTGTATTCCGATCGACTTGTAAGAAACATGCACATGGTGCAATGTCTTGTGCAAGGATTTCTAGACCAAGTTCTAAACTTTGTTCGGAAGATTGTTTAATCCAACGAATAACGCCACCACGCCATGGGCTACGTGAGTTTTCTTGGACTAGAATGAATTCACCAGTTTTTAAATTTTTGGGTGTTTCTCCAGACCATTTAATACGATAACCATTGACACTAATATCAAGAACATCGACTTGAAATATTTTTTTTGCTTCTCGATCTGTTGTTTTAACTGTTTTGTCATTTAGTGAAATTGAATGATCATTTGGGTCTTCAAATACACTTGCACCTTTAATTTGGTAATTAGGGCCTAGTGCCAATGTTTCATTGAAATTTTTGGCTTTAGATAGGTAAAAATGAGCAGCACTTAAGCCAAAACATATTTTAATACGTGCATTATATTCATACCGTTCATGACGTCTTTCTGCTGTATTTGTTAAAATATTATGCAGATGAAAATGTAGAGCAGGTGTTAAAAATAGCTTCTCATTAGAAGACATTTTTTCATTTTTTCGCCCCTGATTTTCATTCAAATATTCAAGTAATGCTTGGGTTGAAATATAGATATTTACACTGCAATCTGAGTTTTGTAGGGTGTTGAAAATAGGAGCATGATCTTTAGTTGAGTCGACAATATAGCGAGATAGCGTAGATTCTTTAGGCAAAATTTGAATGAACTTTACCCATTCATAGCTACATAAAAATAAGCCCTGAATTTCAGCTGGACGAATTTGATGAGTATTAAAAATATTAAGCACAATTAATTGAGCATAAGCTTGATTAATATTTTTAATTTGATGTTTTGTACCTAATATTTGGTTAATGTTGGTCAAATTGTAATTGTGCTTCATTGCTGTTGCTAAAAGCGTATGCGTGATAAGCCATTGACCAGGGAGGGCTGTGTTGTACAGCATCTGTTGTTGGTAAAATAATAGAGCAAGTTGTTGCAATGCGTAATAGGTTGCAACAATTCGAGCAGTCTGTAAGTTCTTTTTCAGTTTAAAAGAAAATAAAGAAAAATTTTGACTTTCTAATTGATGATTACTGCGCTGAGCAATATCTATATAAACTTTAGATAAATGAATTCTTAAAGATAAAGCCAATTCAATAATTTGTTTATTACGGCTATCTGAAATAAGAGATTGATTAAAGAAATGTTTCTCTAGACTGTTTAAAATATTATCGATAAGAGGGTGAATCGCTTGAGTTAAATCAAAGCGAAGTGTTTCACTACAGTTAAGTTTAGATATTTCTACAAGTGCATTAAATAAAGCACGTGCCGAATCTCCCAAATGATGAATTTCTAATTGTCCCGACCATTGTTGAATGCTTTTTACAGAATTTTGGCAAAAACTAAGTTGATCCAATGTTAATTCGTAGGTCGTTTGAAAGATATCGTTCGACTTTATATCCATAGTTCTTATCTAACTCAAAAAGTTGCAGTTCCAAATAGTGGAGTTTTATTCTTTTCTCCAGCAATTTCTCTAACAAGTTTAGGTACCAAATAGCCAGGCAATGTTGCAAGTAAGTCTGTATAAATGTGATTAATGACATCGGGGGCTAAATCGAAATGATGTGCACCTTTCACTTTATCTAATACATGTAAATAGTACGGCATTACCCCAATATCAAATAATTTATAACTTAAGTTTGCTAAAATGTCAGCTGAATCATTTACCCCTTTTAACAAAACAGCTTGATTTAAAAGCGTAATTTTATTCTCTACAAGTCCACTTAATTTCGAACATGTATAGTCATCTAATTCTAGAGCATGATTTGAGTGTATCACTAGAATTATGTGTAGCCTACTGTTTTTTAAGATAGAAATAAGTTCATTATCAATTCTACTTGGAATAACAACGGGAACACGTGAGTGAATTCTCAAGTACTTTAATTGATCAATTGATTCTAGTCGATCAATCCATAATTGCAATTTTCGATTTGAAATTGTGAGTGGATCACCACCACTTAAAATAACTTCATTAATGTCAGGTTTAGATTCAATGTAGTTTTTTATATTTATCCAGTCATCATTTTTAGGTAAATTTTCTTGATATGGGAAATGGCGTCTAAAGCAATATCGGCAATGAACTGCACAAGCACCAGTAAGTGTAAGTAAAAACCGTGATTTATATTTATGTAAAACACCTGGTTGTTGATTGGCATCTTCTTCACCTAATGGATCAGTTACAAAACCATCATGATCCTCAAGTTCTAAGTGATGAGGTAATATTTGTAGTAATAAAGGATCAAGGGGATTTCCTTTCTCTATTTTTTCAGCAAAAGCACGAGGCACACGTAGTTTGAATTCTTCAGATGCCAAAAGCGCACCAGACAATAATTGTTCAGTTGATAATTCGAGTTGATCTAACAGCTCTTGAGGATGAGTAATAAGATCACTCATTTGAGATTGCCAATTTTGCTCTTGATACAAATAATTTGTCATGTTGATGCTTAAAAATATTAATTAATTTTAAATACAAACGAATGGGCTGATTCAAAATTCAAGTGGAGTGAGAGATAAAATTATCTGAAAAAAGATAAGGCTGAGCATTATCTGAAATTGATATTCAATTTTGATGAATTTTACATCTTTATGAGAGTGCTATAAACCAGAGAAATTAATGTATGTGTATAAGTTAATCAGCTTAAGTTCGTTATTCAGGAATTTTTCATTGCGACAAAGTGTATTGGTCATTTAGAATACGTCATATTACATTAATGTGCGCGTGGCATAAATGTGCGAATTAGCTTGCTAAATGATTTGTACAGCCCGTGGCACTAAAGATTAAAGTTAGTAAGTTTGGAGTGCCAGTCATGGCCTATTATTCTACGAATGATTTCAAGTCAGGCCTTAAGGTCATGCTTGATGGTAACCCATGTTCAATCATGGAAAATGAATATGTTAAGCCTGGTAAAGGTCAAGCATTTAACCGTGTTAAATTGCGTAACCTTCGCAGTGGTAAAGTTTTAGAAAAAACTTTCAAATCTGGTGAAAGCTTAGAAGCTGCAGACATCGTAGAAGTAGAAATGGAATACTTGTACAACGATGGTGAAATGTGGAACTTCATGGATCCTGTAACTTTTGAACAGATTGCTGCTGATAAAACAGCGATGAGCGATGCTGCGAAATGGTTAAAAGACGATTCTAACGAAAAATGCACAATCATGTTGTTCAATGGCGTTCCTTTGAACGTTACAGCACCTAACTTTGTTGTATTAAAAATTGTTGAAACAGATCCAGGCGTTCGTGGCGATACTTCAGGCGGTGGCGGTAAGCCAGCTAAGCTTGAAACAGGCGCTGTTGTACGTGTTCCATTATTTGTACAGCAAGAAGAAAGCGTTCGTGTAGACACTCGTACAGGTGATTATTTAGAGCGTGCATAATGGTCTACAATTAGACTATTATCGAAAGGGATGATGAAAATCATCCCTTTTTTTATGCCAAAGTCTTAGATTAAAAGAAGGATATGAGGAGTAAAATTGTTTAGGAAGAAACAGCGGTACTCCAACAAGAATAAATAAGCTGATTAAGTACATACATTTATGAGGGATTTACATGGAATCTGTACAACCTAAGTTGACAACAACTTCGAAAATAATATGGCTGCTTGTTGCCATATTAGGCGCAGTATCATTTGGAATATTGGCGGTAAGTCGTGGTGAGCATGTAAATGCGGTTTGGCTTATTCTGGCAGCTATTTGTGTTTATAGCATTGCATACCGTTTTTATAGTTTATTTATTGCAAATAAAGTTTTTGAACTTAATGAACGTCGTTTAACACCAGCTCATCGTTTAGCAGATGGCTTAGATTATGTTCCAACTAATAAAAGCGTATTGTTTGGACACCACTTTGCTGCAATTGCAGGTGCTGGTCCGCTTGTAGGTCCAATCCTTGCAGCACAAATGGGTTATTTACCAGGCACCATTTGGCTTTTAGTGGGTGTTGTTCTTGCAGGTGCTGTACAAGATTTCTTAGTTCTTTTCATTTCTACACGTAGAGATGGGCGTTCTTTAGGTGAAATGGCGAAGCAAGAGCTTGGTTCATTTGCTGGTGTAATTGTAATGCTCGGCGCGCTTGGTGTGATGATCATCATTCTTGCTGTATTGGCATTGGTTGTTGTTAAAGCATTAACGAATAGCCCTTGGGGGGTATTCAGTATTGCTGCAACTATTCCAATTGCATTGTTCATGGGTATTTACATGCGATTTATCCGTCCAGGAAAAATTGCAGAAGTGTCAATTATTGGTTTTGTACTAATGATGGCAGGTATTATCTATGGTGAAAATATTGCTCAACATCCATATTGGGGGCCATTATTCACATTAACTGGTACTGAATTAACTTGGTGCTTAATCGGATATGGTTTTGTTGCATCAGTTTTACCAGTTTGGTTGCTTTTAGCACCACGTGATTATTTATCTACATTCCTAAAAATTGGTGTAATTGCAGGTTTGGCTATTGGTATTCTTTTTGCAATGCCAGAAATGAAAATGCCAGCAATCACTCAATTTGTTGATGGTACAGGTCCTGTGTTTGCAGGTTCAATGTTCCCATTCTTATTTATTACTATTGCTTGTGGTGCTATTTCAGGTTTCCACGCACTTGTTTCATCGGGCACAACGCCAAAACTTGTCAACAAAGAAACTGATATTCGTATGATCGGTTATGGCGGTATGTTGATGGAGTCTTTTGTTGCAATCATGGCAATGGTTTGTGCAACAATTTTAGATCCAGGCGTATACTTTGCAATTAACTCTCCAGCAGCAGTTATTGGTACATCTGTAGAATCAGCAGCTGAAGCTGTTCGTAATTTAGGCTTTGTCGTAACTCCTGAGGCTCTAACATTACTTGCACAAGAAGTGGGTGAGAACTCAATTTTATCGCGTACAGGTGGTGCACCAACATTTGCTATTGGTATGGCTCACATCATTACTGATATTTTTAACAGTCGTGAAATGATGGCATTCTGGTATCACTTTGCAATTTTATTCGAAGCATTATTTATTTTAACAGCAGTTGATGCGGGCACACGTGCTTGTCGTTTTATGGTTCAAGATACCGTTGGTATTGTTGTTCCTGCGGTTAAAAACTCTAAGAATTTTGTGGGTAACCTTATTGGTACAGCGGTAGCCGTATCGGGTTGGGGTTTCTTTGTGTATCAAGGCGTAGTCGACCCATTAGGTGGTATTAATAGCTTATGGCCGTTATTTGGTATTGGTAACCAAATTCTTGCTGCAATGGCACTTATTTTAGGTACAGTTATTCTGTTTAAAATGAAGAAAGAAAAGTATGTTTGGGTGACAATTGTTCCAACAATTTTCTTATTTATCACATCAATGACAGCGGGTTGGCAAAAGATTTTCCACGAAAATCCAAAAATTGGTTTCTTGGCACAAGCGAACCGTTTTTCAGATGCAATTGCGCGTGGTGAAATTTTAAAACCTGCTAAAACAATTGGGGAAATGCAAACAATTGTATTATCAAATCAAATTAATGCAGCGTTATGTGCATTCTTTATGATTGTTGCATTTGTCATGTTGTTTGCTGCTATTAAGGTGATTCGTCGTGCTTTAGCTTCACCAACACCAACAGTAAATGAAGCGGAAGCAATTTACGTTGATCCTGCTGAAATTGAGCCATCAAAATCTGCACATTAATGAGGATTTCGTATGAACCTTAAATTTGCTAAAAGTGGTAAAACGGTGATTTATAAAATCATTAAGATGACTATTATGTCGCAAAAAGAGCTGATTCTTAATCCTAAGAATTGGTCTAGAATTGCGACACTTTGGCAGCGGTTACAACAAAGCTTTCGCTTAATGGTTGGTGTGCCTGACTACCAAAATTATTTGGAACATATGGCAAAACATCATCCTGATTTAGAAGCAATGGATGCAAAAACATTTTATCGTTACTGCGTGGATGCTCGTTATCCAACCGCAGGTGGTGACATGAAGAAATGTCCTTGTTGATATTTTGGTGAATAAAAAAGCGCTCATAAGAGCGCTTTTTTATTTGATTTTGAATGTAATATTTGAATAATGATGATAGGGGAAAACATATAAGTACATAAAATGAGTGAATTTGTAGAATTAATAAAAGTGATCATTGCCAATCCATCATCTAGTATTGTTGTTTTTGCGATTTGTGGGTTCTTAATTTTTAAAGTTAAAGATTTATTGCAAATATTTTTTGATGTAAAAGATTTAAATAAAAAGAGATTGATGCAGAAATTTGAGGAAACATACACATTTCACGAGAAAAACTTTCTCAGTTCTGAGTTAAAAATAAATTATGAGCGCTTATGTGAAGAGGCTCAGATAAAAGCCCTAATTGGTTGTCCATATTGTTCAAAGGAAATGGCACAATATATTTTAAGCCGGAAACATATCACAAGAGCAATTCGAATTTATCATCGAATTAAAGATGAAATTAAAATAGAAAATGGAGTGATTGTGCCTAATTTGGTTATGCCTAATTGGCGTATAAAGTTGAATACTTATGCTGGTGATGTTTTTTATTTTGTCCTTATTTTTATAGGGGTGATACCGATGATATTAGCTGCGCTAGGAATCTTTTTTAAAGTTCAAAATGCTTTCGATACTCAATATTATATGAATGCTATCTTTATTTTTATAGCATTATCAATTCCCGCCTTTTTTGTTTTAATCCAATCTTTAAAGCCTGAGTTCACTAAAATATTTTGTGAGTTAGAAGCACAACTTACAGATGAAACTGAAGATAAGTCTGAAACGATAGAAATAGAGGGAAAAGTCGCATAACTATCTTAAATTTAATGATACAAAGAGCTTTGAATTCTTTAGAAAAAATCGAAAACCGTGTATGTTAATCATTCATTAGCTTTTATTTTGGGGAAAATGGGTGATTTGGGGAATGAATAAATTTAAGCAAAACGATATATCAGAACTTAGTGCTGACATTGTCATTACACAGTATGCAGATAAAATTGATTTATTCTTAGAACAACTCAACACCATTATTTTAGATAAAAATCAACAAACAAAGCTTTCACTGTGCTGTTTGTTGGCAGGAGGTCATGTTCTTTTTGAAGACTTACCTGGGCTAGGTAAAACTACACTTTCAAGTGCTTTGGCAAAACTTGCGGGAATGGAGTTTCAACGTATTCAATTTACCAATGACATGCTTGCAAGTGATGTTATTGGTGTGAATATGTTTAATCAAAAAGAACATCAGTTTGAGTTTAAACAAGGTCCAATTTTCACTCAAATTTTACTAGCAGATGAAATCAATCGTTGTAGCCCTAAAACACAAAGTGCATTATTGGAAGCAATGGAAGAAAGCAATGTCACAATTGATGGGGTACGTTATGAGTTACCTCGACCATTTTGGGTTATGGCGACACAAAATCCATTATTCCAAAGTGGTACGTATGCTTTACCTGAATCTCAACTTGACCGATTTTTAATGCGTTTATCAATGGGCTATCCATCAAGACAAGCTGAAAAGCAACTGCTTCAACAAAACTCACGACAAAGTTTAATTTCAACATTAAAGGAAGTATTTAGTGAAAATGAAATTTTAAATATCCAGAACAGTGTGAAAGAAGTACATGTCGCTGAATCAGCATTGGACTATATGCTTGACTTGGTAGAAGAAACTCGTAAGGGAAGACATGGCTTATCTACTCGAGGCGTAATTGCTTTAAAACGAGCTGCACAAGCTTATGCATTTATCGAAAAAAGAACATACGTTACAGCAGAAGATATTCAAGCAATTTTTGTTGCTGTAGCAGCGCATCGTATTGGTTTATCAGAGGCGGAAACCTTAAATATTATGCATAAGGTTGCAGTGAGTTAAGCGCAATGCTGAATAGTTTTTGGCAGAATTGGGCAAATAAACGATTTCGTTTTGATAACTCAAAAAAGCTCTCGCAAAAAGATATTTTGGTCTTTATGTACCAACATGGATATCTGTATTTGGTGCTAATTTTTATCACATTTGTTGCAGGTATTAATTATGCAAACAATTTGATTTTGGGTTTTTGTTTTTTAATTAGTGCTGTGCTGTGTATTAGTTTTTATCTGACATTTAAGCAATTACATGGGCTAGAAGTTGAAATCGCGACCAGTGAAATTGGACAGGTAGGACAAAATGTAGAGGTCACGATATATCTACATCAACAGGAAAAGCATCATCGTTATTTGTGGATTGAAAGCGATGGATATGAAAAAAAGATATTGCTAAATCAATTGAAAGATAAAGTGATTTTGAGCTTGTATGCGGATGCTCGAGGGAAATTCTACTTACCTAAAATTAAAATAATGTCGGTGTATCCTTTTGGGTTGGTTCGGGCTTGGACGTATTTATATCCAGAAAATTTTATTTGGATTGCACCAAAACCTGAACATTACCAGAGTGAAAGTAAACAATTGCAGCGTTCATTAGAGTTGGATGTAGATGAGTTTCGAGAGCTCCGTGATTTTCAAAAAGGAGATTCTTTGCATGCAGTGTCATGGAAACAAGCGGCACGAGGTCAGGGACTTTATATTAAAGTATTTGAACAGCATGAAGATCAGCACAGCATGAATATTGTGTATGAAAATATGCCTGCAAATTCACATGAAAATAAGCTGAGTTTAATGATGGGCCTAATTGAACAATGTGAGCAAGCAAATTGTGCATATAGTATGTCATTACCTAAAGCTCAACTTGAAAAAGGATGTGGAGAACAACATCTTTTGAATGCAAAACTATTATTAGCACAGGCTTAAAACAATGCATGAATCTATTCGTAATTCGATTGTTTTGACACTGAGTTTAGTCTTAGTGACGCAAGCTATTTTTTTACCTGTAGCCATAAGTATTCTATTTTTTATTGTTATTCTTATATTTTATTTTAATGCGAGAAAGAATAAACGTACATCTAAAGTCATTACATTTTTATTTGTTTTAAGTGCATTGCTCAGTATTTTTTTATCATTTAAAACGTTTTTAGGCGTTGAAGCTGGTGTTGCTGTACTGTCTACATTCCTCTTTGCTAAATCATTAGAAACAAAAGCGAAACGCGACATTATTGTTTTATTTAATTTTGCATTATTTGTGAGCGCAAGCAGTTTTCTTTACAGCCAAGCTGCATGGATGGCAGCGCTAGTTTTCATGTGCTTTTTAAGTTGTTTAACAGGATTGTATCGTTTACAAAGTATCGATTTTTTACCTACACATGAATATAAAGCATATTTATTACAGGATGTTAAACATGTAGGTAAATTGGTTGTATTTGCTGTTCCATTTTTTGTATTACTTTTCTTGTTTTTCCCGCGTTTACCACCGCTTTGGCATATACCAATACCTGATGATTCAGGTGTAACAGGATTAAGCGATACTATGTCACCAGGTGATATTGCTAAGTTATCGCAATCATCTGAGTTGGCCTTTCGTATTGTGGGGGATATAACGCGGTTGCCTGAACGCTCAGAATTGTATTGGCGAGCATTAGTTTTAGACCAATATGATGGGAGGACATGGACAAGTAATTTTATTAATCAGCAACCTATTCAAAATGAGAAATATCAACAAATAAAAGGGCAGTTGGATTATCAATATTTACCTGCTGATGCACGGGGGAAGTGGATAACAGCACTTGAAAAATCTATTCCTCAGCAAAACCATTATGGTTTAAGAGCAGATTGGAGTGTTATCTCAAATAGACCTAATGCACGAATTATTCCAATCTCTATGCAATGGATAGGAGATAGTACTGTTGATGGTATTGATCAAAATATTCCAGAATGGGTGAAATCGACGAATTTAAAAGTTCCTGTAACCGATATAAAAACACAACAATTTGCTCAAGATTTATATGTGAAAAGTGGTGAAAATTCAGCACGCTATATTGAAAATATTTTGAATTGGTACAAATCGAATGGCTTTGTTTATACCTTGAGTCCTGGTGTTTTAGGTGAAAATCGCGTAGATGAGTTTTTATTTCAATCAAGACAAGGGTTTTGTGAGCATTATGCATCAAGTTTTGTCATGTTAATGCGCTATGTTGGAATTCCTGCACGTATCGTTGTTGGATATCAAGGAGGGCAACTTTCACCTGATGGAGAGACTTGGGAAGTTAGACAACTAGATGCTCATGCATGGGCTGAAGCTTACATTGATGGAAAATGGCATCGATTTGATCCCACTGCGATGATTGCTCCTGAACGTATTGATAGTGGTATGCAGAATATACTTGCTAGTGATCAAAGGGTTTTAGGTAATCAAAATCAGTGGAAATATCAGCAATTTAATTTGGTGAATAATCTGCGTGTTTGGAGCGATTATTTAGGTTATCAATGGCAGAGTAAAATTGTGGGCTATGATGTCGAAGCTCAAAAAAATTGGTTTAATCGAATTGGATTACAAAGTTCATATTCGGCTGTATTGTTGTTAATATTTGGGATAATGATGATCGTGGGAAGCTATTTTGCTTCACTTCAGCTAATTAAATATAAAAGACGAGATAAGATTGTATGGGCATTTAAAAAAATGTCACAAAAACTTCCTGTAGAATTGCAAAAAGAATTATCAGAACCTATATCAATATGGTTGAAACGTATATCTGCTTCATTGCCCTTAGATCAGGCTGCTGTTTTTCAGCAATGTACATCAGCTTATGAGCAATATAAGTATCACAATAGGTGTGAAAAGGCTGATATTTCATACCTGCTTTTTTTGATTGATAATTGTACGGTTGTAATTAAGGAGCATAGATACTACTTGTTTTCAGAATCGAAAATTAATAATATCGACAAGCCTTAGGTGTATAGCTCAGTTGGTTAGAGCGCTACGTTGACATCGTAGAGGTCTCCAGTTCGAGTCTGGATATACCTACCAAGATTAAAAAAAGCCTCTTATTTACAGAGGCTTTTTTATTTTATGATAAATTTTGTTATATATTTTTTATATTAATACCTACATTTTATCTATTCATAAAGGTATTTTCTGTCGAAATATGTTTCAAAACAAAAACTTTAGACTTAAAACATCATAAAATGTCGATCTAACTATAGACAAAAGTCTAAGATTTGAATTATTAGTTATTTGGAAAAGAATAATAATTTAGCGTAATTTTTACAAATAAAACTATAAAAAACAGTATATTGGTGTAAATTATTAAAATTAAATATCATTATTTCATGAATGAATACCTAATATTTTGATCTACGAGAAAACATAAAATTCTTGTACAATATTGCCACTTAAAAGCAGTATATATGTGTGTATTATTTATTCGATATCACGAAATGAAATGTTCTTTCATGAATTGGTAACGATGAGCATCGATACTCTTAATGTTTTATTCAAGCAAATCGGTTCGAAGAGTTGAGTCAAAAGCTCACTTCTAAAAACTCAAAAATCTATCGCAAGGGGCTATATATGGCTGGTGGAAAGTCAAAAATCATTTATACACTGACCGACGAGGCGCCATTATTGGCAACTTATTCACTATTGCCGATCATTGAAACCTTTACAAAGCCGGCTGGTGTAGAAATTGTTAAAAGTGATATTTCTGTAGCAGTACGTGTACTCGCAGAATTTTCAGATTATTTAACAGCTGAACAAAAAGTTCCTGATAATCTTGCAGAGCTAGGTCGTCTTACTCAAGATCCAGATACTAACATTATTAAACTCCCTAATATTAGTGCATCTGTTGGTCAATTAACGGCATGTATTAAAGAACTTCAATCTAAAGGTTATGCGATTCCTGATTATCCAGAAAATCCAACAACTGAAGAAGAAAAAGCGATTAAAACACGTTACAGCAAATGTTTAGGTTCTGCTGTAAACCCAGTTTTACGTGAAGGTAACTCTGACCGTCGTGCACCTGCTGCAGTTAAAAACTACGTTAAGAAAAATCCACACTCTATGAGCGAGTGGAAGCAGTGGTCACAAACTCACGTATCACACATGAATGAAGGTGACTTCTATCATGGCGAAAAGTCTATGACTTTAGACCGTGCTCGTGATGTGAAAATGGAATTAGTGACTAAGTCTGGTCAAACTATTGTTCTTAAGTCAAAAGTTGCACTTCAAGACGGTGAAATCATCGATTCAATGTTCATGAGCAAGAAAGCGCTTTGCGATTTCTACGAAAAAGAACTTGAAGATTGTCGTGAAGCAGGCATTTTATTCTCTTTACACGTTAAAGCAACAATGATGAAAGTTTCACACCCGATCGTATTCGGTCACTGTGTGAAAATTTACTACAAAGAAGCTTTTGAAAAGCACGGTAAATTATTTGACGAGCTAGGCATTAACGTAAACAACGGTATGGCTGGTCTTTACGAAAAAATTCAAACTTTACCGACTTCTTTACGTGAAGAAATCATTGAAGATTTACATGCTTGCCAAGAACACCGTCCTGCGCTTGCAATGGTAGATTCTGCAAAAGGTATTACAAACTTCCATTCACCTAACGACGTAATTGTAGATGCTTCTATGCCTGCAATGATTCGTGGTGGCGGTAAAATGTGGGGCGCTGACGGCAAACCTTACGACTGTAAAGCAGTAATGCCTGAATCGACTTTCGCACGTATTTACCAAGAAATGATCAATTTCTGTAAATGGAATGGCAACTTCGATCCAAAAACAATGGGTACTGTACCTAACGTTGGTTTGATGGCGCAAAAAGCGGAAGAATACGGTTCACACGACAAGACGTTTGAAATCACAGAAGCGGGTGTTGCAAACATCGTTGATATCGAAACTGGCGAAGTGTTGATGTCACAAAACGTGGAAGAAGGCGATATCTGGCGTATGTGTCAGGTGAAAGATGCACCGATTCAAGACTGGGTTAAACTTGCAGTAACTCGTGCACGTAACTCTGGCATGCCAGCAATTTTCTGGCTTGACCCGTACCGTCCACACGAAAATGAGGTGATCAAAAAAGTTGAAAAATACTTGAAAGATCATGACACTGACGGTTTAGACATTCAAATCATGTCTCAAGTTCGTGCTATGCGTTATACGCTTGAACGTGTTGCTCGTGGTTTAGACACAATTTCTGTTACTGGTAATATCTTACGTGACTACTTAACAGACTTGTTCCCAATTATGGAATTAGGTACATCTGCTAAGATGTTATCTATTGTTCCGTTAATGGCGGGCGGTGGTATGTACGAAACTGGTGCTGGTGGTTCTGCGCCTAAACACGTACAACAGCTTGTTGAAGAAAACCACTTGCGTTGGGATTCTCTAGGTGAGTTCATGGCTTTAGCTGTTTCTTTAGAAGAAATGGGTATTAAAGAGAACAACCCAAGTATCAAATTACTTGCTAAAACTTTAGACCAAGCAACAGGTAAATTACTTGATAACGATAAGTCTCCATCACGTCGTACAGGTGAGCTTGATAACCGTGGTAGCCATTACTACTTAGCAAAATATTGGGCAGATGCACTTGTTGAGCAAAATGAAAATGCTGAACTTAAAGCTCAATTTGCTCCATTAGCTAAAGCACTTGATGAAAACGAAGATAAAATCGTTGCAGAACTTGCTGCTGTACAAGGTAAGCCTGCTGATATCGGCGGTTACTACGCTGTAGATCAAGAAAAAGTAAATGCTGTTATGCGTCCAAGCGCAACATTAAATGCAGCACTTGCTACAGTTTAATTGTTAAACATATTGCCTATGTAAATGGGTAGTATAAAAAAGCCGATACTATTGTATCGGCTTTTTTTATGTTTAGAGGGGGATATTAGAAAGTATGTTAATGAAAAGACTAAAACATAATTAAAAACAGGTGTTTAAAACACATAACAATCAATTGTATTTTGCTAAGCTTTTGATTTTAGATAAATAAATTATTAAATATAGATACTTTTATCTTTGATGAGGTATGCCTTTTATTATGTATAAAAAATAAATTATAAAATTGAGTTTAATAATAAATGAGTTATTTAAATTATAGAAATTCTAATAAAGATTGCGTCCATTTAAATTTCATTAGACCCATTTTATGTTTAAGTATTATGTCATGTTCTTTTCCAATTATGGCAAATGAACAATATTTATATAATAAAGTAAATGTACCCTAAGGTGGGTGTCGTAGAAGCAACCCTTGATGCTGATATCATTGACTTAAAAGACCTTCTTATTAGTTATCAAGCCGATGCTGATGGTGCTGCTCATTATATTAATGGTGTGGCGGCAATTGATGCTGGTGATACAATTGAACAATTCTTGAAAGTTGAACAAGAGGGCAATAACACAGTTATTAAAGTCGATCGTGATGGCGAAGTAGGTGGTCATGATTTCACAACGCTTGTAACCTTGAACGATGTACAAACTGATTTAGCTACGTTGTTAGCGAATCATCAAATTGTAATAGGTTAAAATTTATAAATATAAAAATGGTGTATGACTACCTCTCTTACAAACAATGTGATAAATATCACATTGTTTGTAAGTTGCGTTAATTGTTTTACTTTTTTTATATCATAATGATATTATTTATATAACTAAAAATAAAAACCTAAACAAAGATTTAGGGTGTAGAAGAGGATGGTATTTTGCGTATTTATGCATATATAAGAGTTGAACCAAATGATCAGGTGAACTTATCACGCTATATAGAGTGTTTTAAAAAGCATGGGTACTCGATACAAAGTAATCGAATATTAACTGAAGAGGTGACAGTTGATACTCCAATTGAATATAGAGATAAGATTTTAAATCTCATTAAATATAATTTAGAAATAGATGATGTTCTTATTGTTAAGAGCTTAGATTGTTTGGGATCTAATTTTTTAGAAATAAAAGAAATTGCAAGTTTAATCTATGAAAAAGAAATTATACTCATTTGTTCCGACTTTTCCAGAAATCCGATTAAAGGAGACCTAAAAAAAATTTTTTTCCATTTTATTAAAATGGGGTGTGAATTTGAATCTCAAGTTATAAATTATAAAAGAAGTATAAAACAAAATAAACTTGTTAAAAAGTAGGTCGACCGGAGCTTTTAGATTCTAAGCAAAAACAAATAGTATTGGATAAATTTAAAAAAGGTCAAAGTGTTTATTCTTTAGCAAAGGAGTTTGATGTCACTCGAACAGTAATTCAACGAGTATTAGATAAATTTTCTGAAAAATTAAACATAATACAAGATTAATTTTGCTCGAACTCTGTAAAGTACTATTGTTAGAAGAGATCAGATGTTTTATTTTGGTAAAAATTATTTTTAAGTAAATCTGATAAAAAAATCACAATATTTAATATAAATGAATAAAAGTGTTAAAAATAATACAAAATATTGAGTTTTTTTGTTATATTTTATAATAAATATGTAGTTTGGCTAAAAAATAATTGGGTATTGAAAATAATTGAGGCTAAAAATGTTTAAATTTATTGTGGGGGGGACTTTTTTTGTTGTACTAGTATTGGGTTTTATTGTTTATAAAGACGTACAAGTAAAACAACATGAAGAGTTAAAGTTACTGATTAAAGATGCTAGATATTCTATTGATAAAATAGAAAAAAATAAAAACTATTATGCACCTAAAAAAGATGGTGATTTAGGCGATCATAAGGAATAGAAAGGTAGTTTGCATTTTAGGATTCTTTGATAGCACTTGAAAAATAAAATTTTAGAAACTTTAAAAAATCAATGTGATATAATCCTGGAATAGGAAGGTTGGACTCAATATCTTAAAAAATTATGTATTTAATTTCAGGTGAATAGGTAGGGCTGCATATAATTTATGCAGCTTTTTTGTTTACCAACACAATGAGTTTTTCTATTTGTTGTGCTGTGAAATTGGTTGGATATATTCTTTTTTTAATTTGGCATAACCATTGCAGCAAGTTTTTTATGCAATATACCTTTTTGTATATCTTAAAATTTCTTGGCATTAAGTTTATTAACAGGGGCTAGGTCATGACGACTCCTAATCCATCTTCAGTGAGTGTGCTAGAGCGCTTATTCAAGCTCAGCGAAAATAAAACTGATTTTCGTACAGAAGTTCTAGCAGGTATAACAACATTCTTAGCAATGAGTTATATCATTATTGTCAATCCAATGATTTTATCCGCGACAGGAATGGATCACGGGGCTGTCTTCGTTGCAACATGTCTTGCTGCTGCTATTGGTTGCGTAGTCATGGGTATGATTGCAAACTATCCGATCGCTCTTGCACCTGGTATGGGGCTAAACGCTTACTTCACGTACTCTGTCTGCTTGGGTATGGGAGTGCCGTGGCAAACTGCTTTAGCGGCAGTGTTTGTATCGGGTTTAGTTTTTATTGCTATTAGTATGTTTAAAATTCGTGAGGCAATTGTGAATGCAATTCCAATGTCTCTGAAGTTTGCTATTGGTGGTGGTATAGGTTTATTCCTAGCATTGGTTGCATTGAAAAATGCGGGTATTATTGTCGATAATCAAGCAACTTTAGTTGGCTTGGGCGATTTAAAACAGCCTTCAGTATTACTTGCGCTTTTAGGTTTCTTATTCATTGTTATCATGCATCATTTTAAAGTGCGTGGTGCGATTGTAATTAGTATTTTAGCAGTTACTGCTTTATCTACAATTTTAGGTTATAACGAATTTAAAGGTGTTGTAGGTGCAATTCCTTCTATAGCTCCAACATTCATGCAAATGGATTTTGAAGGCTTATTCACAGCAAGCTTAATTGGCGTGATCTTTGTATTCTTCTTGGTTGATTTATTTGACTCGACAGGGACATTGGTTGGTGTTTCACATCGTGCTGGTTTGTTGAAAGATGGTAAATTACCTCGCTTGAAAAAGGCTTTATTTGCCGACTCATCTGCAATTGTTGCGGGTGCAGCTTTAGGTACATCTTCAACTACGCCTTATATTGAATCTTCGGCAGGTGTTGCTGCCGGTGGTCGTACGGGTTTAACCGCGGTAGTTGTTGGCGTTCTATTTATTCTGTGTTTATTCTTGGCGCCATTGGCTCAATCTGTACCAGGCTTTGCAACAGCTCCGGCATTGTTGTTTGTTGGTGTGTTGATGATTCAAGGTATTACCAATATTGATTGGGAAGATATCACAGAGGCAGTTCCTGCATTTTTAACCATTATTTTCATGCCGTTTGCATATTCAATTGCAGATGGTATTGCAATGGGCTTTATTAGTTATGCATTAATTAAACTCTTTACAGGTAAGGCGAAAACCGTACCGTATATGGTTTGGATTGTTGCTGTACTTTGGGTATTAAAATTTGCATTATTTGGTGGCTAATTCACCGAATAAAGCAAAGGGTGTAAACTTTGTTTACACCCTTTTTTATTTTTGAGGATATCAATGAATCAATTAGATTTTATTCGTGCATTGCCAAAAGCTGAGTTGCACGTACATATAGAAGGGACGTTTGAGCCAGAGCTAATGTTTGCAATTGCACAACGTAATCAAGTCGAAATCCCATACAAATCTGTAGAAGAAGTAAAACAAGCTTATAATTTTCATAATTTACAATCTTTTCTCGATATTTATTATGCGGGTGCAAATGTACTTATTCATGAGCAAGACTTTTATGATCTTGCTTGGGCATATTTTGAAAAATGTGCTGAAGATAAAGTTGTTCATACAGAAATGTTCTTCGATCCGCAAACACATACAGATCGAGGAATTGAATTCTCAACAGTAATTAATGGCTTGCAACGTGCTTGTGATGATGCAAAAGAAAAATTTGGTATTTCATCACATTTAATTATGTGTTTCTTGCGTCATTTAAGTGAAGAAGCTGCATTTAAAACACTTGAGCAGGCCTTACCATATAAAGATCAAATTATTGGTGTTGGCTTAGACTCTAGTGAAGTTGGTCATCCGCCATCTAAATTTGAACGTGTGTTTGCTAAAGCGCGAGAAGCAGGCTTTTTGGTGGTAGCTCATGCAGGTGAAGAAGGGCCAGCAGAATATGTGTGGGAAGCATTAGATTTATTAAAAGTAAATCGTATTGACCACGGTGTACGCTCTGAAGAAGATGATAAGCTTATGGAGCGATTGATTGCAGAAAAAATGCCATTAACTGTTTGTCCATTAAGTAACTTAAAACTATGTGTTGTAGATGATATGGCGAAACATAATATTCGTCGTTTATTACAAAAAGGTGTGCATGTTACAGTAAATTCAGATGATCCATCTTACTTTGGTGGTTATATGAATGATAACTTTATTGCAATTACTGAAGCTTTAGATTTAACAAAAGATGAGCTTAAGCAATTGGCAATTAATTCATTTGAAGCTTCTTTTATTTCAGATGATGAAAAGCAAAAATGGTCAGAGAAAATTCAAGCAATGGCTTAAGTTTCTGATTTAGATAAAGCAGTGAGTTTTCACTGCTTTTTTTATAGAAGAAGTATAGATGAAGAAGATATTTAAAATATTTACGCTGATATTATTTTTATTGGTTGCTATTGTGATGTACTTAGCTGTGGCACATCCTGCCATAATTACAAAAACGGCACTTAATCCTGTAATCGATTATCAATGTAAAGCTGAGCTACAAGTGACGAAAATTTGGAAAACAGCTTCAATTTTTATGACAGAAGATGAACAACTACAGAGTTTATCTCAAGTTTGTGGTTGTGTTTCTGAGCATGCAACAGATGATGTATCTGTTAAGGAGTTGATGAGCGCGTTGTTTAATGAAGAGGCTAAAAATAAGTTGGTTTCTAAAGCAATTGGAAACAGTGTACGTGGTTGTGTCGTTAAAGCATTGGAATGAAAATATTTCACTAGTGTAATAAAAAAGCCGAATTGATACGGCTTTTTTTATTGAGTAGGTGTGTATTTATTTTGGTTGTTTTGTCATGCTAATTAAAACAGCATCTTTATCAATAAAATGATGCTTTAATGCAGCAAGAATATGACCTACAAGTAATAAGCCCGCAGCCCAAGAAAGATAAATATGCAATGGCTTAACAATAGCTGTAACTTCAGGGTTTTCTGAAATTAAAGCAGGTAGGTTAAATAAGTATAAAACGGGTGCAGGATATCCGGCACTCCAGCTAAATAAACAGCCTGTAATGGGTAATGCAAGTAACATAAAATATAGTGCTATATGTCCCAAATGAGCGAGACGCTTCATAGTTGGAGACATTGTATTTGGTAGTTCTGGTGCAGGGTGGGTGTAGCGCCAAAAAATACGAATAACAACTAAGAAAATAATAACGGTTGCAATATTTTTATGTAGAGTGGTAACACTTCCTTTAAAGCTACCATCTACGTCATAGCTTAAAAAATTACCGCTATAAAAGCCAATGACCCATGCAAGAATAAAAATAATAGCCATTAACCAATGTAGAGCTTGTGCGGTGCGTGTGTAATATCCTGAAGTATTTTTCATAATATATTCGAAGTTTTTAGATTTGAATAAATATTAGAGTGTTTTTTGACTATTTAAAAGCTAACTGGCGTAACAGAGTGTTTGATTGTTAGAACGATGGCTGTAGATTAATTATGCACATAATGAATAATTAAAAAAATGGGGATTCACTATTATTTTTATATTCGGCAAAATAGGGCACATTTATTTTTTATAAAAAGGACAATATTGTGAAAAAGTTATTTGCTGTATTGGCACCAATGGCTTTGGTTTTATCTGCATGTGCAACGACGGACACGACAGGTACTCCATCTACGACGCAGCAACTTGGTACAACAGCACTTAAAATTGCAGTAAATACAAAATGTACAGCTGAATTAAATGACTTGGCTGCATGGAAAACTGCAACACAATTTATGACAGTATCACAAAAAGAAGAAGTTCAATCTAAAATTTGCGATTGTGTAAGTGAAAAAGCACCACAAAGTGTTTCTGCTATGGATTTAGCAAGTGCAGCACTTGATCCTGCAGCTCGTACGACAATTGTTTCAAATGCGGTAGCAAAAACAGTAAATGCTTGTGTAGCTGAAGCTGTCGCTAAATAATTGGAATTTATTTGAAATGGGCTGATGTTTTATCAGCCTATTTTTTAAGGAAAGATATGAAAAAAATTGCCGGTACAGATGAGGCGGGGCGTGGACCATTAGTTGGTTCGGTTGTTGCTGCGGCTGTTATTTTAGACCCGAATAATCCTATTGATGGATTAAATGATTCTAAAAAGTTAACAGAAAAAAAACGTGAAAAGTTATTTGTTGAAATTAAAGAAAAGGCACTTGCTTGGGCAATAGCGGAATCGAGTGCGCAAGAAATTGATGAATTAAATATCTTGCAAGCATCCTTATTGGCAATGCGTAGGGCGGTAGAGAAGCTTTCTATTCAACCTGATCATGTGTTGGTAGATGGAAATAAAGAGCCTAAAGGTTTACTCATGAGTTGTGAAGCTGTTGTGGGTGGTGATGCTATTCATGCTGAGATTTCTGCTGCAAGTATTTTGGCAAAAGTTACTCGTGATCATGAAATGGTCGAACTTGACCAAAAATACCCACAATATGGATTTGCAAAGCATAAAGGTTATCCGACAAAAGCACATTTTGAAGCAATTGCAGAACATGGTGTAATTGATGAACACCGTAGAAGTTTTGGCCCTGTGAGGAAAGTGTTGGAATTAATGGATCAACAATAATTTTCTAAATTTTAGGCAAATTTAAAGCGGCCATGTAGCCGCTTTATACTTACAAAATATAATAATCTTAACGATTATATGTATTTTGTTGACTATTTTCTTCTTCAATAGACGGTTGATAGTCTTGATCAATGTGTTGAAGATGTTCATGCATTGCACGTTCATGCTGAATGCGTTGATAAATTTCTTCACGATGAACAGAAACTTCTTTAGGTGCATTTACACCAATACGAACTTGATTGCCTTTAACACCAAGAACAGTAACACTGACTTGATCCCCAATCATTAATGTTTCACCGACACGTCGGGTAAGAATCAGCATGTTTATCTCCTTGCAATATGCTAAACGTGCAAATGTTAAAATAGGAAATTACACAACCCTAAAACCTTTTTAAATTTTGACAAATATTTGTAGTAAACAAAACATAGGATACAAATTGTCTTAATCTAATATTAAGCTGTAGCTCAATATAGCAGAGCCACTAATATAAATACTAGGGGCTCTATCTGTTCTGTATATAAAACTTTACAAATTTATTTAGGATATCAATAGATTAAGCACGAGCGCTTGATTCACCGCTTTCACGATCTAAATCAAATGCTGTGTGAAGTGCGCGTACAGCAAGTTCTAAATACTTTTCATCAATAATCACTGAAATTTTAATTTCAGATGTTGAAATCATTAAAATGTTAATGCCTTCTTTTGCAAGAGCGGTAAACATTTTGCTTGCAACACCAGCATGAGAACGCATACCAACACCAACGATAGATACTTTTACGATATCTGAACGTGTAGCCACTTCACGCGCACCAATTTCTTTTGCTGTTGCTTCAAGAATTGATTTTGCTTTCGCCAATTCACCACGGTTCACAGTAAACGTAAAGTCGGTTGTTCCATCTTCTTCAACATTCTGTATGATCATGTCAACTTCAACATTTGCATCACCAATAGGTGAAAGAATGTTTGAAGCAATACCAGGTAAATCTGGCACACCAAGAATAGTTAATTTTGCTTCGTCACGGTTAAATGCGATACCTGAGATGATTGGTTGTTCCATGTTGTCTTCCGCTTCAGTGGTGATTAGTGTTCCGACGTTTTGTTTAAAGTCTTCGTCGAATGCGCCATCATCGTCATTATCAAAACTAGATAATACGCGTAAAGGCACTTGGTATTTGCCTGCAAACTCTACTGAACGAATTTGAAGAACTTTAGAACCAAGCGATGCCATTTCAAGCATTTCTTCAAAAGAGATACGATCTACTTTTTTAGCTTTTGGTGCAACACGTGGATCTGTTGTGTAAACACCGTCAACATCTGTATAAATTTGGCATTCGTCTGCTTTAAGTGCAGCAGCAAGTGCTACACCTGAAGTGTCAGAACCACCACGACCTAAAGTCGTTGTGTTGCCATTGGTATCAAAGCCTTGGAAACCTGCAACAACAATCACTTGACCAGCATCTAAGTAACGTGTCATTACATCAGTATCAATTGCTTCGATACGTGCTTTTGTGAATGAGCTGTCTGTTTTAATACCGACTTGGCGACCTGTTAGTGATGTCGCTTTCACACCAACAGTGTTTAGTGCCATCGCTAACATGGAAATCGTTACCTGTTCACCCGTAGACACCATTTGGTCTAATTCACGAGGATCAGGGGTTTCGGTAATGGCCTTCGCTAAAGCAAGTAGACGATTGGTTTCGCCACTCATTGCTGATACAACCACCACTACCTTGTGGCCGTGGTCATGCCAGCGCTTTACACGACGAGCAACATTTAAAATGCGCTCGGGAGTACCCATTGAAGTACCGCCATATTTTTGAACGATTAATGCCATAGTTGTTCCATAAAAGCCATGACCCTGATTACCTTTCAGGGTCAGTTACACAAAAGGTGAAATTATTTAGCCTCAAGCCAAGCCACAAGGCTTGTCATTACAGGTTCTAATTTCTCGTTAAGTGGCGCGCCACCTTGTGCCAAGTCAGGTTTACCACCACCTTTACCACCTAGTTCTTGACCTAAGTGTTTGATGATGTCGCCTGCTTTAATAGACGCAGTAAATTCTTTCGCTACAGATGCAATCAGGCTAACTTTGTCACCCTCAACACCTGCAAGTACGATGACTGCATTGTCTAATTTAGATTTCACACCGTCATGCAAGTTGCGAAGTGATTTCGCATCTGTATTTTGAACGGTTATGATTAATGTTGAACGACCAGCAATAGTTTGAACTTGGCTTAAAAGTTCAGTTGCTTGGAAGTTTGCAAGTTTTTGGTTGAGTTGCTCAATTTGCTTTTGAAGGCTAGAAGCGGTAGAAGCAAGATTTTCAACTTTTTCTAAAGTTTGATCTTTTTGTGCCTTTAACAAATCGTTAATTGCATGAATATCACGATCTGCTTTTTGAGCCGCTTCAATTGCTTTTGTACCAGTAACAGCTTCAATACGGCGCACACCAGCAGCAACACCGCCTTCAGAAGTGATTTTGAATAAACCAATATCACCTGTACGTTTTACGTGAATACCACCACAAAGTTCGATAGAGAAGTTTTTATCTTCACTCATAGAACCCATAGAGAGTACGCGAACTTCTTCACCGTATTTTTCACCGAACAACATCATTGCGCCTTTCTCTTTAGCCGCATCGATGTTTAAAAGCTCAGTTGTTACAGCTGTGTTAGCAATGACTTCACGGTTAACAATACGTTCAATTTCTTGAATTTGTTCAAAAGTAACAGGTTGGTCATTTGCAAAATCGAAACGTAAAAGCTCGCTTGCAACTAAAGAACCTTTTTGTTGAACATGAGAACCTAAAACTTGGCGTAAAGCTGCATGTAACAAGTGCGTAGCAGAGTGGTTGCGTGCAGTTGCATCACGAAGATCTGCTTTCACAATAGCTTCTACAGATTGAGTAGATTTGAGGTTACCCATAGTCACGATACCTTGGTGTACAAATGCACCACCAGATTTTTTCGTGTCTTGAACTTCAAAAATACCTGTATCGTTTTTGAAGATACCTGTATCGCCAATTTGACCACCACTTTCTGCATAGAAAGGTGTTTGGTTTAGGACAATAAGGGCTTCATCACCTTCGAATACTTCATCAACTTGTTCGCCATCTTTGTAGATCGCAATAATTTGACCTTGACCTTGAGTTGCATCATAGCCATCAAATTGAGTTTCGCCTTCAACTTTTACAACGCTGTTGTAGTCGATTGCGAACTTACCAGCATCACGTGCACGTTGACGTTGTGCTGCCATTTCAACTTCAAAGCCTGCTTCATCAATGGTTAAGTCACGTTCACGTGCGATGTCAGCTGTTAAATCTGTTGGGAAGCCGTAGGTATCGTAAAGTTTAAATACGGTTGCACCTGGAATAACGGAACCAGTTAAATTTGCTAACTCGCCTTCAAGCAATTTCAAACCTTGCTCTAAAGTTTTTGCAAATTGTTCTTCTTCCTTAAGAAGCTGTGCTTCGATGCGAGCTTTTTGAGCTTCAAGTTCAGGATATGCAGCGCCCATTACATTAATTAATGGTTGAAGCATTTTGTGGAAGAATGAACCTGTAGCACCTAATTTGTTACCGTGACGTACTGCACGACGAATAATACGACGTAATACATAACCACGACCTTCATTAGAAGGGTTTACGCCATCTGCAATTAAGAAACAGCATGAACGAGCATGGTCAGCTACAACTTTTAATGATGCAGGATATTCAACAGGTTTGTTTTCTGCTTGTGCTTTAGCATCTATTTCAGCAGTGTCTAAACCAATAATCTGTGCAGCATCTTTAAGTAAGTTTTGGAATAGATCGATTTCGTAGTTTGAGTTTACGTGTTGTAAAACTGCAGAAATACGTTCTAAGCCCATACCTGTATCTACAGATGGAGCTGGAAGAGGGTGTAATACGCCATCAGCAGTACGGTTAAACTGCATGAAAACATTGTTCCAAATTTCAATGAAACGGTCGCCATCTTCTTCAGGTGTGCCCGGTAAGCCACCCCAAATGTGATCGCCATGGTCAAAGAAAATTTCAGAACATGGACCACATGGACCTGTATCACCCATTGCCCAGAAGTTATCAGATGCGTATTTTTCGCCTTTATTATCGCCAATACGGATAATACGGCTTGCATCTAAACCAATTTCTTTATTCCAAATATCAAATGCTTCGTCATCTGTATGGTAAACAGTGGCATATAGTTTATCTTTTGGTAAAGCGAGCCATTGTTCAGATGTGAGGAAATCCCAAGCAAATTTAATTGCATCACGTTTGAAGTAGTCGCCAAAAGAGAAGTTACCTAACATTTCGAAGAATGTATGGTGACGTGCTGTATAACCTACATTATCTAGGTCGTTATGTTTACCGCCTGCACGTACACATTTTTGTGAAGATGTTGCGCGAACATAATCACGTTTTTCCAAACCAAGGAAGCAGTCTTTAAACTGGTTCATACCAGCATTTGTAAATAATAATGTTGGGTCGTTGGCCGGAACCAGAGAACTCGACGCGACACGTGTATGCCCTTGCGATTCAAAATAGCTTAAAAAAGCTTCGCGAATTTCAGCGGATGTCATAAAACGAGTACTCACAACCAAGTCACTCCATAAATCTTGTATTTGGCTAATAGTATCTCAGATAAGTTTGACTTAAATATTAAAGCTAACTTGAGATACTGGCTTAAATTTTAAAAACGACAAATTATAACGGAAGAAAGGCGTACGCACCAATTATTTTCCAAGGAAAAGTAATATGAATTGAATAATTTGATTTAAGGGGAATGTGAAATTAAATAGAGGGTTATCGTTATTTTGAGTTATATCTCGGATAAATAAAAATGTGAGAGATTTTATTTAATGAAAAATATAATCTCTCACAAATTAGAATGAAGCTTTAGCTATGAATTAGCAAGCGCCCCAATATGGACCTTCTGCTGGTGCAAATTCACAGTTGAATGGCTGATTGTTGAAGAAACCATCATTTGTATTCCATTCCATTTGTTCTAGGTTGAACTGTTGGTTTTCTTGGTTAATTTGCTGTGTTTCTTGGAACGATTGGAAAGCAAGTTTGTAACAAGCTTGGAATGTTGGGTTATTTACACGAGCTTGATATTGTTTGTCAAAGCTAGCACGATCTTGTGCGCTAAGTTGACTAATTTTTGGTAACTCTGCCATTAGGTTGGCTGCAACAGGGTCACATTGTTTTGCTAAAGCAACTTGGAAGTTAAGTCTTTTTTGAGCTTTTTCTTGCGCATATTCTGCTTTTTGCTGAGGTGTTAATGCACAAGCAGTTAAAACCGTACCAAATAGAACTGCTCCGAATATACCTAATTTCTTTTTCATGTGATATTTCCTTTATAGTGGTAAATAAAACCGCACTTAATCTTATATTTATAGCGTGAATAGTGAAAGTATTTAATTGTTTAAATTGTTGATTTAATATTTGATTTGTTATTTTGTCACTATAGAGATTTATGTGTGATTAAAAATAAGAAAGCAATATTATCTTTTATGTTGCTTTATCCCTTAATATATTGTGGTTTTCTTCTTGTTTGAAATGTAAAGGGTCTTTTCATGCAACATGTGGCGATAAATGGATTTGGTCGAATTGGACGTAATGTATTACGTGCATGGTTTGAAAATCCTAAAGATTTTGCATTTAAAATTGTTGCGATTAATGATGTTGCTGATGTAGAAACTCTAATTCATTTATTTAAATACGATACAACGCATGGTCGCTTTCAAGGTGAAGTTGAATTGTGTTATGTCGATGAGCAAGCATATTTGCAGATATCGGCAGGTGATGCGAAGCTAAATGTTCAAGTGCATAACTGTGAAGACCCAGAACAGTTGCCTTGGAAAGAGCTACAAGTTGATGTGGTTTTAGAATGTACGGGCTTATTTCGTTCTCGCCAAGCAGCGACTAAACATCTGACTGCGGGTGCGAAGCGTGTCATTATTGGTGCTGCACCATTTGATACTGTAGATGCTGCAATTGTATATGGTGTAAATCATCAAGAAGTGAAACCGACAGATCAAATTATTTCAGGTGTTTCGTGTACCACGCAAGCTTTGGTACCACTTGTTAAAATTCTAGATGATATTTTTGGTATAGATACAGCTTTAATGACTGAAATTCATGCAGTCACAGCAGATCAGTCTGTACTTGATCATGCACATCGAGATTTACGTCGTGCACGTGCTTCAGGGCAAAATATTATTCCAACAACATCTTCAGCTTTAGGTGCGCTTAAGCGTGTTATGCCTAAAATGGAAAACAGAATAGATGGTTATTCAATTCGTGTGCCGACTATTAATGTGGCAGCTATTGATTTAACTTTTATTGCGAAAATGGATGTGAATTCGCAAATGATTAATGATGCTTTGGTGAATGCGGCACGTTATGATTATTCAGAAATTATGCAAGTGACAGATGAAGCGTTGGTTTCAAGTGATTTTAATCATTCCCCATACTCTTTAATTGTTGATTTAACCCAAACGATGGTGGTTGGGCGTCAAGCAAAAGTTTTTGCTTGGTATGACAATGAATGGGGTTATGCAAACCGATTATTGGATTTGTGTGAATCTTTTAATGTTTAACACTTAAATGAAATGACTATCAGTATTTAAAACATGATTAAGATATAAAAAATGCCCTAAATTTAGGGCATTTTTTTATAAGAAAAACATTCTTAATAGTGCGGTTGAAGCCATGCTAATGATCACGGTTGGTAATAGTGAAAAACGTGTTGCAACTATAACTGTAATGAAAATAGCAAGTAAGTCTACAGGGTTGTCTTTGACAAAGTAGGGGGTAATGACTGAAATTAGGACACAGCCTGGAACGACTTCCAAAATTCGTCTTTGTTTTGTGCTTAGTGTTTTATTTTTTAATAAAACATAACCTAAGATGCGGGTTAAATAGGTGGTGAGTGCAATACACACAATTGCAATTAATGTTGGTGTATGGATTATCATTGGTGATCATCCTCTATTAAGAAAAAAGCAGAGGCAATTCCACTGATTGCACCTATAGGGACATACCAGCCCGAAGGTAAATATAAGTAAGCGAGAGCTGCACAAACTAAACTGATTAACCAGGGTCTTGCCGCACGGGTACCTTTCCACATTCCGCGTAGTAGAACTAGAAATACAGCAGGGAAAGCCATATCAAATCCAAAACGACTAATATCGCCAAGAGCTGGTCCTATAGCTGCACCAAGTGTAGTGAAGCTGACCCACATGATATAAAGAGCAAAACATAGTCCTGCATAAAATGGAAAGGAGAAAGCATGTTGAAAGCCCGTATGTTTTTGCTTAATTTGAGCATCAGCTAAGGCTACAGCCCAACTTTCATCACACATAAAAAATAAGGCAGGAAATACTTTTTTGTTAGGCAAGTGTTTTAAGTAAGGAACTAAGCTTGCCCCCATTAATAAATGCCGACTATTGACTAAAAATGTAATAAACATCAGCATTAAAATATTAGGTGGATTCGTCCAAACTTCTAAAATGGCAAATTCCGAACCCCCTGCAAAATTCAATCCTGTAAACAATGGGACTTCAATTAAGCTGAATCCTTTTGTTGTTGCTTGTGCACCAAGTACTAATGCAAATGGAATAATGCCTAAAAGCATAGGGATAGATGTTTTTATACCGCGTTGAAAATTTGAAAATTCAACGATAGAAAGCTGTTTTTGAGTGAGATTTCTCAATGTTTGCATGAGTATAAAACATAGGATTTTAGGATTTAAAAAGTATATTTATAAAAAGTTGGAATTTGTAAGCTAAATCTGCTTAATTTTAGTTGTGTTTAGCATAAAATATTAAAGATGATATTTAAATTAAAATTAAATGCTTAAGGTTTTGATATGGACGCAATAGATAAAAAGATATTGAGGCAAATTCAGCGTAATGGAAAATTACAAAATAATGAGTTGGCAACATTGGTTGGGTTGTCGCCATCACCATGTTTAAGACGTGTTAAACAACTCGAAGATGATGGAGTGATTGAGCAATATGTAGCTCTGCTAAATGCACAGAAAGTGAATTTGGGTTTAACTGTTTTTGCACGTATTTGGCTAAAAGAACAAGATGCTAAAACAGTGAATCAGTTTGTGGATGCTATACACGACATGCCAGAAGTTGTGGAATGTCAATTAATGGCGGGGGATTGTGATTTCTTTTTAAGAATAGTCGTTGCAGATTTAGATGCTTATAGAACTTTTCAAATTAATAATTTGAATAAAATTACAAGTATTCAAAATGTTAAAACGGAAATTCCATTGCAAAGTATTAAAAAAACAACAGAATTACCAGTGTATTAAAGTTTATATACCTTTTAGTGAATAATTATGGGAATAATATTGAATAATTATAAAGGCTTGAGTCGAGTGGGAGTTGAATTCTTTATAGGGCGTATAAAGTTTGGTTAATTCACTAGGAATTCTGAAAAAGTCGGTGCACAGCTAAAATGAACGTGTTAGACTAGGAGAAATCGGGTGTGCTCCCGATTTTTTTATGCGGATTACTTCCGCGCTGACGAGTATTTAGGTTTACAACATGCCCATTTCAGAGACATGGTTATTACCTGATGGTGTAGCTGATGTATTACCAGAGCAAGCGCAAGTAATTGAAACTTTGCGCCGTGACGCATTGGATTTCCTCGCATCTCGAGGTTATCAATTGGTGTACACGCCTTTCATCGAATACATAGAATCTCTATCTTCTCTTTCCGAATCGAATCAAGATTTAGACTTAGCCACTTTTAAAGTAATTGATCAGCTTTCTGGTCGTTTACTTGGTGTGCGTGCCGATATGACACCGCAAGTGGCACGTATCGATGCGCATGTTCATCAAGTTCAAGGCGTTGCTCGTTACTGCTATGCAGGAACGGTATTACACACAAAACCTCAGGGTTTTAATACCACACGAGCACCACTACAACTAGGTGCAGAGCTTTTTGGTTCAGATAGTATTGATGCAGACGTTGAAATGATCGACGTGATGCTTAATTTACTTAAAACCACAGGATATGAAGATGGAATCCATCTCGATGTCGGTCATGTGGGTTTATTCCGTAGCTTGGTTAAGCACGCAGGAATAAGCAAATCTACTGAAAATCAATTATCAGATTTATATCAACGTAAAGCATTACCAGAGCTTGCAGTCTTTACGGCCGATCTTAATTTTGGTGCAGATTTCTATACGCTTGGGCGTTATTCAAGTGATGTTAAAGCATTACAAGAAAATTTAAGTGCTGCAGTTCTTGAAGATGAAGCATTTAAACTTGCATTAGAAACTTTGCAAACAACATGCCAAGCGATTCAAGCACGTTGGCCTAAGTTGGATATTGGTATAGATGTTGTAGAACTTCGTTCATATCATTATCACACTGGTTTAATGTATGCCGTATATGCGCCAAATCGTGCTGCACCAATTGCACAAGGTGGTCGCTACGATGGTATTGGTGAGCATTTTGGTCGTGCGCGTCCAGCAACAGGCTTTTCTTGTGACTTATACGCATTAAGTGCGGGTCAGTATAAAACAATTAAAAAAGTTGTTGCGCCAAAAGGCACCGAACAAGATTTGTTAAAAGCAATTGAATTAACTCGAGCACAAGGTTTGAGTGTTATTCAATTACTAGGTAATGATGGTTTAGACTCTGTACCATTTGCAACACACCAATTGGTGAGTGTTGCTGGTGAGTGGAAAGTCGAAAAAATTTAATCGCAGAACTGAATGTTCATGTCATTCGGTTTTGTTTTCAATTTTAACAGCATGATGTAATGAGGCTATTATGGGCAAGAATGTTGTGGTACTTGGTACCCAATGGGGCGACGAAGGTAAGGGTAAAATCGTCGACCTGCTCACAGATCAAGCGACTGCGGTTGTACGTTATCAAGGCGGACATAATGCGGGTCATACTCTCGTGGTTGGTGGTAAAAAAACTGTATTACACCTCATTCCATCTGGTATTTTACGTGAAAACGTACTGTGCTTAATTGGTAACGGTGTTGTACTTTCACCTGAAGCACTTATTAAAGAGATGGCTATTTTAGAGGAAGAAGGCGTACCTGTTAAAGAACGTCTACGTATTTCTCCAAACTGTCCTTTAATTTTGCCTAACCACATCGCACTTGACCAAGCGCGTGAGAAAAAACGTGGTAACGCGAAAATTGGTACTACAGGCCGTGGTATTGGACCTGCTTACGAAGATAAAGTTGCGCGCCGTGCAGTACGTGTTGCGGACTTAGTTCGTGGTGGCGACCATTTGAAAGCTCAATTAGAAGAGCTTCTTGAATACCATAACTTCCAATTAACTCAATTCTACGGTGTAGAAGCAGTTAAATTGGAAGATGTTATTGCACTTTGCGATCAATGGCGTGAAGTTGTTGCACCATTAGTAATTGATGTAACAGGTGAACTTCATAAGTACCGTAAAGCTGGTGATAACATCATGTTTGAAGGTGCTCAAGGTTCACTTCTTGATGTTGATCATGGTACATATCCGTATGTAACATCTTCAAATACAACTGCTGGTGGCGTAAGCTCAGGTTCAGGTTTAGGTCCATTGCATCTTGACTATGTATTGGGTATTACAAAAGCATACACAACACGTGTAGGTGCAGGTCCATTCCCAACTGAGTTGGTATATGACGCTGCAAATGACGTTGGTGATGCGATTGGTAAACACCTTGGTACAGTTGGTTCTGAGTTTGGTGCATCTACTGGTCGTCAACGCCGTTGCGGTTGGTTCGATGCTGAAATTCTACGCCGTTCTGTAGAAGTAAACTCACTTTCAGGTATTTGCTTAACTAAACTTGACGTACTTGATGGTTTGGAAGAAGTAAAAATCTGTGTTGGTTATGAAGCAGCAGATTCTGGTTGTGTAGGTTCATCTGATGCACTTGCATTTGAAACCTTAAAGCCAATTTACGAAACTATGCCTGGTTGGTCTGAATCTACTTTTGGTGCTAAGTCTTTAGACCAATTGCCAGAAGCAGCAATCAACTACATCAAGCGTATTGAGCAGTTAATTGAATGTCCAATCGACATCGTTTCTACTGGTCCAGACCGTGATGAAACAATCGTATTGCGTCATCCATTTGATGCATAATTTGCTTCAGATGTAAGATTAAAAAAGCCTCGCAAATGCGAGGCTTTTTTTGTTTATGCACAAGGATAAAATCTACTAAAGTTGCATTTGAACGAGCTATGCAAACTTTATGTACTTGTTACAATACAAAATTAATAAATATTGAGATATGCAGGATGCAGAACAATATCGCAAGTACCATTTTTTATTCTTTGTTGTTTGCTATGGGTGGGGCACCTACAATTGCAATGTTAATGATAAAAACACAGAATGTTGATGATGCTGTTTTTTATCAAGTATTTATTGGTTTAAGTGTGATTATCGCTTGTATTTTGGTGCCATTTATTTTAATTCAAAATGCATATTTATTTTTTAAGCGTAAAAATGAAATCTTAGAGAAAAAAATTAAACCACTTAGCCAGTTCTATTTTGTATTGAATGCACTTTGCTTGGTATTTTGGTTAATTATTCAATTTATGCTTTGATAAAACATATAATTAATACTGAAATATAATAAAAAATAGTTGAACATTCTTTTTAGCTGAATATCGATTGATTATAATGATGAAAATAAGTGGAGAAATTTTAATGAATAAAAAACTGTTGATGGCATTATGTGCCTCAGGTGTGGTTACAATTTCAGGTTGCGCTACATTTGCAGAAATGGCGGGTGCAGACACAACAACTTTAAATGCTGTTGCAACTGAAGGATTTAATAAAACTTTAACTGAAGCGCGTGCAAAAAATACTTTAGATACGTCATCTTCAGTTTATAAGCGCATTAATACAGTTTTTATCAATTTAAAGCCGTATGCAGATCAAATGAATACAACAGGTGTTAAATTTGATTGGCAACTTGCAGTATTGAAGTCAGATCAAGTTAATGCTTATGTTGCCCCAGGCGGAAAGGTTGTTTTTTATACGGGTATTGTAACCAAGCTTAATCTAACTAATGCTGAAATTGCTGCTGTTATGGGGCATGAGATGACGCATGCGCTTGAAGAGCATTCAAAACAAAAAATTGGTGCTGATGCACTTACAAATATTGCATTAGGTGTGGGGTTAAGTGCAGCAGGTGTAGGTGAGGGTGGTACAGCATTAGCACAGCTAGGTTCACAAGTTGGTGTTGGTTTACCATATTCGCGTAGTTTAGAAAGCCGAGCAGATGAGGGCGGTTTATTTTTAATGGCAAGAGCTGGATATAACCCTCAGGCTGCTATTACGCTTTGGGAAAAAATGGCAAAACTTTCTGGTTCTAGTGCTTCAGGAAGTTTCTTTTCTACTCACCCATCAAATAATCAGCGTATAGAAGCAATGCGTAAGAATTTGCCTGCTGCTATGGCAATTTACAATCAAAGTAAAATTAAACGCTCTTAAAAAATAGAGATGTGAAAAAGGATGCTTAGGCATCCTTTTTTTATTTCTAAAAATTAAAGCAGTGCTTTTATGCTTCTCATAAAAATTTAAAGGAGTCCTTAAATTTTCATTAGGGAGCAGGGTTAGGTTGTTGCTTATGAATGGCCTCAATACCTTGTAATACTTCTGCTGAAAGATTGATATCAAAAGCATCAATGTTTTCTTTTAGTTGAGATAGATTTGTTGCACCAATAATAGTTGATGTTACAAAGAATTGTTGCTTGATAAATGCTAGAGCAAGCTGGGTGAGGGTTAAACCATGCTGTTCTGCAAGCTGTGCGTACTGTTCAGTTGCCCATTCACTTTCTGGGTTGCTGTAACGGCTAAAACGAGAAAATAGCGTTACACGGGCATTTTCAGGGCGTGCGCCATTACGGAATTTTCCTGTTAAGTAGCCAAAAGCCAGAGGTGAATATGCCAATAAGCCTATGCCTTCATATTTGGCAATTTCAGACATGCCAATTTCATAAGTTCTATTTAATAAACTATAAGGGTTTTGAACACTCACAAATTTAGATAGCCCAAGTTTTTCTGCTAAATGTAAAAACTTCATGGTTCCCCAAGGTGTTTCGTTTGATAAGCCGATATAACGAATACGACCTTTTTTAATTTCATCTTGTAAGGCGCTTAGTGTTTCTTCAAATGCTGTGATTTCTTTTGTATTTTTAGCATCTTCATTGCCATAGCCTAATTTTCCGAAGAAGTTTGTTGGGCGTTGTGGCCAATGTAATTGGTATAGGTCGATATAGTCTGTTTGGAGGCGTTTTAAATTACCATCAAGTGCAGAGGAGATATCTGAAGCATTAAACCGTGTTTGACCATCACGAATATGGCTACCACCTTGTGAAGGACCTGCAATTTTAGAGGCTAAAAATAGTTGATCACGACCACCGTTCTGCTGAATCCAGTTGCCAATAATATGTTCTGTTGCGCCTTGAGTTTCGGGTTTTGGAGGAACAGGGTACATTTCGGCTGTATCCCAAAAATATAACCCACGATCCAAAGCATACTCAAGTTGCTGGAATGCTTCTGCTTGAGTGTTTTGCTCTCCAAAAGTCATGGTTCCTAAACAAACTTCAGGTAAAAGAATACCTGTATTGGCAAGTGGTTTAAATTGCATGTGAATTTGCTCTCAATAAACGTAGATATATTTTTAAGCCTCTCAGTGAATAGACGCAAGGCTTATATTGAAATCATTGTGTGTAAAAGGTTAGTGAAAAGTTGAGTTAGGTGAATTTTAGATATAAAAAAAGCAAATCAGGAGATTTGCTTTTTTACTTTAAACAGACTGTTAATCTTCAGTGTCTGCATAAGCACCTTCTTCAACAGCTTCTAAAGAAGCATCAAAGATTAAAATTGCTTTACCATCAGTTTCGATCATGCCTTGTTCTTCTAATGTTTTAAGAACACGACCAACCATTTCACGTGAACAACCTACAATTCGACCAATTTCTTGGCGTGTGATGCGAATTTGACGACCGTTCGGTAAAATCATCGCTTCTGGCTGAGATGAAAGGTCGATTAAACAACGTGCAATACGACCAGAAACATCAATAAATGCAAGGTCTGTTACTTTACGAGTTGTATTTTTTAAGCGACGTACTAACTGAGCAAATACAGCATAGCTTAAGTCTGGAAATTGTTTGCTTAGTTCATGGAAGTTTTCATAAGTCACTTCGGCAATTTCACACACGTCGCGAGTACGAACTTCCGCAGTACGTTGTGGATTTGATTCGAATAGACCCATTTCCCCAAAAAAGTCCCCTGGATTTAGATACGCAACCACAATTTCACGATCATCATCTTCGCGAAGGATGATTGATACAGACCCTTTAAGGATTAAGTATAAAGATTTAGATTCCGACCCCGAGTCAATAATTGTTGTACGTTTTGGATAACGATTAATATATGCACGCTTTAGTAATGCTTTAACTGAGTCAGGCAATTGACCCGGTGATAGGGCATCGGTGCTTAGTTGTGAAAAATTTGAAGTCATACTAACAGTTCCGAAAATGGATAAATAATAGATCGCATAAGATCTAGTATGAACGTGCCACACATGGGCTGAAATTCCGTCTCAACCCAAATTATGTTAGTGTACAGGTACACTGTAAATTTATAGCTTTTTTTAGGGACTTGCAATGCAAACAAGCGTTCATTGGTTAGAGAATGTTGCTTTTGAGGCAAAATCGGATAGCGGTCATACAATTACGATGGATGGATCACCTGAATATGGTGGTGAAAATCGTGGACCACGTCCCATGGAATTAATATTAATGGGTCTTGGTGGTTGTGCATCGTTCGATATTGTGACTATTTTAAAAAAATCTCGCCAAGATGTGACCAATGTTGTATGTCAGTTAAAGGCTGATCGTGCGGATACAATCCCTGCAGTATTTACTAAAATTCATTTGCATTTTGTTGTGTCAGGTCGTGCTATTAAAGAGAAGCAGGTCGCAAAAGCGGTCGAACTTTCTGCTGAAAAATACTGTTCTGCTAGCAAAATGTTATCAGATGGTGGTGTTGTGATTAGCCATGATTTTGAAATTATTGAAGCCGAATAATTAAAATTGTAAGCAAATGTAATATTTTTAAAGATCGATTTTTAATCGATCTTTAATTTAGATATTTTAAAATATAAGTTATTAATTATTAAATAAAAATACAATTGAATCTGTTTAATGAATGACATTTCTATTAATTTATAAGCTTAACCTTGAAATAAGACTTATGAAGACCCATATTATAGCAGAGCTATATGCTTTATTTTCATATTTAAATATTTGAAAAATATAAATAAAAATTAATAAAAAGATTTGAAATTTGATGTAATACCTCCATATAAGATTCAAGTAAAAAAATTTGTTGTGAGGTAAAACAAGAATGCGTTTTGAAAAATTTACAAATCGCCTGCAGCAATCTTTGTCAGACGCTCAATCTCTAGCAATGGCTAAAGACCATACATCTATTGATGGTATTCATATTCTTGCCATTTTATTAGAAGAAGCTTCTAACCTAAGTATGTTGCAACAAGCGGGAACAAATATTCCTGAATTGCAAAAAAAATTACAGCAGGCTTTAGCTGATGCACCGACATTGGCAAATCCGACTGGTGATTTACATTTAAGTCCAGATGCAATCAAAATTTTAAATTTAGCAGATAGCTATGCACAAAAAGCGGGTGATGAATTTGTTTCGACAGATTGGGTCATGTTGGCTTTACTTGAAGTTGGCGCAACTAAAACATTGTTAACAAGCGTTGGTGTAAACAAAGATAATTTACGCAATGCCATTGAAAAAATTAGAGGGAATGACAAAGTGATGAGCAACAATCATGAAGATCAACGTGATTCACTCAGTAAATACACGATAGATTTAACTGAGCGAGCGGTGGCTGGAAAACTTGATCCTGTTATTGGACGTGATGATGAAATTCGTCGTACAGTTCAAGTATTGTCACGTCGTACTAAAAATAACCCTGTTTTAATTGGCGAACCTGGTGTTGGTAAAACAGCTATTGTTGAAGGTCTTGCTCAACGGATTATTAATCGGGAAGTACCAGAAAGCTTACAAGGTAAGCGAGTTTTATCATTAGACCTAGGTGCATTACTTGCGGGTGCTAAATATCGGGGTGAGTTTGAAGAGCGCCTAAAAGCCGTACTCAATGATTTGGCAAAACAAGATGGTGAAGTCATTCTCTTTATTGATGAGCTTCATACGCTTGTTGGTGCAGGTAAAACTGATGGTGCAATGGATGCAGGTAATATGTTGAAACCTGCTCTTGCACGTGGTGAGCTGCGCTGTGTGGGTGCAACAACGCTTGATGAATATCGTCAGTATATTGAAAAAGATGCTGCGCTTGAACGTCGTTTCCAAAAAGTTCAGGTCGATGAACCTTCTGTAGAAGATACAGTGGCGATTTTACGTGGCTTAAAAGAGCGCTATGAAGTGCACCATGGTGTGAAAATTTTGGACTCTGCCATTATTGCAGCAGCAAAAATGTCGCATCGTTATATCACAGATCGTCAATTGCCCGATAAAGCGATTGATTTGATTGATGAGGCTGCATCTCGTATTAAAATGGAATTGGATTCAAAACCAGAGCCATTAGATAAACTTGAACGTCGTTTAATTCAGTTGAAACTTCAACTTGAAGCTGTGAAAAAAGATGAAGATGCTGGCAGTAAAGCTGAAATTGAACATCTTGAAAAGCAAATTGACGAAGTGCAAAAAGAGTATAGCGATTTAGAAGAAATTTGGATTGCTGAAAAACGCTTGGTTCAGGGCGATCAACAAATTCAGGCGGAATTGGATCAGGCACGTATTACTTTGCAAAAAGCACAACGTGAAAATGATTTATCTGAAATGGCTCGCTTGCAATATGGCGTCATTCCAGGACTTGAAAAACGTTTAAGTGAAGAAGAGGCAACTGAAGAAAAAGCAGAACCTAAACTTTTACGTAATAAAGTGACTGATAATGAAATTGCAGAAGTTGTTAGTGCCACAACAGGTATTCCTGTAGCCAAAATGATGCAAGGTGAACGTGAAAAACTTCTTCAAATGGAAGATTTCTTACACAAACGTGTTGTTGGTCAAAGTGAAGCGGTTGTTGCTGTATCGAATGCGGTACGTCGTTCACGTGCAGGATTATCTGATCCGAACCGTCCAAGTGGTTCATTCTTATTCCTTGGACCAACGGGTGTGGGTAAAACTGAATTGACTAAAGCACTTGCGAATTTCTTATTTGATAGTGACGATGCGATGGTTCGGATCGACATGTCCGAATTTATGGAAAAACACAGTGTAAGTCGTTTAGTGGGTGCACCTCCGGGCTATGTAGGTTATGAGGAAGGTGGTGTGCTAACGGAAGCTATTCGCCGTAAGCCTTATAGTGTCGTGTTATTTGATGAAGTTGAAAAAGCACATCCAGATGTATTTAACATCTTATTGCAAGTATTGGATGATGGTCGTTTAACCGACTCACAAGGTCGAATTGTAGACTTCCGTAATACCGTTATTGTGATGACATCTAACTTAGGTTCGCAAGACGTTCGTGAATTAGGTGATGGTGCATCGGAAGATGAAGTACGTGCGGTTGTGATGGGTGCGGTAAATCAGCATTTCCGTCCAGAGTTTATTAACCGTATTGATGAGTTAGTGATTTTCCATTCATTGAAAAAAGAGCAAATTCGTGGCATTGCAGATATTCAATTGAGCCGTTTACGTGAGCGTTTAGCAGAGCGTGATTTAAGCTTAACTGTAGATGATAGTGCTTTTGACTTGTTAATTGATGCTGGATTTGACCCAATTTTTGGTGCACGTCCATTGAAACGAGCGATTCAACAGCAAATTGAAAACCCGTTAGCACAAAAAATCTTGTCAGCAGATTTTGTGGCAGGAGATACAATTATTGCTTATGTGGATAATGGTCAGTTAAGTTTTGATACGTTAAAGCTGAGCTAATTTCACGGAATATAAGTATCTAATCAATAGTTGCATACTAAAAGTAAGTTTGTTGATTTAGATATAAAAGATTGAGAGATAAAAAAACCGAGCTTAGGCTCGGTTTTTTTCTATACAAAATTTACGCTTCGTTTTTTGGATGTGAAATTTTCCAAGCACGGTGAATTTTTGTATTGCGTTTAAAATCTAAACCAATCGTTTCATTCGAAATTTCTTGAACATCGTAGAATGCTAAGATTTCTTCATCCATTTCAAAACCACGGTAGTTATTTGAGAAGTATAACGTACCATCTGTAGTTAAGCGGTTCATTGCACGTTTAAGCAATGACAAATGGTCACGTTGAACGTCAAAAGTACCATAGAACTTTTTCGAGTTTGAGAAAGTTGGTGGGTCAATGAAGATTAATTCATATTGTTCATGACCTTCTTTCAACCATTCAAAACAGTCACTAGCAAAGAATTGGTGTTGTTCATCTGCATGGTCAACAGTTAAACCATTTAAAACAAAGTTTTCTTTAGACCAGTTTAGGTATGTATTCGATAAATCGACACTTGTAGTACTTGCAGCACCGCCTAATGCAGCATGCAAGCTTGCTGTAGAAGTGTAGCTGTATAAGTTTAGGAAGTGTTTACCTTTGGCTTCAGCAGCAATACGTAAACGCATTTGACGGTGATCTAGGAATAAACCAGTGTCTAGATAGTCTGTTAAGTTCACTAAAATTTTAGCTTTACCTTCTTGTACGATAAAGCGTTTAGATGCAGTACTTTGTTTAGTGTACTGAGTTTTACCTTCTTGGCGAGCACGTGTTTTAATGAAAATTGCATCACGACCTAAACCTGTTACAGAGCGAATGGCTTGTAAAGCAAGGTTAAAACGACGTTTTGCTTTTTCAGGATCAATTTGTTTTGGTGGCGCATATTCTTGCACGTGTAAACGATCGCCATATAAATCGACTGCAACATTAAAGTCAGGTAAATCTGCATCATATAAACGTAAGCAGTAGATATTTTCTTTAACTGCCCATTTTTTTAGATTCTGCATGTTTTTCGTTAAACGATTTGCAAATTCCATTGCACCTTCAATTTCTTCAAATTGTTGAGGTTGCCAATCTGCAAGGAATGGTTTGCTTACTGTTGCAGGTTTAATTGTGCCAAAACGAATATAAATTGGTAATTTACCATTCATTAAGCGCAAAATTTGTGGGTTGTTAAATGCAAGAACATCGGCTTGTTCAACTTGTGAAGCAATAACCGCAGCTGCTTGATTTGGGAAATGCTTTTGTAATAAAGCAGATAAACCTAAATACAATGCACGGTTAGATGCTTTTTCACCTAAGCGTTCACCATAAGGAGGGTTGGTCACAACAAATGACACTTTGCCTTCATTTTCAAAATCAGGCCAGTCTGCAAGAGTACGTTCTTCAATTTGAATTTGATCTAAAATAGATTCAAAACCAGCAGCAATAATATTTTGTTTGGTTGCTTTTACCGCCTCCCAATCTGCATCGAATGCGTAGAACTTAGGTAATGGTTTTTCTAGCGCAATTTTATGGCGTTCAGCTGCTTCGGCTTTAATATCCATCCAAAGTTCATGGTTATGACCATTCCAACCATTGAAGCCGAAACGACGTACCAAACCAGGTGCACGGTCAGTCAAAATGAATAATGATTCGATAATGAACGTACCTGAACCACACATTGGGTCAAGAATAATGTCGGGATTTTTTTCAGCTAATTTTGCTTTTTGTAGGATTGCTGCTGCAAGGTTCTCTTTAATAGGGGCATCTGTCATAAAACGACGGTAGCCACGTTTATGTAAAGAATCACCTGATAAATCTAGGCAGTAAGTATGCTTAGTTTTACCCGCAAGAATAAACATTGTAATTTCAGGTTGTTTTGTATCGATGCTAGGGCGTTTACCCACCGCTTCCATAAACGAGTCAACCACACCATCTTTTGCACGTAAAGTTGCAAACTGTGTGTTTACTTTAATGTCACGTTCTACATGTAAGCGAATAGCAAAGGTACTTTGTGGTGCAAAAATAAGCGACCAATCGAAGCTAATTGCACCTTCATAAAGCTCTTCAGCGACATCACGAGCATCATGTGAAAACTCTATCTCATGTGTATGAATAGGCATAAGAACACGAGATGCAAGGCGAGACCACATACAAATACGGTAGGCATTTTCTAAATTGCCTTGGAAAATTAAACGACCAGGTAGGCGTTCTATGTTTTGAATACCTAAACCTTCCATTTCTTCTTGGAGCAAGGTTTCAAGTCCATCTGCACAGGTAACCCAATATGTAGAAAGACGTGGTTTCGAATTCATGTAAATTTCCAAAAGCAAAAAAGCAATCTGCTATTTTAACGTATTTTCATGCTTTTGGGCTGATGAACTACAGAACATATATAGGAAAATTTATAACTTATGATTTAAAAATTAAAAAATAGTAAAAAAAGCATGTTTGTTCCCACTTAGTTTTGCTGAAGTTATCAAAAATTAAATAAAAATTTATAAGTTGGTATGACTTTTGCTTAAATTAAAAACATAAATCTTTAAAGTTTAATTGTTGAAGGAGTTTTCATGGAAGATGAATTGTTTGGTGGATTAGTTGCTAAAAATGAAGCTTTTTCTACAGCAACTTTAATTTACACCAGATTAAGACGAGTAACTGGTCGTGTATTGGATGCAGCTTATTTGGCAGAAAATACTCAATATGTACAACACGTAGCAGCACTTATTCAAGCAACAGGCGATGTTGAGTTGCTTAAGCTTTTAGATAAATTGAAAACTGCTTTAGGTGTTGGTGTAGATGTTAAAGAAATAGAACTAGATGAAAAGAAACAAAATTTAGAAATAAAGCTTGAGCCAAGTTATCAAGCAACAGAGGAAGAAGTATATAAAGCGCAGGTGTCACATCACTATATAGGAAGTTTGCGTTAAGAAAGACCAGTGAAGAAAAAGGGGGGATTTGTTTTGTATAGGGGAAATAAGAAAAACTGAAAACATTACAATACTGAAAAGATAAGAATTAAAAGATAAGAATTAAAATTACAATTTTATTGAGTTAAGCCACTCAAGTAACCTTAAAACAGTTACTTGAGTTTTTTTTATCTTCTTATAGCAATTTTAGAAATTAGCTTTGAAGAGGGTAAATTTTTAACTTGTCTGTATTGCTAGAAAATAGATTAGAAAACCACATTATCACTCGTTGAAAAATATTTGCTTCTTCAACTTGAACATCTTGGTCTAAATGAAGGGTATTGATAAGCACGTTATTTTGATAAACCTGAATGGTTGCAAGTTGCATTACTTTTGCAATAGGTGCAATCATTTCATTAGGTTTTACCTGAACGTCATAACGTGTATTAGTTTGTGTAAGTGGATTAATTTGTTGAAGTGTACCATTTCCAGTATTTAACATGATGCGCTGATTTACTTTGTCGTAAGTTGCTAAATCGATTGCATAGTTCTGGTCATATAGCGAAACTGTTGCATATTTGGGTTCGCTTGCAGTGACTTTAAACATTTTTAAAGTCGATTTAACGACAGGGATATCTGCAATAGTTTGTTTTTCTTTTACCACAACTTCATTACGTGTGTAGGCATAAGCTAAATTCAGCAGAGTTTGCGCTACTTCAGCACGTTTAACTGCACTTTTTGCACCCATTACGACCACAATTAAGCGACGATCTGGGGTATTTAAATCTTCCGTTGGGCGGTGTGCTGTTAATGTGAGGTTATAGCCTGCTGCACGGGTAAAACCTGTTTTTAAGCCATCGACACTTGGATCTGTTTTTAATGCTAGGTTTGTTGCATGGTGAAAGCGTTGGTTGTAGCTAAAACTAGGCATGATTGAATAATGTAAATATTCAGGCGTTTGTTTTGTAACAGCTTGACCTAAAAGTGCCATATCGTGTGCAGATGAAAAGTGATCATCCATCGTGATACCCGCAGGATTTGAAAAATGTGTGTCTTTCATTCCTAATGCTTGAGCTTCTTTATTCATACGCTGAACAAAGGCAGGCACTGAGCCTGAAATACGTTCTGCAAGCGTAACAGCTGCATCATTTGCAGACATGACAATTAAACCTGCAAGTAACTGATCGACTGAAATGGTTTCAGTAGGCTTGAGGTACATTTGAGATTCATCCCACTGCACTGTATTGACTACAGGTGTAGCAGTAATAATTTCATTTTTAGATAAACGACCTGCTTCAATTTCTTTAAATGCAATATAAGCGACCATCATTTTAGTCATAGAGGCGGGCGCTCTTTGCACATGGCTGTTATGTTCTGCAATCACTTGACCCGATTGAGGGTCTAGAATAGTCCAAGCTTCAGCTTCCACACTTTGTGGAACGATATTTAAGAGGGCAGCTTGGGTTAAAGTTGAACACAATAAACTCAATATTGTGAGTACATAAATAACAGCTTTCAATGAAAATCCTTAGTCAAGTCAGGCCGAGACTGTAGTAGCGCAAAAGAGGGTAAATGCTATGCCTTTTTTTTCAAGCTGACTAGTCAAAAATGCAGACATTTAAGACAGTTCAGCACTGTATTTAAAAAAAATGATAAGCTAGAACTAAGTTTTGTAAAATATATTTTGAATTGCCTATTATGCTGCATTATCAAATCGAATTTGACGATTACCGTCAACATCTTGTACACGTAACACTTCGCTTTTTGGCAGATCCTACGCAAGTTTTGAGCTTGCCAACTTGGATTCCAGGTAGTTATTTAATTCGTGAGTTTTCTAAGCATATCGAATCTGTAAAAGCATCGGATGAAGATGGTCGTCTTTTAAAAATTAGTAAATTTGAAAAGAACAAATGGCGTTTGTTTAATACAGATCATGAGCTGATTACGGTTGAATATGATGTATATGCCTATGACTTATCTGTACGTGGCGCGTATATAGATCAAAATCGTTTATACATTAATCCTGCATGTGCTTGTATTGGCTTGGTTGGGCAGGAAGATAAACCTGTAGAAATTGAAGTGTTCTTACCGCCAGAGTTAAAACATTTCCAATTGGCAACGGGTTTAGAATCTAAAAGCTTAGTAAAAGGTCGTTATACCTTAAAAGCGAAAAACTATGCAGAGTTAATTGATTCACCATTTGAGTTGGCAGATCAAACACGTTTTGCTTTTGAAGCGAATGGCATTGCACATGAGTTTGTGGTTTCAGGTCAGCACAAAATGAATGCTGAACGTATGAAACAAGATATTGAAAAAATCTGTGCGACAGAAATTTCAATGTTTGGTTCTGCGCCATTTAAAAACTATACCTTTATGACGATGGCAACTGCTAACAGTTATGGCGGTTTAGAGCATCCGAATAGTACAAGCTTAATTAGCCCACGTGATGATTTACCAAAAGCCAATGAGCCTGTAGAACCATCTGAAAATTACCAACGCTTTTTAGGTTTATGCAGCCATGAATATTTCCATTCTTGGTTGGTGAAATTTATCCGTCCTGAAAACTTTGTAAATTATGATTTAAACCGTGAAGGCTATACGTCTTTATTGTGGATTTTTGAAGGTTTCACTTCGTATTATGATGATTTAATTTTGCTTCGTAGCGGTGTAATTAACCAAGATTCATACATTAAATTGTTAAAAGCACAAATTGATCGTTATTTACAAAACCCAGGTCGTGGAATTCAAACGGTTGCAGAAAGTAGTTTTGATGCTTGGGTAAAATTCTACCGTCAAGATGAAAACTCGAATAATGCAGGCACGAGCTATTACAACAAAGGTTGTTTGGTTGCGTTGTGTTTAGATTTGGGCTTGCGTTTACGTGGTTCTAGCTTAGATGCCTTAATGCGTAAGTTGTATGAAAATGCACAAAATGGTATTCAAGTACATGAAGGTACAATTTATGAATTGTGCGAAGCGCTTACAGGTGATGATTGGTCTGAACAAATTAATCACTTGATTAATACCACAGATGAATTGCCTTTAGATCAGTTATTCCCTGAATTTGGTGTTTCTTATACCTTAAAAAATGGCAAGACTTTGCCATTTGGTTTGAAACTTGCCGATAAGCCTGAAGGTGTTGTGGTTCAGTCTGCACGCCGTGATGGTGTTGGTGCTAAAGCAGGTCTTTCTGCTCAAGATGTGATTATTGCCATTGATGGTTTAAAAGCGTCTGTAAAATTACTTGAGCAATATGCGAAAGAGGAAGGCGTGTTTACTGTTTATGCGTTCCGCCGTGATGAGTTAATGCAGTTTGAAGTGAATGCTTCGGGTTCTGTTTTAGCGGAAGTTGAGCTGAAAGTTGAAGATGCTGTAAAAGCTGAGAAATGGTTTAAAGCTTAATTGCTTATAATGGAAAGATCATGTAAAACCCATACTTAGGTATGGGTTTTTTATTGCCTAAAATTTATTATTTATTTGAAGGTCTTTTATGGCTATTGACGTTGAAAAGTTATTAAAGAAGTTAATTCTTGATGATGATTTTTCGTATTTATTGAGTATGACAAACAAAGAAATTAATTTAATGGATATCTTGAGGGTATCGCATAAAGAACTTCAGCATTCTAATTTTTTAGCATGGTTAATGTCACCGAATGAGTCTCATAATTTAGGTGATTTCACTTTTAAAGAGTTTATTAAAATTTATTTTAAAGAAAATGAATTTGAGAGCTTAGGGGTAGATACAGGTTTATCTGTCTTTGATTATATAAATTTTGATTTTGATGATTTAGTAATAAAACGAGAATATAAAAATATTGATCTTATTTTTTTATCAGAAAAAAATAGGTTTTGTATGGTTGTTGAAAATAAAATTAACTCAACGGAAAGTAGAGGGCAACTAAAAAAATATAGAGACTTTGTTGAAAAAGAATTTTCTAATTACAAACATCGAATATATTTATCACTTAAAGAGCAGAGCTTAAGTGGTGATGATAGTGATTATTATGTCCCAATTACATATAACCACATTATTAAATTATTAAATACACTCTTGACTACACAGCAGGTATCTCTTTCGGAACAAACAAGATTTGTTCTTCAACAATATTTACAGACATTAAAATCTATGCTTAATCAGAATGAAGAAATTGAAATTTTAACTAAAGAGCTTTATAAAAAATATAAGGCTGCTTTTGATCTTGTTTTTAAGTATTGCGCAACTTCAGAGTCCGAGGAGCTAAGTAGTTTTTTACAAGAGTTAATAGAAAGCGAAAGCAGTATAGTTTCTTTTCAAAGTTCGAAAGGTTATGTACGTTTTAAACCAAAATTTATATATGAAAAGATTGAAGTATTAAAGGAGAAAGGAATCTTTCCAAAAAATGAAGATATAGATGATGATTGGATATATTTATTTGAATTTAATATTAGGAATAATTGTATTAATTTTGATTTAAAGATAGGTGATGGGGACTCAGATATCAGATCAAAAATTTTAGGGATATATCAAAAGAACTCTCAATTTTTTAATAAAGTGAATAAGAAATTTTCTTTGAAATGGCATTTATCATTTCAGAAAGAAATTTTACGTAGAGAAGAGTTTGAGAGGTTTATAGAAACTGGCAATATAGAAGAAACTAAAATTATAATAACTAAGCGTTTCCGAGAGCTTATGGTAAAAATTAAAGAATATGAACAAATTATTTTAACAGATTAAGTTAATTTTATGGGCTAGTTATAAATTAAACCCCTCAATTGAGGGGTTTAATTTATAACAAATTTCTAAATCTTAACGACCATTACGTCCGCGACCACGTGGCGCTTTCGTATTTGGTCGAGTAGTCCCATTGGTTCTACGTTTCGGCTTCTCGCTATCATCCATCTGCCAAATACGCTTCGTACCAGACTTTTTGACAGAACCATCTTTATTCTTACGAACCATCGGCTTACCACCAGTACCACCTGGTTTTTTCACATAAGAACGTGAACGGTACGGTTCTTCCGCTGGAACATTTTGAAAGTCAGGATATAAAAGCGGTTCAATCTCTTTAATTTCACCTGGCTTCAATTGCATTTGCACTAAATCGATTTGACCAATTTTAGTACGAATTAAACGCAAAGTAGGGAAACCAACAGCAGAAGTCATACGACGAACTTGACGGTTACGACCTTCACAAATAGAAATTTCAACCCAAGACGTTGGTACAGACGCACGGAAACGAACAGGAGGAGTACGCTCCCACAACCATTCAGGCTCTTCAACTTTTTCCGCACGTGCAGGCAAAGTCATACCATCTTTAAGTTCTACGCCTTTACGAAGTTGCTCAAGCGCTTCTTCAGTTACATCACCTTCAACCTGAACTAAGTAAGTTTTAAACTTCTTGTTTTCAGGGTTAGTAATATATTGGTTTAAACCACCGTGATCGGTTAAAAAGACTAAACCTTCAGAGTCCATATCTAAACGACCAGCCAAACGAAGTGTTGGATCGTTTACAAAGTCCGCCATAGTTTGATGTTTTTCATCGGCACGAAATTGTGAGAGAACGTCATAAGGTTTGTTTAAAATGACGATTTTCATAAAAATGCTTCTTTAATAAAGATAAATACTGAAATGCTTAAGATTTATTCGATGGAGAAATATCATGATTTCTCATTAAATCTTAAAAAAACGAAAATTAGATGACACTATTATGCTTTAAGATCGCTCGAAAGTATTGTAAATCGCCAATTTTTTTTCAAAGTTCTTTGTTTTACAGCTTTAAAGCCACGAATTTACAAATAAAGAGGTTTAATTTGAAAAGTAATTTTCATCTTAGTTAGCTTTTATTGTTATTTCTTGTGTGAACTATGACACTGTAAGGACTGTCTTATTTGAAATGTGATTAGTGAGAGTTTAAGACGCGAAAGAGAAAGCTTGTTGAGCCTGTGCTAAAAGATAAAAGGATGAGAATGAGTAAATAACATAAATATTCAAAAAGTCCATTTCTGGGATTGTTTAGAAAATAGTGGTGAATCAAATATAATGATAAAACAAGAAGGGTTGAAATAATGAAAGACATGAGATAATTCACTCAAACGTATATTAGAATTAAAACATATTTATCATTTTTTATATTTGATAAAAGTCACAATTAGAAAATGTAATTTGTAGTAAAAAGATTAAATTGTTTATGGTGTTTGGTTTTGTTGGAATTCATCTTTAAAATTCATAACTTAGCATTTTGATAAAACTATGTAATTGAAATTATTATTGGATATTTAATTTTTAATTGTAAATCTTTGCATGTATTTGTTCATTTGTTGCGAGCTTAGACTGCAACTTCCTTAGGAATGTCTGTATAATATGTTGACTTAGCATATAAGGAATCCACCATGCATTTGGCGGCACTGCATACTCCGAGCCAGATTCAGCTCAACCAAAACGGAAACCTAAAGCATTTTTTGACCATTGAAGGTCTATCTAAAGAAACTCTCACAAAAATATTGGACACAGCACAGTCCTTTTTTAATGACCAAAATCAGCTAATTACCAACAACCTTTTAGAAGGTCGTACGGTAATGAACCTCTTCTTTGAAAACTCAACACGTACACGCACTACATTTGAAGCAGCGGCAAAACGTCTTTCTGCAAATGTTTTGAATATTGATATTGCACGCTCAAGCACATCTAAAGGTGAAACATTACGTGACACGCTTTGGAACTTAGAAGCAATGGCAACAGATATTTTTGTTGTACGTCATTCGTCTTCAGGTGCAGCACACTTTATTGCAAAAGATGTTTGTCCAAATGTGGCAATCATTAATGCGGGTGATGGGCGTCATGCACATCCGACTCAAGCAATGTTAGACATGCTCACGATTCGCCGTGAAACCAAGAAAAATTTTGAAGATATGAGTGTTGCCATTATTGGTGATATTAAGCATTCACGTGTAGCACGTTCAGATGTTGCAGCATTACAAACATTGGGCTGTAAAGATATTCGTGTGATTGCGCCAAATACCTTACTTCCACATGGTTTTAATGACTATAGCGAAGGTATTCGCTTATTCAATAAAATGGAAGATGGTGTTAAAGATTGTGATGTGATCATTACTTTGCGTATTCAAAATGAACGTATCGATTCACCTGCATTATCTTCACAAGCCGAATTCTACAAAATGTATGGCTTAAACAAAGAGCGTTTGGCTTTGGCAAAACCTGATTGCATCGTGATGCATCCGGGTCCTATGAACCGTGGTGTGGAAATTGACTCAAGCATTGCTGATGGTTCTCAATCGGTTATTTTGCATCAAGTAACAAATGGTATTGCTGTTCGTATGGCGGTATTGGCACTTGCAATGCAAGGTCAACTTGAAGATCAGGGTTTGTTAGAAGCGATTGCAGGTTAAGGGAAAGTCATGAGTATTGTAAAAATTGAAAATGTACGTGTCTTAGACCCAATTGCTAAAACCGACAGCGTGCAAACGGTATATGTTGAAAATGGTAAATTGGTTGCTGCAACAACTGATATTGCTGAAACGGTAGATGGTCAAGGTAAATGGTTAATGCCAACTATGGTCGATTTGTGCGCGCGTTTACGTGAGCCCGGTCAGCAACAACATGGTACGTTAAAATCTGAAGGTAAAGCCGCACGTGAAAATGGCGTATTGCATGTATTTACGCCACCAGATTCGCAACCCATCGTACAAGATAATGGCGCGCTTATTCATGGCTTAGTTGAAAAAGCGATGTTAGATGGCGGTATTTATCTTCAAGTGATTGGTGCACAAACTCAAGGCTTACTTGGCAAGCAACCTGCCAATATGGCAGGTTTGAAAAAGGGGGGATGTACAGCCGTTTCAAATGCGTATGCAACTTTTGAAAATGATGATGTTGTACTTCGGACTTTAGAATATGCAGCAGGCTTAGATATGACTGTGGTGTTCTATGCAGAAGAACATCAAATTGCTAAAGATGGTTGTGTACACGAAGGCTTTATTGCGTCTCGTCAAGGTTTACCAATGATTCCAACATTGGCAGAGACAGTTGCGATTGCAAAATATCTGTTAATGATCGAAGCGACTGGTGTTCAAGCTCACTTTGGCTTGTTGTCTTGTGGTGCTTCTGTTGAACTGATTCGTGCTGCTAAAGAAAAAGGCTTAAATATCACATGTGATGTTGCAATGCATCAATTGCACTTAACCGATCAATTGATTGATGGTTTTAACTCGCTTGCACATGTACGTCCACCATTACGCTCTGAACAAGATAAAGAATTACTCCGTCAAGGTGTAAAATCTGGTGTAATTGATGCGATTTGTACGCACCATGAGCCTTTATCGAGTTCTGCGAAAATGGCACCATTTGCTGAAACTTTAGCAGGCTTTACGGCTTTTGATACGTACATACCATTAGGTGTTCAACTTATTAATGAAGGTTTATTAGAACCTTTAGAGTGGGTTGAAAAAGTAACAGTTGCACCAGCAAAAGTTGCCAATATGTATGATCGTTGGGTGGCGGAGTCTGGTTTGGTGTTAATAGATCCTGAACTTGAGTGGACATTAACGAAAGATTCAATGATCTCTCAAGGCAAGAACACGCCGTTAATTCAGCAAACTGTAAAAGCAAAAGCAATGAGAACTTTTTCAGCTTAATTGTGTTTGATGATATGTGGTAAAGAGTAAAAGTCAGCTTCGGCTGGCTTTTTTGTTACACAAATATATAAATAAAGGAAATTAAAATATTTTACTTAGAATAAAAAATAACCTATAAGTACAAGTAATTACATAAAAATCGTGGGGGCGAGATGTCTTTAAATATAATTAATTTGTTAAAAATGCATGTAACGCCTATTGTACTTGCAGATGAAAATGAAGATTTATTATTTAAAAAACAAGCACTCACAGATTTCTATACAATTTTATTAACGGCTATCAATTCTAAGCCAGAGTTATTTGAGCAATTACACAACCAAATTGAGCCAGATATAACTGAAATTTTTGATAATAACGCTAATATTACACAGCAAATTTTAAATTACATTAGTGGGGAGGCATCCACACGAGATGTGAATAGGTTATTAAATGCATCATTGGCGCCATCTTTAAATTTATTGGTTAGTGAGGCGGGTTCAAGTGATGTGCAAGTCATTGAACATTTGGTGAAAGGGCAAATGCCAGTGTTATTGAATGCCTTGCCACATTGGTCAGTCGATTTACTAGAAATGGCGGGAATTCAGTATTCGATTACAGAAATAAGAGAAGAGCTAAAACAGCCTGAAAAATTAAACTCTCGTTCTAAGCACAAGAAAAAATCATTTCCAATGCATTATGTTGTTATAGTTATATTAATTATTTTGGTATTCATGATTGTAAGAGCATTCATAAAACATGAATCAGAAAATAAAAAAACGGATCATATTGATGCAGCAGTTTCAGAGGTGATACCTACAACATCCAATTCTGTTGAGCAAGTAAATTCTAAGCCTTTAGTAAATAATCCTTTACCTAAAATTGAGCAAGCCGTTCAGCCTGTTTCAAGTGCTGAAAGAATGGATGAAACGCAATAAAATGTTCCATAGATTTATTTAAAAATCGATTATGTATTAAAAGGACGAATTGATTCGTCCTTTTTTTATTGGCATGCTGTAGCAAAGAAAAGTTGTGAATGAATCATGAAAATTAGTTTTATTGGTGCGGGGCGGGTTGCATATCATTTGGCAAAGGTCTTAAGCATTCATCATCAGATTGTTCAGGTTTATAGCCGTACTTTTGACAAAGCTGAAGGGCTTGCACAACAAGTAAAGGCTCAAGCCATTTCAAATTATGAAGATCTCGATCAAAACATAGATTTAATGATTATTGCGGTAAGTGATCAATCTATTGCAAAAGTTATAGAAAGCTTAAGCTTAAAGCTGAAAGATGTATGTATTGTGCATACATCGGGAAGTACGCACTTAAATGTATTAACGAAATTTCATGAAAAATCGGGAGTATTTTATCCGTTGCAAACCTTTAGTTTGGAACGTGAAATAGACTGGGAAAATACGCCTTTATTTATTGAGGCAACAAATATACAGGATTTGTCAAACTTACTTGATCTTGCAAATAGCCTAAGCAGTAGGGTTTATTCATATAATTCGGAACAGCGTTTAAGTCTGCATTTGGCTGCGGTATTTGCTTGTAACTTTAGTAACTATTGTTATGACATGGCAAAACAAATTGTAGATGCCAAACATGTAGATTTCAGCCTGCTATATCCTTTAATTCAAGAAACTGCGAATAAGGCTTTAGTGAATGATCCAAAAGATATGCAGACAGGACCAGCCATGCGTGGTGATGAAAATATTATTCGCATGCACAGCAATATGTTAATGCAAGATCAGCGAGAAGATTTAAAGTCTGTATATACGTTACTGAGTCAGCAAATTTTAGAACGTCATCAATCCTAAAAAATGTCAAATGAGCTTAGTATTAAGCTGAAAAGGAGGATGTTGTGGCAAAAGACTTTCAAAGTCTACATGTAGTAAACAGGTATGATGAGCATATTCGTCAACTTATACCTGGCTACGATTTGGCTCATCAACATATTCAAGCTTTATTAAAAGTTGATGTATTCAATGAATATGCAAGAGTTTTGATTGTTGGCTGTGGAACAGGTTATGAGCTTTCATATTTGCTACAACTTTTTCCAAAATGGACATTTGTCGTAACCGAATTATCAGAAACGATGCTGAGTAAAGCGAAACAAAATGTTCAGCAATATAATATTGATAACAGAGTAGAGTTTATTTTGGGTGACTTCGCTGTCAATGACTTTGCTGATCGATATAGTGATGCTAATTTTGATGTTGTGCTGACTATTTTAGTGAGTCATTTTGTAGAATATGAAACAAAGCCTAATTTTTTTAAAAATATTTATAAAGTCTTAAAACAAAATGGCATTTTTATTACGTTCGATTTAATGAAATTTAAATCTAAAAAAGAAGCTGAATTGTTAAAATGCATTTGTATGCAAAATGGACTGAGTGAAAAACAGGCTTCCACAATGCTCAGTCGTTTAGAAGATGATTTTTATCCTTTAAGTGAGAATGAAACTTTGAATTTATTTGAAAAAATAGGATTTTATGAAATCCAAAGGTTCATTCAAGTAACGTCTTATAAGGGCTTTATTACATTTAAATAAATTATTTTAAAAATTTGGCAAAGAAAAAGGGCTCTTGTTGAGCCCTTTAGTCTTAATGTTTAGATCTTAGTTAATCTTTTTGAAAAGGAAGTCATTAATTTTATGACCTTCTTCTAAACCACGACGTTCAAACTTAGTTTGTGGACGCCAATCTGGGCGAGGGTAGCTATTGCCTTTTCCTGCCATATTTTCAAGATTTGGACGGTTATCTAAAACATCTAACATCCATTCAGCATACGGTTCCCAGTCAGTTGCAGAGTGGAATGTACCACCCATTTCTAACTTCTGTTCTACCAATGGCATACGGTCATGTGACACGAAGCGACGTTTGAAATGACGCTTTTTCTGCCAAGGATCTGGGAAATATAATTGAATCGCATTAATGCTATTATCTGGCATTTCACGTAATACTTGAATTGCATCTGCATCAAGTAGGCGTAGGTTAGTTAAACCAGCCATACCCGCTTCATATACGCACTGTGCGATACCAGGTACATGTACTTCAATACCCACAAAGTTACGTTCAGGGTTGGCTTTTGCCATAAGAACCAAAGAGCGTCCCATACCAAAACCAATTTCCACTGTTAGTGGACGTTCAGGATGTTCAAACTGTTGGCGTAAATCACCAACTGGATATTCCAAAATTAGGTGAGCGTATTGTTCAAGCGCAGTACGTTGAGAAGTATTTAGTGGAGATGAACGACGCATGAAAGTGACAATTTCACGATGCTCGTTCAGGTTTTCCAGCTCTACAACTTGCTGGTCTAATTGATCGTTCGACATAATTTTGGCAATGTTAAAAACTACGAATGCGGTATTTTAAGTGCTGAGCCTCACAAGTCAAACTTTTATATGCCTTTATCTATAAATTGAACAAAAAATAAAAGAAAAGAGCCAAATAGGCTCTTTTCTTTTATTAATCTAATTATATTTATCTATAAGTGTGCTACTTGCTTCATTTAAGCCAATAATTTTCACTTCAATCTTTTTGTCATTAAATTTTTTTACAACACTATTAAACATTCTTACTGAGGTGACATCCCAAATATGAGCATGAGTAAGGTCAAGTTCAACAGTTTTAATGTTTTCTTTAAAGTCGAAAAATTGGAAAAATTTATCTGAACTACTAAAGAAAATTTGCCCAGAAACAATGTATTTTCGTTCATTGTTATGAAAGATAGATTCCACTTTTACTGAGCTTTCTAATTTATTAATAATAAATAGTGCAGAAAGTAAAACACCCACGCCTACGCCAAGAGCTAAATTATGTGTTGCAAGTACCACAATAATGACTGCAATCATCACGACATTAAAAGAAATAGGATGATTTTTAAATTGTTTTACAGAGTGCCATTGGAAAGTGGTGAAAGACACCATAATCATGATGGCAACCAGTGCAGCCATTGGAATATATGCGAGCCAATCTTTGAGAAAAACCACTAAGCACAGTAAAAATATACCCGCAATAAGTGTAGATAAACGTGTACGAGCGCCTGAGCTTACATTAATAATCGATTGGCCAATCATGGCACAACCTGCCATACCACCCATAAAGCCACTGACAATATTGGCAAAGCCTTGTCCGCGGCATTCTTTATGCTTATCACCTTCAGTTTGAGTAACCTCATCAACCACAGTTGTGGTCATCATTGTCTCAAGTAAACCCACTGTTGCTAAGGTGATTGAGTAAGGGAGAATGATGCTAAGTGTCTCAAAATTTAAAGGAATATTTGGAATTAAGAAAATTGGTAATGTATCTGGAAATGTACCTAAATCACTTACAGTTCGCATATCTGCACCTAAAAATAGTGCTAAACAGCTTAAAACAATAATGCAAATGAGCGGGGATGGAATAGTCTTGCCAATTTTAGGAATATAGGGAAATAGATAGATAATCGCTAAACCTAAGCCAACAAAAATATAGGCGGTACTATCCATTTTGTTTATTTCAGGAAGTTGTGCTGCAAAAATTAAAATTGCTAAGGCATTTAAAAAGCCAAAAATAACAGACTGTGAAACAAAGCGCATGAGCTTGGCAACTTTAAAATAGCCTGCAATAACCTGAATAATGCCTGTGAGTACTGTTGCAGCAAGTAAATATTGCAAGCCATGTTCTTTTACAAGAGTAATCATGAGCAAGGCAAGAGCACCTGTTGCTGCTGAAATCATGGCAGGGCGACCACCAAAAAATGCAATAGAAACAGCAATACAAAAAGATGCGTATAAACCCACTTGAGGGTCTACCCCTGCAATCGCAGAAAATGCAATTGATTCAGGAATTAAAGCTAAACCAACAACTAAACCTGCTAAAACATCGGTACGTATATTGGAAAACCATTCATCTTTTTTTAAGCTAATCACGTGCAATATTCAAAATATTTTAAAGCCGCCTATGTTAAAGCAACTTTGTTAAAAAAAGTACGTATATTCGACTTGATTAATTCATCTAATTGAACAATATTGAAAGTGTAAGTGTGAATTTTACAGTTACGAATTTTCTAAAAATAAGTAGGTTTCTTTACTTGAAAGTTTGACCGAAGCAATTTAAAACAGAGTATAGATATATAAAAGGGATCAAGTATGAAGCTATATTATTCACCAGGTGCATGTTCACTTGCATCTCATATTATTTTAAATGAAATTAATGTCGATTTTGATTTAGAACGTGTCAATGTTAAAACACATATCACAGAAAAAGGCACAGATTATTACAGCATCAACCCAAAAGGCTATGTACCTGCATTGGAAATTAATCCGGGTTTAATTTTAACGGAAAATGTCGCAATTCTTCCTTTCCTAGCTCAACATGATCCTAAACAAGATTTAATTCCTCCATCGGGCTTAGGACGTGCCAAAGTTTTAGAATGGTTAGGTTACTTAAATTCAGAATTACATGATGCTTATGCTGTATTTTTTGGTGCAACTTTAGATGCCGAAGCAAAAGAAAAGGCTTATGCAGAAATTGATCGCTTATTGAAATATATAGATGATGCAATTGAAAAGTCCGACCATGATTATTTGGTAGATGATAATTTTGGCCCTGCCGATGCATATTTATTTGTCATTACAAATTGGTCTAAATTAATTCAACATGATTTAACACCGTACAAAAATGTTCTAGCTCTACGTGAGAAAGTATTTGCACGTCAATCTGTACAAATTGCTATGCGAGATGAAGGTTTAATTCCTTAATGTGTATGCAATAAAAAAGGACTCTTTATGAGTCCTTTTTTATTGGGTATTCATTTAAATATTCAAATGAATGATTTGAATAAGTTACTTAAAGAAATAACCTGTTTCAGGTGAGCTTGCATTTGCCATGCGCTTACGTGGCATACGACCTGCTAAGAAAGCTTCTCGACCTGCTTCTACGGCTTTTTTCATTGCAGAAGCCATTAAAATAGGGTTTTGTGCAGCAGCAATAGCCGTATTCATGAGTACACCATCACAACCAAGTTCCATGGCAATAGCTGCATCACTTGCTGTACCAACGCCTGCATCTACAAGTACAGGAACTTTTGCATTTTCTTTGATAATAGAAATAGTATGTGGGTTTAAAATACCTAAGCCAGAACCAATTAAACTACCCAATGGCATAATTGCAACACAGCCCATGCTCTCAAGTTCTTGAGCAACAATTGGGTCATCCGATGTGTACACCATAATTTCAAAGCCATCGTCAATTAACGTACGCGCAGCTTTTAATGTTTCGGTGATATTGGGATAAAGTGTTTTTTCATCGCCTAAAACTTCAAGTTTCACAAGGTTGTGACCATCTAACAATTCACGTGCAAGCATGCAGGTGCGAATTGCGCTATTTGCATCGAAACAGCCTGCTGTATTTGGAAGAATTGTATATTTTTCAGGAGGTACAACAGAAAGTAAATTTGGTTGATCTGGATGTTGACCAATATTCACGCGTCGAATTGCAACAGTCACAATTTCTGCACCACTTGCTTGAATGGCAAGATCGGTTTCATTTAAATCTTTATATTTACCTGTCCCTACAAGCAGGCGAGATTGAAATGTACGTGAACCAATTATAAGGGGGGTGTCTTCCATGGGAGCTCCAAATTAACCGCCACCGACGGCATGTATAATTTCTATTCGATCTTTATCATTAATCACACTTTGCTGTAATTTGCTTTTTGCAATAATCATTTCATTGTGTTCAACAGCAAAACGTTTACCCTCTAATGCAAGTTCCTGAATAAGTTCTAGTAAGTTGGAACAAGCGGTATTTTGAAGTTCACCATTCAAATAAATTTGCACGTTGATTTCCCTAAATTTGTCATTATTTCGTGTATTTAAAAGCATTCCATGCCAACACTAACCATCCTGCAATCATGAGTGCACCACCAATAGGAGTAATAGCGCCTAAACCACGTGGTAAGCCTAAAGCCATGATATACAATGATCCACAGAAAAAGAAAATACCGATTTGTATGAGTAAAAAGCTAGCTTTAATTGGAAATTGTGGTGTGACTTTGGCAATAATTGAAAGTGCTAATAAACCTAAAGCATGATAGAAAAAATAGTCAGTAGCCGTTTGCCACCAACCCAATTGAATTTCTGTTGCATGTGCTTTTAAACCATGTGCGCCAAATGCACCTAACATGACAGCAATTGCTAAATTTAATGCCGATATCGCAAGCCACATAAGTCATTTTACCTATACAAAATTTGCGCTTAACCTTAGCATATTTTGTATATTTGATTAAATATAATAAGAGTTCCAAACAAATTTTAAACAATAAAAAAGGGCTTTAAGCCCTTTTTTATAGAATAGAAAATCAATTTGACGACATTGCCACTTTAATTTTTTCCATTGCATTTTTTTCTAGCTGACGAATACGTTCAGCTGATACGTTATATTCAGCAGCAAGTTCATGTAGGGTAGATTTATCATCGTCTAACCAGCGGCGCTGTAGAATATTACGTGAACGATCATCAAGTTGATCCATTGCATCATGAAGGGCATTGGTACTTTGCTCTTCATAATCTTCATTTTCAGCGAGTCTTGCAGGGTCGTAACGGTTATCTTCTAAATATAAAGCAGGTGCAACATAAGTAGAGCCTTCATCGTCGTCATCACCTTGAGCTTCAAAAGCAGCATCATAGGCAGTTAAACGACCTTCCATTTCAAGCACTTGTTCTGCTGTGACATTTAAGTCTTTTGCAATAGATTGTGCTTCTTCAAGAGTTAGCTTTTTGCTCGATTTTTTTAAACTACGTAAGTTAAAGAATAATTTACGTTGTGCTTTAGTGGTCGCAATTTTGACAATACGCCAATTACGAATAACATATTCATGAATTTCGGCTTTAATCCAATGCACAGCAAATGAAACTAAACGTACGCCCATAGTTGGATCGAAACGTTTTACCGCTTTCATTAAGCCTAAGTTGCCTTCTTGAATTAAGTCACCCTGTGGTAAGCCATAACCTGCATAACTACGGGCAATATGAACCACAAAACGTAAGTGAGACATCACTAACATTTTTGCTGCATCTAAGTCTTGATCGTAAAAGTAACGATCAGCCAACTCTTTTTCTTGTTCGGCAGTTAAAATTGGAATTTGATTGACAGTGCTAATATAAGCCCCAAGGTTTGAACCTGGTGCTGATAATGACAGGGGCATCAAATGATTGCTGCTGTCACTCATAGGAACTCCTTTAGGATGTGTCGATGAATTATCAATGACATTCATATTAATGTGAATATCCAACTAAATTAAGTGGAAATGGTGAAGAAATGTAATTTTTTATGCCAAAGGATTAAAAAATGAATTATTGAGCAATTATATAATGAAATTCATTATTGGAAATACATTTTACTTCACACTTTAATTGGCGAAGTTGGCAATATCGAAGTACATCTTGTTGGCTATGCGGGTCAGATGATTTAAGTAAAAACTGCTGGTTTGTAGATTTCTTCAGCGTTTTTTTTAACATTAAAAGGGGCATTGGGCAAGGTTTTCCCATTGCATCTATAATATCTAAGGTTTGATTTACATCATCCATTTAATTTAAACCGTTTAAAAACAGGTCAATTATACAAAAAATTGGCAGAAAAATGAAAAAATGTGAATTTTTATTTATTCTGATTAAGATTAACAATTTAAATTGATTTATAAAAAATAAATACGCTTAAATCTGAATAAGATATCTGAAAAAACTCTATTATTTGTAATAAACCCATGATAAGCTCAAAGTGACTTCGGTGTTATGGTAACTATAAAAGTTACTGAGCAACTTGGTTAGAAATGGATGTAACCGGATTTTGTTAATAGTTTTACAGAATGATTATAAGTTTGGAAATAAAAAATGTTTTTAAGCTTTGTTTGTCTGCTGCTTGCAACACCGGGTGGTCCTTCAATTATGTCTATGAGGATTAACTAAATGACAGCTGCTCGCGAACAAGGCGTAGTTAAGTGGTTTAACGACACTAAAGGTTTTGGTTTTATTCAACGCAATGGCGGTGATGACGTATTTGTTCATTTCCGTGCTATTCAAGGCGACGGCCACCGTTCACTACGTGACGGCCAACGTGTTGAGTTCAGTGTTGTAAAAGGCCAAAAAGGCTTCCAAGCTGAAGAAGTTCAGCCATTAGACTAATTGAAAAATTAGACTAATAAAAACGCTCCAATGTTTATTGGAGCGTTTTTTGTTTATACTGTATGAAATTTTATTATTTATGAGTTAGAGCACATTAATATGTCAGCTGGTTTTGAAACCTTAAATTTACATCCAAATTTGAAAAAAGCAATTGATGCATTAGGCTTCACTAAAATGACGTCAATTCAAGAAAAGGTTTTAAAATTTACTTTGGCAGGACACGATGCGATTGGTCGTGCACAAACAGGTACAGGTAAAACTGCTGCTTTCCTGATTAGTGTTATTAATGACTTATTAAACAATCCAATTCAGCAACAGCGTTTCCGTGGTGAAGCACGTGCTCTTATTTTAGCACCTACACGTGAATTGGCATTGCAAATTGAAAGTGATGCAAAAGAATTAACTAAATTTACAGATCTACACTTAGTAACCTTATTGGGTGGTGTAGATTTTGAAAAGCAAAAAGCTGAACTGAGCAAAAACTTCGTCGATATTATTGTGGCAACACCGGGTCGCTTAATTGACTTTGTGGAGCAAAAAGAAGTTTGGTTAGATCAAATTGAGTTTTTAGTCATTGATGAAGCAGACCGTTTGTTAGATATGGGCTTTATTCCATCGGTAAAACGTATTGTTCGTTACTCTCCACGTAAAGAGCAGCGCCAAACACTAATGTTCTCTGCAACATTTAGCTACGATGTATTAAATTTAGCACAGCAATGGTTGTTTGAGCCTGTTACCGTTGAAATTGAACCAGAAAAGAAAACCAATGCAGATGTTGAACAGCGTGTGTATATGGTAGCAAAATCTGACAAATACAAATTGTTAGAAGAAATTTTACGTGATGAACCTATTGAAAAGGTCATGATTTTTGCGAACCGTCGTGACCAAGTTCGAAAGCTATACGATCATTTGAAAAAAGATGGTTATAAAGTCGTGATGTTATCTGGTGAAATTGCGCAAGACAAACGCTTAAAAATGTTAGATCAGTTTAAAAATGGTCAACACAATATTATGATTGCAACCGATGTTGCAGGTCGTGGTATTCATGTTGATGGCGTATCTCACGTTGTGAATTTTACGTTGCCAGAGCAGTCGGATGATTATGTACACCGTATTGGTCGTACTGGGCGTGCGGGTACGCGTGGTGTAAGTATTAGCTTCTTGTCTGAAGATGATGCTTTCTATTTACCAGAAATTGAAAAAGCCATTGGACAGAAATTGCCGCTTACACGTTTAGATGGTTATTGTTAATTCAAGGTTTTTGAATCACAAGATTACGAAAGAGAAATAAAAAAAACCGCTTTATTAAGCGGTTTTTTTTATTGTTTAAATTATTTGATATTTACTTTGCTTGGCATTGGAATGTGAGTACAGTTTGATAGTCATCATCTTTAGATATATCTGCACTTTTGCCTGCAATTGTACCTAAAATACCAGCGGCTGCTTGAATCATTTTTCCAGTTTGATCATCTACAACACCTTTTAGCACACCGTTATAAGTAGTTTTTTCATCGATAACAATCGCTGTGGCTTTCCCACAGGTTTTGTTTGCAGCGACAGCAGCATTATTTTTTGCAATGACTTCTGATTTTCCTAAACCTGTTATTTCATATTGATTATTTGGTTTTTGAATCGCAAGGGTGTTGGTTGTTGGGTTTGAACTACATGCAGATAACAATAAGAGCGGTGAAATAATAGATGTAAAAACAATAATCTTATTCATGTTGTTTTCCCTAAGTTGATTTCTTGATTTCAACATATTTTGAAGTTTGAAATATGTGGCTTATGTATAAGAATTGAAAAGACTTTGTTGAGGCTTGGTGCATAGAATATTATATTGTATATCTACCATGTAAGTTGTTGAATCGATCTTAGAAAAACATGAATGATCGAAATTATCTAAAACCATCATTGATATTCTCATGTAAAAACGGCAATAGATTTGTCTTGAACTTTAAACTTTGTGCTAATCTTAATGAAATTTTTAAAGCAGATATAGAAGTCAATGGCGGATACAGCGGTCGATCTCATTCATCAAAATATTCATCAACGTCAATCTATTGGTCATTTGGTTGAACCTGCACCAAATGGGGAGCAATTAGAAAAAGCATTTCTAGCTGCTTTAACTGCACCAGATCATCATCGATTAAAACCAACACGTTTTGTAGTGATACCTGAAGATCAACGTGAAGCATTTGGAGAGTTGTTATCTCAGGCTTTGGCAGATACAGGTCAAACAGAAATAGCGCAATTGGAGCGTGTTAAGAATCATCCATATCGTGCACCATTGTTGGTTTTAGCATTAACGCAATTTATCGATCATCCGAAAGTTCCTTATTTTGAACAAACATTAAGTACGGGTGCAGCAATTCAAAACTTTTTACTATCATTGCAATCACAAGGTTTTTCAACTATGTGGCGTAGTGGTGCAGTGGTCGAGTCTAAACACTTTAAGCAAGCACTGAGTTTGGGTGAAGATGATTTGATTTCGGGTATTATTTATATCGGAACAGCTGTAAAAGCTATTCCTGCGCGCGGTGAAATTAATACAAGCGAATTTGTTAGTTTTTGGAATAAGTAGATTAGTTTTTTGGAAAAAATAAAAATGAGTGAATTAGATTTTGCAAGTTTTCTAGGCAGTGACACGGAAGTTAAAAAAACGGGGTTAAGAGTTACTGTTTTAGGTGGTGGTAGCTTTGGTACAGCTATGGCAAATACAGCTGTACGCAATGGCTGTGACACTATGATTTGGATTCGCGATGAAGTCACAGCAAAAGAAATAAATGAAACACATATTAATAAGCGTTATTTGCCAGATTTTTCATTAGAAAAAGAGTTAAAAGCTGTTTCTAATATTGAGATGGCTGTACGTGATCGTGACATTATTTTAGTTGCTATTCCAAGTCATTCATTTCGTGATGTGTTACGTCAGATAAAACCTTTTGTTTCATCTCAAGCAATTGTGTCTTTAACGAAAGGTATTGAGGCAGATACATTTAGTTTTATGAGTGGCATTATTCAAGAAGAACTTCCAGAAGTTCCTTTTGGTGTGCTTTCGGGACCAAACTTAGCAAAAGAAATTGTAGCAGGTCAGCCAGCAGGTACTGTTATTGCAAGTGACTCAGAACTTGTACGTAATGCAGTTCAACAGGCATTACATAGTGCACTTTTCCGTGTGTTTGCAAGTGATGATGTGAATGGTGTTGAATTGGGTGGTGCACTTAAAAACATTTATGCGGTTGCTATGGGAATGGCTGCGGCATTTGAAGTGGGTGAGAACACTAAAAGTATGATTTTAACGCGTGCCTTGGCGGAAATGAGTCGATTTGCAGTGGAGTTGGGTGCAAATCCATTGACCTTCTTAGGTTTGTCGGGTGTGGGGGATTTGTTCGCAACATGTAATAGCCCGCTTAGTCGTAATTATCAAGTAGGTTATGCTTTGGGTAAGGGTAAAACTTTAGAGCAAGCAACCACAGAATTAGGGCAAACTGCTGAAGGAATTAATACAATTATTCAAGTTCGTACACGTTCCGAGGAGTTGGGGGTATATATGCCAATTACCTGTGCGTTATATGAGATTATTTTTAAAGGTGCGCCCACAATTTCGATTGCTTTTTCTATGATGAAAAATGGGCAGCGTAGTGATGTTGAGTTTATTCTGCCACATCAAAAATAAGAAATAGAAAGATGGTTGTTTCATAAAACTGCCATCTTTTCCTCATTATACTTTAAGAAAATAAATAGGCGGTTTTATGCAATTAACTCTTGTACGTCATGGTGAAGCAGCACCATCTGTCATTAATGATGAAAAGCGACCTTTAACAGCACGTGGTCATCAACAAGCTAAAGAAACAGCTGAGTTTTTAAAAGAAGTTATTCAGCCTGAGGTTTTTGTTGTAAGTCCTTTATTACGTGCTCAAGAAACACTTTCATATTTACAAACTTATTTTAAAAATGTGCCTGTAGTGATTTGCAATACCATTAAACCTGAAGATGATGCAAGGGTTGCAGTCGAATGGTTATCTCAATTGCCTTATGAGTCAATTGCAGTGGTTTGCCACATGAATGTAATAGCACATATTTCTTCTATTTTAACATCTGAATCATTTCATCCATATCATTTGGCAGAAGCGCGTATCTATGAGCAGGCTGTTATTGCTGCGGGGTTGTCTACACAAATAAAAGCGTTTATTCCAAATAGCTAAATTTTGAGCAGTATATTTTGTGGGGCTGATACATTTATACGCAAGTGTTAGATTTATTACACAAATAACACAATTGAACATAAGTGCTGAATATGGTTTTAGTTTATTTGGTTAAATAGTGTAAATTTACAACAACAGGGTGTTAAACGGTAAAAATAAAACCCTGCAAAGCATGGTGTTTTCTACGACCTATGCCTATAATATGTCGACTTAAAAAGCAGTAGACTTTTACCGATATGTTGTATTCTCTTGCTCGCCCTTTGTTGTTTTCTTTAGCACCAGAGCGTGCACATGAGCTGACACTATCTTTATTGAAATCGACCCATAAAATGGGCTTGATGCGACAAAATGTTCCTGAAAAACCAGTAGTGTGTATGGGTATTCAATTTCCCAATCCTGTAGGTTTGGCTGCTGGTTTAGATAAAAATGGTGCCTATATTGATGCTTTAGCAGATTTAGGTTTCGGATTTATTGAAATTGGAACAATTACACCACGCCCACAATCGGGCAATCCACATCCTCGTTTATTTCGTCTGCCGAAAGCAAAAGCCATTATTAACCGTATGGGGTTTAATAATGATGGTGTAGATCAGCTTATTGAAAATGTAAAAGCATCCAAATTCAAAGGAATTTTGGGCATTAATATTGGTAAAAATGCCGATACTCCTGTCGAAAATGCAGTAGATGATTATCTTATTTGCTTAGAAAAGGTTTATAACTACGCATCTTATATTACGGTAAACATTTCATCGCCTAATACAAAGAATTTACGTAGTTTACAAAGTGGCGATGCGTTAACAGAATTGCTTTCAATATTGAAAAAGCGTCAACTAGAGTTAGCTGAAGAAAATTCTCACTATGTCCCTTTAGTGCTAAAAGTTGCACCAGATCTTGAAGCTGAAGATATTCAATTTATTTCAAAACAACTTATTGAATTTAAAATTGATGGTTTGATTGTGACAAATACAACATTGTCACGTGAGGGTGTTGAAGGTTTACCATTTGCAGAAGAAGCTGGTGGTTTGTCGGGTGCACCTGTTTTTGAGAAAAGTACAGCATGTTTAGCTGCATTCTCAAAAACATTGAATGGTCAAATTCCACTAATTGGTGTGGGTGGTATTTTGTCTGGTGAGCAGGCAGTTGCTAAACGTGAAGCAGGTGCCAGCCTTGTTCAGGTGTATAGTGGTTTAATCTATACAGGTCCTGAATTAATTAAAGACTGTATTAACGCGCTGTAATATGAATACGATTGATGTCTTTATATTGATCATTTTGCTCATTGGAGGGCTAAACGGTTTGCGACAAGGATTGATAAAAGCCTTTGCGAACTTGGTTGGATGGATTTTTGCGCTGATTATGGCGGCAAAATATTCTTCTAGCTTAGCGCCACTTATGTCTACATTGAGTTCCGATCCGGTCGTTCAGAAGATATCTGCATTTGCTTTCATTGTTTTGGTTATTATTGTATCAACATGGATTGTGACATCACTTTTAAATGGAATTTTAAAATCACTTAAGCTTGGTCCATTAAATAGGCTGGCAGGTGGTGCTTTTGGTACATTGAAGGGTTTGTTGGTTGTGCTTATTACTATGCAGGGAATTGGACCCTGGGTAGAAAGCTCGCCACATTGGAAACAATCTAAATTTATACAACATTTACTTCCCTATGCACCTTGGGCAACAGAGTTGTCTAAAGAGGCTGCAAATGAAGCGTTAAAGCACATGAAATCTGAAGATACTCAGGCATCTTCAAGTTCAATACCTGAAAATTCACATAAATCGAGTGGAAAATCAGGTGAGTCAACGAATAATCCTTTTTATTAATCCTAGCTTGTCTGCGAGGTTGCTATGTGTGGAGTTGTTGGTATAGCTGGTAAATCACCTGTTAACCAAATGTTGTTTGATGCATTAACGATGTTACAACATCGTGGACAAGATGCGGCTGGAATTGTGACGTGTCATGATGGTCGCTTATTCCTTCGTAAAGACAATGGCATGGTGCGTGATGTATTTCATACACGTCATATGCGTGCTTTAAAGGGAAATTACGGTATTGGTCATGTGCGTTATCCAACAGCAGGTTCTTCAAGTAGTGCTGAGGCACAACCGTTTTATGTGAACTCTCCATACGGTATTACGTTGGCACATAACGGCAATTTAACCAATGCTGAAGAAATTCATGATGACTTATTCAAAACTGACTTACGTCATATGAATACAGATTCAGATTCGGAAGTATTGTTAAATGTATTTGCACATGAATTGCAAAAGCGTGGTCAATTAAACCCAACTTCAGATGATATTTTCCATGTTGTAGCGCGTGTTCATGAGCGTTGTAAAGGTGGTTATGCTGTTGTTGCGATGATTACAGGTCATGGCATTGTTGGTTTCCGTGATCCAAATGGTATTCGTCCATTAATTTTAGGTTCACGCGATACTGACGCAGGGAAAGAATACATTTTAGCTTCGGAATCTGTTGCTTTAACAGCGTTAGGTTTTAAAGTTGAACGTGATGTGGTTCCTGGTGAAGCAATTTTTATTGATAGTGAAGGTCAATTATTCACTAAACAATGTGCTGTAAATCCTGAATATCGTCCATGTATTTTTGAATATGTTTATTTTGCACGTCCAGATGCAACAATTGACGGTATTTCAGTTTATAAAGCTCGTCTAAAAATGGGTGAAAAACTTGCGCAGAAAATTTCGCGTGAGTGGGGTGAAGAGCACGATATTGATGTGGTCATTCCAATTCCAGATACATCACGTACATCGGCATTAGAGCTTGCAAATTTCTTAGGTGTGAAATTCCGTGAAGGGTTCATGAAGAACCGTTATATCGGTCGTACTTTCATCATGCCAGGTCAAAAGCAACGTGAAAAATCGGTTCGCCAAAAGCTTAACCCTGTAGAACTTGAGTTCCAAAACAAGAATGTTTTACTTGTGGATGACTCAATTGTACGTGGTACAACGTGTAATGAAATTATTCAAATGGCACGTGATGCAGGTGCGAAAAAAGTATTCTTTGCATCTGCTGCACCAATGGTGAAATATCCAAACGTGTATGGTATTGATATGCCTGCTAAATCAGAGTTAATTGCGTCTGAGCGTAGCGTTGAAGAGATTCGTGAGATTATTGGTGCAGATCGTTTAATTTTCCAAGATTTGGAAGACTTAAAAGATGCAGTAAGAACAACAAAAGTACCTGAGGTTGAAGATTTTGACTGTTCGGTATTTGATGGTGTTTATGTTGCTGGTGGCATTGATGAACAATATTTAGATAATCTGCAAAAACAGCGCAGTGAATCTGCTAAAACTAAGACAGATCCGTACATTGATGTAAATGTTGATGCTGCTTCTGTTGATTTAACAGGTTTGCAAGAAGAATAATTGTTTTCTTCTTCTGTGAGAAAGGCGGGAATTTCCCGCCTTTTTAATTTATGATGTAGATATAGACTCAAATATTGGGAAATTTACATTGAAGGATGTAAGTTGTTATTTTATAAAAAATAAAAATATGGCTCTAGCTGCATTTATTTGGGCTATTGCCGTGGCTTTCACACTTGGCATTTTAAATATTTTGCTTGGTGTTGTTGTACATTATTTTGATCAAACTCAAGCTATTTTATGGAATGATTTTAGTCTTATTTTTGGTCTTATTATTTTATCTATTATGGCTGTTTCCATTGCGATTGAATGTTATATATTTCGTTCGGGTGGTCATTCTTTAGCAAGAAAATTAAAAGCAAGATCGTTAAACTTTTTAGAAAGCACCCCAGAAGAATATATTGCTTTAAGCATAGTGGCGAAATTAGCAGAAAAATTTAATATTGAAACACCAGCTGTATATGTATTGGCAGATGAAGTGGGGGTAAATGCACTCACTGCAGGGTTTTATCCCAAAGATATTGTCATTATTATTACTTGGGGCGCATTACAAAATTTAGATCAGCAAGAATTATATGGTTTATTGAGTCATGAGTTTAACCGAATTTTATCAGGTGAAACGGCTGAAAACACAAAAATTAAAATTTTATATAGCAGTTTAACTTCATTTAGTCAGTTGGGAAGTAAGCTAGCAAAGAGAGGGTTTAATCGTAATTACATGCAAGATCCGCATAAGCTTTCAACAGCTTTTATTGCATTTGGTGGTGTAATTTGGCTAATTGGAAGTTTGGGGGTACTAATTAATCGCTTGGTTAAATATATAACGCTAAGTGGTCGTACTTTTGAAAATGATATAAATACTAAAAATTTAATAAAAAATAATGCGAATATTCAAACTTTATTACGAATTTATGTACATCATGCAGGTTCACAAATACATAGTGAGTTTTCCGAATCTATTTCGCACATGTGTTTTGCGAATTCTTTAAGTCCACAAAGTTGGATGAATATTCATCCGAGTATTGAGGCTCGAATTTTTGAATTAGACTCATCTTTGGTGAAGGATTTACAGCTAGAGAATTTAAAGAAAATACGTTATTTACCGTGGTTTAGTCTATTTAGACCTCTAGAGGAACTGAGTGGTGAATATTCAACATCATGGCAATCTCCAGAACCATTACCTCTTTTACGGTTATCTCCAATTAGTTTTGCATTAAAAGATGCAATTAAACCACTAAACCCTGAAGTACGTTCTAATATGCAACGTCCAGAGCTTATTCAGCGCGCATTGCAAACAGCAACTGGTGCACGCGAGGTTATGGTGGCAATTCTGATGATACGTCAATATAGGGAGTTTATTCCTGCCGATGCTGAAGTGAGTCGTGCCATTGTCGATGCGCTATTGAATGAAGATGGTCGTACGCATGTTGCAATATTTCATGAGGCTTGTGGATGCATTGGAAATATGCCTACAAGTGTGGCACGTCAATTTTTAACTAAGCTTGCAAAAATTATTCAAGAAGATGGTGAAATTGGTTTATTGGATGCACTACTTTTAGAGCGTGTGAAATTTGAAGTAAATTTATTGCCACTGCATATTCCAACTTCATTAGATGAAGTAAAAGTGCATATTGTTCGGTTGATTGATGCACTGTTGCATGTTCAGCAAATTAATAGCGAAAGCCAACTGGAAACACGTGAGCGAATTCTAAATCGGATATTAAGTCCAGAGGAAGCTATTTTATATGAAGATATTTCTGATGAACCTATTGATTTAGCAGAAATTTTGCAAGATATGTCAGGGTTGTTATTGCGTGAGCGTTTGAATATTTTAAGTATTGCTGAACTTTGCTTATGGAATGATCGAATTATTACTCAAGATGAACTTGATGTTTTGGAGCTTTTGTATTGGAGGCTTGGCTTTGAAAGTGATGAAATTGTAGAGTTAATGCAAAAGAAAAATAGTTTGATCATTATTTAAGATAGTGGTTTAAATATAAGAGAAAATTAAGTGCATTCTCGTTAGAATAGACAAGAAATTTAATAGATAACTTAGTGTAGATAATTTAATGATTGGGCATTCACGTGAAGTATTGGCAAATTTAGGAATCGATATTTGGGTTTCTAGAGAAGTTGTGTGCCAAGAATTGCCTCAATCTACTATTTGGCGTGATCAAAATACGCCTGAAGTGATGCTGGATCTTACGCTACAAGATCAGTCTATTGTTGCTGATGTGCTTTTAAATGATCCTATTTTGTCATTTGAGGCAGAGCAACCTGTTCAGGTTAAAGGTGAGTCAAAACCACAGTTAGCACCTGTAATTGCAATTGAACAAGAATTGCGACCAACGGTTGTTTTAGAACCTTTCAATATTCAGGCTTTGGTATTGCCTCATATTGTCATTCTTATGGAAGGAAGCAATATTACAGCAGATCAACAAATGCTCTGGTCTAATATTCAACGTGCAGTACAGGCAGAATTCACAGAATTAAACTGGCCTTTTGCATTGCCAGACTTACAAGATGGATATGCTGTGAATAGCTATATTCAAGGCTTTTTAGATGTAATTTCGATAGAAAAAACAATTTTAGTGTTGGGGCAAATTCCGCACTATCAAAATTTTAATATGATGTACTTAGCAACTTTGCAAGATATGTTGGATGAGCCTTTATTGAAAAGAAGATTATGGAATTTTATACAAAATAAATCATAGATATTGGAAAGGGAATGAAGCAAAAAGTTGTTGTATTTAGTCAAATAGATTTAGAAATATTAGAAAAGCTTAAAGAAAAATTTCAAGTTTGTGTAATTAACCCGAAACTGGGTGATGTGAATGCACAAATTTTAAAAGAAGTACAAGATGCAGATGGCTTAATTGGTGCGGGTCGCTTGCTGAATGAAAGAAATTTATCTACAGCAACGAAGTTAAAAGTAATTTCTAGTGTAAGTGTGGGTTACGATAATTACGATTTAAATTATTTGAATCAGCAGGGAATTTTACTTTGTAATACACCCTATGTATTGACTGAAAGTACAGCAGATTTAGCATTTACATTATTAATGAGTGCTGCAAGGAAAGTTCCATCATTAGATTCTTGGGTAAAAAATGGAGAGTGGAAACGAACAGTTGGTACTGAGCAATTTGGTTTAGATGTACATGGTAAGACATTGGGAATTATAGGATTGGGGCATATTGGTGCGGCAATTGCACGGCGCGGTTTTTATGGCTTTAATATGAATATTTTATACCATAACCGTAAGCCCAAAATAGAAGTTGCTCAGTCTTTAAATGCAGAATATTGTAGTTTGAGTGGTTTATTACAACGGTCGGATTATGTTGTTGTTGCGGTAGATTTAAATACAGAATCTAAAGCGCTTATAAGTCATAAAGAGCTCGATTTAATGCAAAAACATGCTGTACTCATTAATATTTCACGTGGTTCAGTCATTGATGAATCGGCTTTAATCGAGGCATTAAAAAACAAAAAAATATTTGCTGCGGGCTTAGATGTTTATGAAACAGAGCCATTGCAAAGCTCTGAATTATTTGGCTTAAATAATGTGGTGACATTGCCACATATTGGTTCTGCAACAGCAAGCACGCGTCAGAAAATGGCGGAACTGGCTTATCAGAATTTGGTTAATGTGTTAGATGGAAATGAACCATGCAATGTTGTAAATAGAGAAATTTTATCAAAGTAATAACAGATCTTTGCATTAATCTTCATATTTGAATGGTATATTTCAAATAATAAGTCATCTTACTTAAGGATTGAGTTAAGTTTTGAGAAAAATTATTTTTGCATTAGGTTTAGGGGTGAGTTCTGCAATTACATGTGCGGATGATCCATCTTTTTTATTTAATCAAAAAACTCAATTTAATATTCCTGAAATTGGTAGTGGGGTCGGACTTTTAGATAAACAAAATGAAAAATATATTGGTGAAAAAGTATATAGAGAAGTACATCGGCAGATGCCTGTACTCAATGACCCATGGTTAGAAGATCAATTATTTTTAGTTTTTTCTCAAATTTTAAGCCAAACGCAATTACCTAAACCTGTTGGTTTGGTTGTTATTAATGATAATCAAATTAATGCTTTTGCTGTGCCTGGTGGTTTATTTGCTTTAAATTCGGGGCTAATTACATCTGCTAGAACGATGGATGAAGTTGTGGGTGTCATGTCGCATGAAATTGCACATGTGACACAACGTCATTACAGCCGATCTCAGGAAGCCTTTAAGGGGCAAGGATTATTAGCACTTGCAGGGATTATTGTTGGGGCTCTTGTTGCAACGCAGTCAGACTCTAATGCTGGTGCTGCTGTAATGCTTGGTTCACAAGCTGCATTAATAGATAAACAGCTTTCTTATAGTCGTAATCAGGAACGAGAGGCTGACCGTATAGGTATGCAATATATGTATGCGGCAGGTTATAACCCTGAAGGTATGGCGGACTTTTTTGAGGTTATGAATCGTGCTACAGCCCGTGTGAGTTTTTTACCTGACTTTTGGTTTACACATCCACTCACAACTGAGCGTATGAGCGAGGCTCGTCTTAGAGCAAGACAATTGCCACAAGTACGGCAGAAACTAGATCAAACAGATTTTGAAATTTTAAAGAATTACACAGCTGTACTTTCGAAACAAAAAACAGAACATCAATTAAAAATGATGACTGCTCAAAATAATATAGCCAACCAAATTGCATTGGCGGCATATTATTTACATTCAGGTGAATATAAAACTGCTCAAAATATGTTAAACGAAGCGAAAAAGCATAAGAAATCGCATAACCTTATAACATTAATTCAAACAGATATTTATTTAGGACAAAATAATATTGACTCGGCTTTAAATGAAATTCAGACCATAGCTAAAGTTACGCCAGAAAATCGTGCATTAAATTTTAAATATGCAGAAGTGCTTATTCGTAAAAATATGCAAGCTGAAGCACAGGCTATAGTGCAAAGATTTATTCGTAAGAACCCAATTGATTCGACAGCATGGTTGCTCATGCAAAAGTCAGCAAATGCAGATAAAAGTAATCCTTTGCGTACGGTTAATGTTTTACGTTATAGGGCTGAAGTAGAGTATTGGACAGGTCATGAAGATAATGCGATTAAATCTTTATTGCATGCACAACGATTATCTAAAGAGAATTTGGTAATGTCTGAAACAGTTAAAAAACGTCTAACAGAAATGCAGAAAGAACGACAGTATAAGCTTTAAGAGTTGTTTGTAATTGAAGATGAGACTTGTATGTGTTTTTATTTTTGTGGGGTGTGGACGTTATGAACTGACTTTTAATAAAGACAGTTCAACGTAATTCAATAGATTTTAAGATATTAAGCCAGTTTAGCTTTAATTTTGCTAGAAACTAGAGAAGGATCGGCGCGCCCGGCTATGAGCGGACGCAGAGAGTTCATCACCTTACCCATATCTTTCATGCTAGTAGCTTCTTGCGCAGCAATAGTTTGCGCAATGATAGAATCAAGTTCTTCCTCAGTCATAGCTTCTGGTAGAAATTGAGATAAAACCTCAAGTTCGGCTTGTTCTTTACTAGCTAAATCATCTCGATTAGCACCTAGAAAGGCTTTAATCGATTCTTTACGTTGTTTTATTTGCTTTTCAATGACCGCAAGAACTTGAGCGTCGTCAAGCTCTTTACGATCATCGACTTCGATTTGCTTAATTGCCGCCTGTAAACTACGAATTACCGTCAATTTGTCCATTTCTTTAGCACGCATTGTTGCTTTCAGAACGTCCATAATTTGGGTTTTTAAAGTAGTCATTTATTTAGTCCAGGCAGTCAATCACAAATTAATCTTAGTAAAGGCGAGTAGTACGTACTGATTCACGCGCCAATTTCTTTTGGTAGCGTTTAACAGCAGCAGCTTTTTTACGTTTACGTTCTTGAGTTGGTTTTTCGTAGAATTCGCGTTTACGAACGTCAGCTAAAACACCAGCTTTTTCGCATGAACGTTTGAAACGACGGATAGCTACGTCTACTGGTTCGCCTTCTTTCAATTTAACTTGTGGCATGAAGAATCCTCATTAAGTTATGGATAAGATCAAGACCGAATTGTCTTAGATCACAAGTGAAGTGCAGTATTTTACTCATTTACATCTCATACCACAAGTCTATAATAGGCTTCGCATTTGATTTGATATAATTTATAGGCAATTTAATGATCGTTTTGGGCTTAGAAACTTCTTGTGATGAAACAGGACTTGCATTGTATGACAGCGAGTTGGGGTTACGAGGGCAGGTACTTTATAGCCAAATTAAATTGCATGCTGAATATGGTGGTGTAGTACCAGAGCTTGCATCTCGTGATCATGTTAGAAAGTTAATTCCATTAATTAATCAGTTACTTGCAGAAAGTAATGTGAAAAAATCTGAAATTGATGCGATTGCTTATACACGTGGACCAGGCTTAATGGGTGCATTAATGACAGGTACTTTATTTGGTCGAACTTTAGCATTTGCTTTAAATAAACCTGCTATTGGTGTTCATCATATGGAAGGTCATATGCTTGCACCATTATTATCAGAAACTCCACCGGAATTTCCGTTTGTCGCTTTATTGGTCTCTGGCGGTCATACACAACTGATGGCTGCATACGGTATTGGACAATATGAGTTATTGGGCGAGTCTATTGATGATGCGGCTGGTGAAGCATTTGATAAAGTTGCAAAAATGTTGAAACTTCCGTATCCAGGTGGTCCAAATATTTCGCGTTTGGCGGAAAGTGGTACCAAAGATGCCTTTGAATTTCCTCGTCCAATGTTGCATCAAGGTCTTAATTTTTCATTTAGCGGTTTAAAAACAGCAGTTTCTGTACAACTTAAAAAGTTAGATGGTGAAAACCGTGATGCGGATATTGCTGCAAGTTTCCAAGAAGCGCTTGTAGATACTTTGGTGAAAAAATCTGTAAAAGCTTTGAAACAAACTGGTTTAAAGCGCTTAGTTATTGCTGGTGGTGTAAGTGCAAATAAGCGTTTACGTGAGCGTTTGGAAGCAGATTTAGCGAAAATACGTGCTAATGTTTATTATGCAGAACCTGCTTTATGTACAGATAATGGTGCAATGATTGCATTTGCAGGTTATCAGCGTTTAAAAGCAGGGCAGCAAGATGGTTTATCTGTAACAACAACACCTCGTTGGCCAATGACAGAATTGAGCAATCCAGCAGAAGTATAAAGTGTTTGTAAAAAGAGGCTTGAGAGCCTCTTTTTTTATGGTGTTATTTCTATTTTTTTACTGAAAAGAACGTGGTTTTAGTTCATTTTTAAAATGCTTATTTTTTAATTTTGAGCATAATGAGTTTAATAAAAACTCCAACTTGCAATAATGCAAAGCTAAATAATAAGAATTTCCATAGGTTTGTTGGAACCTGTTTAATGACATCTAAAAAAATACCAATGAATGCAATTAAAATCAGGCAAAGTATAGTTGAGTGAATATATTTATTGGGTAATGCTCGTTGATAAATGAAATATCCAATAACGATAAAACCAATGAAAAAGATGGGTTCAATGATGAGCGAAAGTTGATCTTTTGTAAGGAATTGACTTCCTATCATGGTTAGCATCATAACAACGATAACCATTGCAAATAATAGGCTCATTCCAAAGGCAAAAAATCTAAAATTCATAGCGGGAGAATATAAAAAATAAAGTGGATACTTTAAGTAAAAATGGGTAGATAAGCAAAAAATTAGAAAAATATTATTTTAATAGGTCATTATTGACTTACATCAGATAGGTTTATCTATTGTAGATGGGATGATATTCGTCTGATGTAAGCGTAAAGCAAAGTAATTTAGGTTATTTCGATTGGTTAATACCTACAAGGAATTGGCTGCAATGAGATGCAGGAGAAGCGGCATCAATCTGATCTTTGGTTAATGCGAGTTTTGAAGCAACAGAAGCATAATTTTTATTAAGTTCTTGACCTGTAAAATACCCAAGCTCTTTGACTTGTTCTGTAGTAAGTAGTTTATTTTTTACAGCTTCATTTGCAATAGTACATGCTGTAGTTGCTGCAATAAAACGTGCTGTAAGTTGGGAGTATGCTACATAGCCTGCAATAGAACCAATTGCTAAACCAATAATGAGCACCAATGCAATTTGACCTTTTTTCATTATAAAAACCTATTATTTATGAATAAAATAAAAAATTAATGTACCTGAAAATAGTGTGATGTATTTTGCGTTTTTGTGGGTGATTTTGTTGATTTTGTGTATGAATATAAAAACAAACCGTTATAGCTAGGACTACAACGGTTTATTCAGGAAATCTAAAAATTAAAGCTTTTCTTTTAAAGCATAAAGCTGTTCAAGAGCTTGTCGAGGGGTGAGATTGTCGATATCAATTGATTGAAGGTAGTCTAAAGCAGGTGAACTCTTTTCAACTTCAACAATACGTTCTAGCACTTCTGGTTCAGGCTCAATTGCAAATAAGTCATTTTGTACAGAAGATGTCACCAATTTCTGTTGTTGCTTTTCCAGAATCTTTAAGCGATTTTGTGCATCTTTAATGACATTGGCAGGAATACCCGCTAGTTTTGCAACTTGTAGACCATGACTTTGACTTGCAGGACCTTGTTGAACTTTATGTAATAAAATTAAATTGCCATTTAGTTCTTTTGCGGTCACGTGATAGTTATCAATACCCGTTTCTTTGCTTAGTTCCGTAAGTTCAAAGTAATGTGTCGCAAATAAGCATAAGCATTTAATACGCTTGGTTAAGTCTAAAACACATGCCCAAGCAAGTGATAAACCATCGTATGTACTTGTACCACGTCCAACTTCATCCATAAGAACTAAAGATTGGTTTGTTGCATGATGTAAAATTTGCGATGTTTCAGTCATTTCTACCATAAAGGTAGATTTGCCTGTAGAGAGGTCATCTGCGGAGCCAATACGTGTAAATACACGATCAATTGGACCAAGTACGGCAGATTGAGCAGGAACATAACAGCCACAATATGCCAATAATACTATGAGCGCTGTTTGACGCATAAAGGTCGATTTACCGCCCATGTTCGGACCTGTAATAATCGCCATACGATGATTAAAGTTTAGCGTTGTATCATTTGGTGTAAATACAGATTTACTTAACTCTTCAACTACAGGATGTCGACCAGCAACAATATTTACACCAATTTCAGGTGTAAATTCAGGTCTGTTCCAACTTCTTAAACGTGCTTGATGGGCAAAATTTGTAAGCATATCAACTTGTGCAATTGCACTGCTCATCATTTGTAAATTGCCAATATCCGCACGAAGTTCTTCGAGTAACATTTCAAAGAGCATTTTTTCACGTGCAAGCGCGCGAGACTCACTTGATAAAACTTTATCTTCGAACGCTTTTAGTTCTGGCGTGATATAGCGCTCAGCATTTTTTAATGTTTGACGACGAATATAATGATCAGGTGCTTGTTCTGCTTGAGCACGAGTCAATTCAATGTAATAACCACTCACACGGTTATAGCCAATTTTTAGTGTTGAAATACCTGTATTTTCACGTTCTTGAATTTCAAGATCAATAAGGAATTGACCTGCGTGATCTCGGATTTTACGAAGTTCATCAAGCTCACTATCAAAGCCTTCAGCAATTACATTACCATCACGTAATAAAACAGGCGGATTTTCTACAACGGCAGACATTAAGCGTTGATGTAATCCATGGAAATCGCCTAGTTCTTCATTCAGCTGCTGAAGTAATTTAGATTGATTTGCACTAATAATAGGTTGTAGTGCATGACGTAAAAAAGGAATCTGAGCACAAGTCTGACGTAATTGGACTAAATCACGTGGGCGAGCGCTACCTAAAGCGACACGGCTAAGTACACGCTCAATATCGCCAATTTCTTTTAATACCAAACGGACAGGTTCTTCGTGATAACCATTTAATAGTGCAGATGTCGCATCTAAACGATCATCTAAAATAGCGGTATCACGTAGTGGTTGCATCAAAGTACGACTGAGTAAGCGTCCACCCATTGCAGTTTGACATTGATTGATGAGTTGGAATAAAGCTGTACCATGCTCAAAAAGTGGCTCAATAAGCTCTAAGTTTCGACGTGTAACTGGGTCTAAAGCAATAAAGTCACTACTTTGTTCAAGTAGAATTGAACGAATATGAGGTAAGGCTGTTTTTTGCGTTTCTTTAGCATAGTGAATAAGTGCGGCAGCAGCTGCTTTTGCTAAAGGTAAATGATCTATACCAAAACCTGATAGGGTCGATACACCAAGCTGGTCGCATAAAGTTTTTTGTGCATTATTAATATTAAAATCGACATTTGGACGCTTTGTAATAGGACAGTCCAAAGTGCGTTTAATATCTTCAATAATATTTGGATCGATAATGTTTTCATCAATTATTATTTCACTTGGCATTAACCGTGAAAGTTCGATGCTTAATTGCTCAGTTTTATACTCTTGTTGCTGAACCTTAAAAATACCTGCACTTAGGTCAAGTAAAGCAATACCAATTTCATTTTGTTGAATACAAATAGATACTAAGTTAGAAGATTGGTGTGCAGTAAGAAGTGCATCATCAGTGAGCGTTCCAGGGGTAATAATTCGTACAACGCCACGCTCAACAGGACCTTTTCCTGTTACTTCTCCAATTTGTTCGCAAATTACAACGGTTTCACCTTTTTTTACAAGGCGGGCTAAATATCCCTCAGCAGCATGATAGGGTACACCTGCCATAGGAATAGGGTTGCCATTGGCTTTACCACGATGTGTGAGTGTAATACCTAGAATTTTTGCAGCTTTTTGAGCATCTTCAAAAAATAATTCGTAGAAATCGCCCATGCGATAGAACATCAATGAATGAGGATGCTGCATTTTTATTTTTAAGTATTGCTGCATCATCGGGGTGTGGTTGGAAAGATCAGTCATTGAAAGCGTCGTCATCACATTAATTAAGTTATTTATTCATTCGATTTTAGCAGTCTTTTTGCTAAAAACTACCTGTTAACAGTGCTCATTCTGTTATAAAAATAATCAAATGATTACGTCACTTATTAATGAGATTTTATAGCGATTGCGTCCTGCATTTTTGGCTTTATATAAATTTTGGTCTGCTTCTTCAATATAATCGCTAAGTAAATCATTTTGTTTAGGTATGGTGGTTACGACACCTAAGCTTACGGTAACGATTGGTGCGATGGGGCTATTGGGGTGTTTAATTTCAAGTCTATGTATTCTGTTTAAAATTAAATTCGCAATTTCTTCAGCTTTTAATGCTGTTGTTTGTGGAAAGACTAAAATGAATTCTTCGCCACCATATCGTGCTGCTATTTCAGAGTGGTTAAGGGTAAGGTCTTTTAATTCAGCTGCAATTTTTTGCAAACAGTTATCACCTGAAATATGCCCTAAACTATCATTATAATTTTTGAAATAATCGATATCTAGCATAATAACAGAGATCGCTTCTTGGTGTTTACAGGCTAAAGACCATTCTGCTTCTAAAATTCGCTTTAAATAGCGTCTATTGGCTAAGCCTGTGAGTGGATCAAGGAGAGATAATTCTTCGAGTAATAGAGCTTGGTCTGATATTTCTTTTTGGGTGGTTTCAATAATACAGTTTTGCAGATAGTTTTCTCGATGTTGTCTATCTATGACATAACATAAAGACATCCCTAAAAAGCTACTAAAAATGTAGGTGTGTAATAAATAGGTCCAATCTATATATAAATTGTAATAATGTGAGCAATAAATTCCAATTAAACCGCCTAACCAACCTGCAATAATAGCCGTATAAAAACGTAGCCCAATAAAGCCATAGATAATGACAATGGCATACATCATGGCAGCATGTAATAAGGCGGAGTTATAGCTGGTGGCAAGTGCATTAATAATGACGAAAGTAATAGCAACAGCAGACGTTGCTCCAATGCCAATATAAAAATCAAAATATTTTGACCATGACTTTTTGAATGAAAAAAGCCAAGCAATCACAATGGCAATACCCACCCATTTATAAAGTGATAGCCATAAATTTCTTAAATAAGGATCAAATATATTTTCATAAACACCCCAAGTTAGAAATGCATATAAAAATAAAACCAGTGGGGCGCGATAACGAAATTCTATAGCCGCAGCAAATCGATATTGTTCTCGATAAATATTTTCAATTGGTTTTGAAAAGTGTAAAAAGTTCAATTTTTTCGCAATAAATTTATCAATTTCGTTGCGAGTTAAATCTTTTGTACCGTGTAATTTCATATCGAGGTACTACTTATAATGTGTGAATTTGTTCTTATACATCTGTACAAATGAATAACATATTTAATTTGGTATATGCAAGTACTTTGATTCAATTAATTATTTTATATAATGAGTTATAAAAACTCCAATCTTAAATAAATGATTGGAGTTTTTTTGATTTTCTTAGGGCATTATTTTTTATATAAGCCGAGGTCAACTAAGTGGAGTTTTAAGATCCGACGAAGTTCTAAAACAGCTTCAGGTGTTTCTTGAATAGAATGTCCACCTTTAATGATTTTTTCTGAAATTGCACCATCTAAATGGGCACTTTTATAGGGAACTACATCATCAGTGATGATATTTATGTCATCACTAGTTGTGTTGTTACCGATAATACTGTGGTATTTAAATCCATTATAGGGCATAACATTTTTGGTAATTTGAGTAAATTTGGAATTATTACTTAAATCACTTGGGCCATTTTGAATTAATCCCTGACCGAGCTCTTTCGTGAAATTTTTTATATTGCCATCTTGTAAAGTATCTGCAAGTGCCCCAAGAAAAGCACCGGGAAGTTTAATAATTTTGCGGGCTGCAAGGGTAAACCAACGATCAGCAAAAGCAGTTCCTCTATGTGGTGCAGAAAGAAAAATCGCACGACTAAAGTTAGGAATAGGCTGCATTTCTAAGCGTGCTTTAAACAAAGAATCATCTTTAAATTCATTGGCACGATTGTCATTTAATAATTCTATAGTGGGTTTAACGAGATCGGCATCACTCACAAGCAAGCGAGAAATAATTCCACCCATACTATGACCAATTAATATAGCGTCTTTTTTTGCAGATGCGGAGGGCGCAACTTGATCGAATGTTTGTGTGATAAGAGCATAAATTTGATAACGACTTTCAAGAATTGGCATATTGGTTGAATAGAACACTTGCCAAACTTGATAGTGATCACGTAAAACGGGGTCACCCATAATGTCATTTGTTAAGCGGACCCACGCTTCAGGACTACTGGCTAAACCATGGACTAAAACAATCACTTTTTTATTTGGATTATAAGGTTCAAGCATAAATAAGTGGGGCATAGTTACACGATCATCACGGTCAATCAGTGATAAGTATGCAGCTCGAACTAGATTATTTTGCGCGAGCCATAAGCCATAAGGTGCAGAAAAGTTAGCAGCTAAAGGATATGATTTTCCTGCAACTGTCACAGTACTATGATCATAGGGATCATACACTTTTAGATTTAAAACTTTGCCATATAGAATATCGTCTATAGATGATGTGTTTTCTGGCTCAACAGTAACCGTAACAGCTAAATAGCGTGCATTGTGAATATTTGGATTGATGTCATTTGGGTATTTGTGATGCAGAGGATCTGTAATGTATTCAGTTTTTTTGTTCATTGAATTTTCATTAGGATCTTGTAATACCATTAAAAATTCAGAACCGAAACCATCTCGACGTGTAATTGATCTTAATCCAGAAAAGTTCATGTTATAGGTCGACATAACATTTTCAATTTTCTGTGTTTTGAGTAAGGGATAGTTGTCGAAATTAATCTTATAAATACTATTGCCAACTTTCATATTGGGTTGAAATGTTGTGTATTTATATTTCAAAGCATGAGTATTTGAGAGCTTCGCAATTGCTTGGTTATAAAAGTCACGAATTTGAACTTGTCTATTGTCAAAAATACGATCATTGACATCACGTTTCGTTTTAAACATATAGGCATAGCTGTAACGAATACTTTGATCAAGCATGTGAAGCTGATTATCTAAGCATGTGTCGTAGGCTTGCTGAATAGCCTTTTGTTTTTTTTCAGAGCGATGGCTTGTTAATATATTTGTTTTACAGTTCGATGAGTTTTCGTAAGCAAGTGCTTTTGCTAAATATAATTCACTTGCAGTAGAAAGTAATTGTTCATCTTGAATTTGAGAAATTTCTTTGAGTTCTTTTACACAATGATCAGGATCATCAGCGCAAACTTTAGCATCTTGACCTGTCATAGATAAGACATTTAGACTCGCTTCACTTAATTTATTCCGTGACAAAATACTATCACGCTCATTCGCAATAGTCGCATTGAGCGATACGGTTTTAACACTAACAACCTGACAACCTGAAAGTAGTAATAAAGTACTTATGGTCGTTAGGAATGTTATTTTTTTTATAAGTGGAGTCATAGACTTAATATATTAAATATGCAAATTTCATCATACGATTTTTATTTGTCATTTCAATCATCAAATATAAAAAAAGACCGTTTAAACGGTCTTAATTTAGTAACACAAAAAAAGTTATTTTGTCGGAGTTAGGACTTGCCACACATTCCAACGACCTTTTTTCTCAATTTCATTGATTAAGCGATCTGCAACATTTGCTTCTTGAGGATATTGAAGCTTATAGTTTTTTAGGATTTGAATCGCATTTTTCTTTTGTTCCATTGCAAGATAATTATTTGCAGCAGCTAAATAAGCTTCTTGAACACCAGATTTCATTGCTTTGTCTAGGTACGGAATTGCTTCACGTTGACCACCACCTTCAGACAAGGTAAAGCCAAACCAAAAGTTAAGTTCAGGATCTTCTTTATTTAATTTTTGCAGGCGCTGTGCGTAAGTTAAAGATTTTGTAGTGTAAACTGCGCCTAAATCTAAGTTACGTGCCATCGCACTTGCTTTAAATGCACGAATGAGCACATCAAAAGATGCATTATCTGGGGCAGCTAAAGTATCAAGTTGTTGTGTAACTTGTTTCATCTTTTGCTGAAAGCCTTTGCGTTCTTCTTTAGATGCAAAACGAGGTGGATAATGACGAGCTTTACCTTCAACTAATTGAAGAGAGTCATCAATTTCAGTGATATCTATTTGGTTGTTACCTGCTTTATCTGCATAAGTCATATTGCGAACTTTGCTGTTTGTTGCAGGAATAATTAATTTTTTTGTGCCCGCTTTTTTCAAGTCAAGCTCAAAAGCTGGGGGAGCTTCATAGTTAAATGGATTGAGTGCATAAAAAGGAGCAGAAAGAGTTGGTTCTTTGAAAACAATCGGGTCTTTGCTTGTCGGTAAAACTGAGCAAGCAGATAAAAGCGTTGCTGATAATACTGCACATGCCAACGGCTTAAGCATCATTATGATCATCCATTCATTTTTTTAAAGTGTGATTTAGAGTGTAATATTGCACATATTTATGAGTCTAGAAAAACACTCATAAATATGCAAGTTACGGCTTGTTAATTTATGACGTAAAACGATTATGCTTTAGATTGGCTACTTTGAGCCTCACATTCACGTCTAACATCTTCAATAATCTTAAGTTCTTCGGCACTAAAAGGCTGTTCTTTGACTTGCTGCTTTTTAAAAGTAGGATCAAGTAAGGATAAACGCTGACATAATGTATTCATGCGTTTTTCATTTTGTTGAATTCTATCTAATAAAACACGCATACCTTCAAGAATAGGGTCAGATTGGTCTTGTGTTGCTGCATAAGGTTGGAAGCCAATACTTTCAGCATAATCACGACGACGTGCTTCTTCTTCACTAGGTTTGTCTTTGGTAATGAAACGAGCAGGGTTACCAACAGCAGTTGTGTTTTCGGGTACTTCTTTTGTTACAACTGCATTAGATCCTACTTTAGAGTTTTTACCCACAGTGAATGGTCCTAGAATTTTGGCACCAGCACCAACAACTACACCATCTTCAAGTGTAGGATGGCGTTTGCCTTTATTCCAAGTTGTACCACCTAAAGTGACACCATGATAAAGTGTGACATCGTTACCAATTTCTGCTGTTTCACCAATCACAACACCCATGCCGTGATCAATAAAAAAGCGACGACCAATTTTAGCGCCTGGGTGAATTTCAATACCTGTTGCAAAACGGCTAAAAGAAGAGAGTAAGCGTGCAGAGCCTTTACAGTCTTTTTTCCATAACTCATGTGCTACTCGATGCATCATTAATGCATGAATACCAGGATATGTAGTTAAGACTTCAAGGGTATTTCGTGCGGCAGGATCGCGCGCGAATACAGCATTTATATCTTCTTTAAGCTGTTTAAGCATTGGATTGATCCCCATTATTTTTCAGACTTCGACTGTTTCCATGTGCCATTATTTAGTGCTTGTACACGGCTAAATATGCCACGAAGTAAATGATATTCCATACGATCTAATTGTATACGACCAAATAGACGACGCAAGCGTAAAGGAAGTAATCGTGGGTTTTTAGGGTCTAAAAACTCAATTTCGGCTAACATTTTTTCAATATGCGGATAAAATTGTTCCATTTGTTCATGTGTGACAAGTGGTTCATCCCATTGCATATCTTCTGTATCTGTTACATGCATTGTTGCTTCTGGGTTTGCTTCTTTACCCATAGTGTCGATTGCAGCCATACGCATTTCATAACAAATGACTTGAATGGCTTGTGCGACGTTTAATACACCATAATCTGTATTGACAGGAATGGTGACATGAAAATTTGCAAGAGCAAGTTCTTCATTGGTTAAACCGCGATCTTCACGTCCAAAGATAACAGCAACTTCTTGTTTGTCATTCACAACGGCTTTTAATGATTTTTCAGCAGCAGGGCGCGCATCGAGTAAAGGCCATGGAATAGTACGACTACGTGCACTTGTACCGAATACAATGTGGCAATCTTTAATTGCATCTTCAAGTGTTTCAACAATTTCAATTTGTTCAATTAAATCTGTTGCACCAGCTGCAAGTGCATTGATATCTGGATGTGGGTAGGTTTTTGGAGAAACCAGCACCAATTTAGATAAACCCATTGTTTTCATTGCACGTAATGCACTACCTATATTTGCAGGTAGTGTTGTATTGACCATGACAATACGCACATGGGAGAGATGTGCTGAAACAGCAGCATTGTCAATATGACTCATAATTTTTCCACTTTGACAGTCTTTATCTTAAGAATATTGTTCGGCTTGTGCCTGATATTGCTCCATTGCATCATCCATAGACATACCTTCAGGAGGTGGTGCAACTTGAACAGATTGAGTAGCTTCATAACTAACGGCTTTAGCTGCTTTAGATTTCACGTGATATTCGATATATAAGGCATCTTTGCCAAAATAATCACGAATTTTACTGAGAAGCTCATCTAATGGGGCAACTTTCCAATTGATCCCTAAATGTAGCTCTGTAGAAGCATAGTCAAAGTCTAGCTTGAGCTGGACTGGAATGTGAGTATGCATATCTACATTACAGTAAGGTAATAGTATATTTTGCAAATCTTTGTTTAATGTTTTGCTGATATGTTCAGGTGCCAATGTAATTTGAATACCGTTGGCACGTTTTTGACGAATTTCATTTAGATTGAATGCTTTGGTTAAACGACCCATAGGGCGGTCAAAGCCTTCACGTTCGTAAATTTCACCCTCAATCACCACCACTTTTTCATTTACAATCACATCTTTAAAACGTTGGAAGCGTTCGTGATTGGCTGAAATTTCAATACGTGCTGTGCCATCATCTAGCGTGATCATCATGCGATTCGGGAAGTTGGCAATATCAACCACTAAACCTGCAAATACAGTGGTTACACCACGCCGTGTTGGTGTTAATTCGTTAATTTTATTCGATACGAAAGATTTTAATTCCATTCTATAAACATCGATAGGATGTCCTGTTAAATATAGACCTAACGTATCTTTTTCACCTTTGAGGCGAACTTCATCTGACCAAGGTTTTACAGGTTTTGCAGGTTTTCGTTGAACTTCTTCAACTTCACCAAACAAATCCATAATACCTGTTTCACGGTTTGAACGAGCTTGCTCAGCAGCTTGTACCGCTTCAGGAAGTTGAGCCATTAAGCTTGAACGCTCAATGCCTAAACAATCTAGCGCACCTGAACGAATAAGTGCTTCTAAAGTACGCTTATTGATTTTTTTCAAATCTACACGGTGGCAGAAATCGAATAAATCTTTATAAGGACCATCTTGAATGCGTGAGTCAATTACAGACTGCATTGCAGCTTCACCAACACCTTTAATTGCACCTAAGCCATAAACAATGGTTGATGGGCTACTTGCATGGAATTGGTAAATAGACATGTTAATAGAAGGAGGAAGGACTTCTAATTTGTTAATACGGCAGTCATCAATTAAAAATACAATGCTATCTGTATTCTGCATTTCCGAAGTTAGAACGGCAGACATAAATTCCGCAGGATAGTGTGCTTTTAACCAAGCCGTTTGATAAGCAACTAAAGCGTATGCAGCAGCATGTGATTTGTTAAAACCATAGCCTGCGAATTTTTCCATATAGTCGAAAATATGGTTGGCTGTTGCTTCATCAATATCTTTTTCGGCAGCACCTTTAATAAAGATTTGGCGTTGTTTCACCATTTCTTCAGGTTTTTTCTTACCCATCGCACGACGAAGTAAGTCTGCACCACCCAAGCTATAGCCTGCACAGAACTGTGCTGCCTGCATTACCTGTTCTTGGTAAACCATAATTCCGTAAGTCGGCTCGAGTACTTTTTCGAGTAACGGATGTAAATATTCAAACTCGCCACCATGCATACGGTGAATAAAGTCAGGAATAAGATCCATTGGCCCCGGACGGTATAACGATACAAAGGCGATAATTTCTTCAAATTTGCTTGGGCGTGCTTCCTTGAGCATTTTTTTCATGCCCACGGATTCAAATTGGAATACCGCTGTGGTATTCGCTTTTGCAAAAATTTCGTATGCAGGTTTATCGTCTAATGGAATATATGAAATATCAACGGGTTCGGTCACATCTTGACGGGCATTAATATGCTTAATCGCATCTTCAATTACGGTTAAGTTACGCAAACCCAAGAAGTCGAATTTTACTAAGCCTGCGGCTTCTACGTCATCTTTATCGAATTGAGCAACACGCGATGTACCATCTGCATCACACATAACTGCCGAATAGTCGGTTAGTTTTGTGGGCGCAATTACAACACCACCAGCATGTTTACCTGTATTTCTGGTAATACCTTCAAGCTTTAATGCCATTTCCCAAATTTCAGATGCATCATCGTTATCTGGGTTAGAAGGGTTAGTGACAATGTCTTTAAGTTGTGGTTCAGCTTCAATAGATTCTTCTAAACTCAAACCTAATGGTTTGGTTGGAATCATTTTTGAAATGCGGTCAGCTAAACCATAAGATTTACCTAATACGCGAGCAACATCTCGAATCGCCCCTTTGGCTGCCATGGTACCGAAAGTTGCAATTTGAGATACTGCTTCACGTCCATAAGTTCGAGCAACATAGTCAATGACACGGTCACGACCTGCAATACAGAAATCGACGTCGAAATCGGGCATCGATACACGTTCAGGGTTTAAGAAACGTTCGAAAAGTAAGTCGTAACGTAATGGATCAAGATCGGTAATTTTTAAGCTATATGCAACCAGTGAGCCTGCACCTGAACCACGCCCTGGACCCACAGGTACACCATTACCTTTAGACCATTGAATAAAGTCCATAACAATAAGGAAGTAGCCTGGGAAACCCATGTCTAGAATAATTTTAATTTCAAAGGCTAAGCGTTCATCGTAAGGCTTACGAATTTCAGCCCAATCTTCACCACGTTTTTCAATTGGATAGAGGAAATCTAAACGTTCTTCTAAGCCGACTTCACACAAATGTGCAAAGTAAGTGTCAATGGTATGACCTTCAGGAATTGGATAATCGGGTAGGTCGTTGAAACCTAAGCGTAGTGTTACGTTGCAGCGTTTTGCAATGTGATAGGTGTTTTCAATAGCAGTGGGAATATCTGAAAATAGCTCAACCATTTGTTCAGATGTTTTGAAATATTGTTCAGGGGTGTAATTTTTAGGACGACGACTATCGCCTAAGACGTACCCATCTGCAATACAAACACGTGCTTCATGTGCTTCAAAGTCTTCATTTCTAATGAAATGGACATCGTTATGAGCCACTACACCAATATTGTATTTCTTAGCTAATTTTACCGCTTCGTGAATAAAGTCTTCTTCACCAGGATGATTGGTCCGTGTAAGGGCAAAGTAAACACGATTACCAAATTTCGCAACCCATTCTTCTAATAATGGCTCAGCTTTTTGTGGATTGGACGTGCATAGCATTTTGCCAACATCACTGTGCATACCAAGCAGTAAAATTAGATCTTGATGTTGCTCTAAAATTAATTCTTTTTTTACACAAGGGATATCGAGCTGTTGACCTGAAATATAACCTTCAGAGACGAGTTCCGTAAGATTACGCCAACCTTTATTAGTCATAGAAAGCAGAGTAATTCGGTGTTCTGCATCATTTAGACGTAAAATTGAACCTAAAATAGGTTTAATGCCTTTACCTAAACATTTTCCATAAAACTTTACAGCAGCATGTAAGTTAGATAAGTCTGTAATTGCCAGTGCAGGCATTTGGTCATCTGCTGCAGCTTTCACAAGATCAGGTATACGAACAATTGATTCCGTAATTGAAAATTCTGTTTGAATACCAAGATGTACAAAGTGCATAAATGAGTCCCTGCAAAAACACCCGCTATTTTAGCACGCTCTACTGTTTTTCTGAGTGTAATTAGAATGAAGTGGTGAAGTTTTATCAAATATTTCATAGAAATATAACATGATCAAAACTTTAACAAATGAAAAAATATTAAATTGGTATCACCTAAATTAAATAATTTTTAACAAGCTGAATGTTTTTAATGAAAATCGATACAAAGACAAAAATAAAAGCCCTCGAAAGAGGGCTTTTATTTATCAATAATTATGTCAGGGCATTATCTTAAGCGAGATAACCATTCACCTAAAGATTGAACAATTTGAACCAAAATAATGAGTACGATAACGGTCAAATAAATCACACTATCATCGAAACGCTGGTAACCATAAGAAATTGCTAAATCACCAATACCACCTGCACCAATTGCACCAGCCATAGCAGTTGCACCAATTAAGCTAATAAGGGCAGTGGTCAAGTTTAGAATAAGTGAGCTACGCGCTTCAGGAATGACAAATTTAAAAACAATTTGTAGTGGATTTGCACCCATTGCTTGTGCAGATTCAACAATGCCGCTATTTACTTCTAAAAGAGAAGATTCCACTAAACGACCAATATATGGACCCACATAAATAGTCAGGGGAACAATGGCAGCCCATGTACCAATAGTTGTGCCGGTAATGAACTTTGTTAAAGGATAAACTGCAATCATTAAAATAATAAAAGGAAGTGAACGAAGAGCATTCACAATTGGGTTTAACGCCGTGTAAATTGCTTTGTTCGGCAAAATCCCATCTGGACGTGTTGCGACTAAAGCAATACCTTGAACAAAGCCCCAGATCGTACCGAAAATCATTGAGAAGAACACCATATTTAGGGTTTCTTGCAATGCGGTAACAAACTGATCCATTGAAACAGAGCTAGTCCAAAATGGTGCTGTTAAAGAAGTTAGCAATTGCACTATTAAATCTCTCATGCGATTACTCCAGCTTGCTCAACTTGCACGCCACTTTCTTGAAGGAATTGAAGCGTGTTTTGGATCGTATCATCTTGCCCTAAAAGTTGAATGAACATTTGACCAATAACAGTGCCATTAATTTCAGTCATATTGGCAAAAAGAATATTTAAACTTACATCAAACTTTTTAATCGCTGCTTGAATAACAGTTTCTTGAGCAGAACTACCTAAGAATTTTAAGCAATAAATACTGTTGGCATTTTTATTTGCCAAGTTATTTAGAATATTCACAGGAAGCTGTTGCTGTAAAACCGTTTGAATAAAGTTTTTAGTGGTTGGATGCTGTGGCTGACTAAAGATTTCTAAAGTAGAACCCGTTTCAATCACTTTACCTTGTTCCATTACGGCAACATAGTCACACACAGACTCAATAACGTCCATTTCATGCGTAACCATTACAATAGTAATACCTTGTTCTTTATTAATTTTCTTCAATAGTTCTAGAACAGATTTTGTTGTTTGTGGGTCAAGCGCAGAAGTTGCTTCATCGCATAATAAAATTTTAGGATGATTGGCAAGAGCGCGAGCAATACCTACACGTTGCTTTTGACCACCAGATAATTCATCAGGGTAGGCATTGGCTTTATGTTTTAGATCAATAAACTCTAATAATTCATTTAAGCGTTTTTCACGTTCTGCTTTGCTATAGCCTAATAATTTCATAGGCATTTCAATATTTGCTGCAACAGTTTTTGTTTGCAATAAGTTGAAGTGCTGGAAAATCATACCAATATTGGCACGTTCGGTACGAAGCTGTGCAGGAGTTAAAGCTGTGAAATCGGTTTGATTAATAATCACCTGACCGTCATTTGGACGTTCTAAAAGATTAATCAGACGGATTAAAGTACTTTTACCAGCTCCACTATAGCCAATAATGCCAAAAATACTGCCATCTGGAATCTGAAGGTTAATTTGATCTAAGGCACGGATAGTTTGGCCGTTTAGCGTGTAATGCTTGGAAATATTTTTAAATTCAATCATATCGTCTAAATTAATCTAAAATGAAAAACAGGCAAAGTGTCTTTGCCTGTTTTAGTTATTCTTAATTATATTACTATTTAGATTCAGTTAAATAGCTGATTGGTTTATTTACGTCAACTTTAGTACCTTCAAATTTTTCTTTAATGAATTTTTGAGCGGCTTCAGTGTGATATAACGCACCAACTTTTTGTAAAATAGGATCATTTGCACGATCTGCAGAAGTCGCTAAAATATTTACGTTAAGTTTTGTGCTTTGGTCTACAGGTTCATAGAAAATAGAATCTTTAAGAACGTTTAAACCACCTTCCAATGCAAGTGTATTACCTAAAACAATCGCATCTACTTCGTCTTTAACACGAACAGCAGTTGCCATTTGAATTGGTTTAATTACAATTTCTTTTACATTTTCAATGATGTCAGCTGGTGTACCAGTTGCAGGGTTAAAATCAGGTTTTAATTTAATTAAGCCAGCAGATTGAAGAAGTAATAACGCACGAGCTTCATTTGCAGCATCGTTTGGAATAGCAATAGTTGCGCCTTTTGCAAAATCATCAACTTTTTTAACTTTGCTTGCATAAATACCCATTGGTTCTAAATAAGTTGTAGAAACAGGGACAATTTTATCTTTGTTCGATTCATTGAATGCAACAAGATATGCATAAGATTGGAATGCATTGATATCAATTTCTTTGTTTGCTACAGCAGTATTCATTGCTACGTAGTCAGTGAAGTTTTTCACTTTAAGATCAATACCTGCTTCTTTTGTTTCAGGTAGGCTTGCAATGTGATTCCAGATATCAGCATCTGAACCTGTAGAAGCCATTACAACTTGTTGTAATTCTGTTGAGTCTGTTTTAGCAGCTTCAGTTGCAGGTGCTTCAGGCTTTGAGCAAGCTGTTAAGCCAACTGTTAGACCTAAAATAAGTCCGAGAATTTTTTTCATTTCATCATCCTAAGTAAATTTAAAATATAAATTTACGATAACCAATGTTGGAGATATTGTTGTTTAAATAACAAGTTAAGGTTGGCTGTGTGCAACTTAATCGTTATTTAATAATCAATTACTTATATGGCTGTTTCCATACTAAACAAAGACTTTATAGGGAGTACTAAATAAAGGCAAATTTTGTTTGACTTGGAAATGTTCATAACATGACAGTATCATAACAATAAATAATTATTCGATATAGTGATGAAAAACAGAATGCTTAGCTAATTTATTGGATAAGCGTTGTGATTTAATTTGTTAAAACTATTAAAAAACAATAAATTATGATTGTGATGATTTTAAGTAGCTTAAGAATAAATGCTTTATTCATCTTTATAAGATTTTGTACGATATAAAGATGAAAAATGAATATAGGGTTTCCGTTGTGGAAAATCATATCTTAATATAATTTGTTTAATAGTTTGTTTGTTAATTATTGATATATTTGGAAAAAATGGTGTGATTTATGTCGAGACAACAGTTGGGGATTGCAGAAATTTTAAAAAAATTAAATGAATATGATTTGATATCAAATGATCGTGCGATTTTTTTTAGGGGACATTCAAATAAAAACTATAAGCTTGAACCGTATATCTATCGTGATGAAATCATAAAAAATGAGCATATTATTTTTAAAGAGCTACTACTTAGATGCCCACAAGATTTTGAGCATTGTAAGACTACCTTTGAATTCCTAGTGAAAATGCAACATTACTCACTTCCAACAAGATTGTTAGACATTACTACAAATCCACTTATAGCACTGTACTTTGCTTGTCAATCTAAGTCTAAGAATGATGCTGAACTCATAATTTTCAAGGTTCCTAAATCATCTATTAAATATTACGATAGTGATACTGTAAGTATTTTATCAAACCTAAGTCGTATTCCTTGTGATTTTTATATACCTAAAAGTATAGATACTAAGTTATTTTTTCTTGATGATGGGTACGATGAAATGTGTGAGGAGTTTAATACTCAGCACCATGTTAAAAAGTTGGTTTACGAAATTCAGAGTGAAAAGCCTCATTTCCAACCACGGATTGAGCCAGATGTGCTTTCAAAAGTTCTTTGTGTAAAGCCAAAAATGGATAATCAACGTGTTATTAGGCAAGATAGTGCTTTTTTCTTATTTGGAATTGATGATTTTAAGAAAAATAAGCCAGCTAAATTAAATGATAGTTTGATCTTGACCAAAGATAAAAAAATAATTATTCCTTCAAGTGATAAACAAAGAATATTGAGTCAGCTAGAGATATTAGGAATTACGGAAGCGACGATATTTCCTGAAATTGAAAAAGTAGCTACATATATTAAGCGTATATATAGCAAATAATAAAAACCCCGAACGAATCGGGGTTTTTATTTAATCTAAATATAGATTAAGCATTTTCACGAGCAATCGCACGGTAACCAATATCTTTACGGTATTGAACACCATCAAAAGTCACTTTTTCGCAAAGTTCTAAAGCTTTTGCTTGAGCTTCGCCAATCGTATTACCTAGTGCAGTTACGCAAAGTACACGACCGCCAGCAGTTACGATGTCGCCATTTTCATTGGCTTTAGTACCTGCATGGAAAACTTTAGCATCTGTCATTTGTGTATCTAAACCTGTAATGACATCGCCATTGCTAGACGTTTCAGGGTAACCCTTAGACGCTAAAACGATACCTACAGTTTTACGCTCATCCCATTCAGCCTCGGCAGGTAAGTTACCATCTAAACCTGCTTGAACTAAATCAACCAAAGATGATTTTAAACGCATCATAATTGGTTGAGTTTCAGGATCACCAAAACGACAGTTAAATTCGATTACTTTTGGTTGACCTTGTTCATCAATCATCAAGCCTGCATACAAGAAGCCTGTGTAAACATGACCGTCTTTCTTCATGCCTTCAACAGTTGGACGCATCACTTCATTCATTGCTTTTTCAAAAACGTCTGAAGTTACAACAGGAGCAGGAGAGTAAGCACCCATACCGCCTGTGTTAGGACCTTGGTCACCTTCAAAAATACGTTTGTGATCTTGCGATGTTGCCATTGGTAAGATGTTGTCGCCATCAATCATACAAATGAAAGAAGCTTCTTCACCTGCAAGGAATTCTTCAATAACAACGCGAGAACCTGCATCACCAAATTTATTGCCTGCAAGCATGTCATCAATTGCATCGAATGCTTCTTGATTAGTCATTGCAACAATTACGCCTTTACCCGCAGCAAGACCATCTGCCTTGATCACGATTGGCGCACCATTTTTCTCCACAAATGCTTTAGCTGCATCTACTTCGGTAAATACATCATAAAAAGCAGTTGGAATGTTATGGCGTTTTAAGAAGTGTTTAGCGAAAGCTTTAGAGCCTTCAAGCTGTGCAGCAAATTGCGTTGGTCCCCAAACTTTAACACCTGCTTCGCGGCAAGCATCTACAACACCATTTACAAGCGGTGCTTCAGGGCCAACAATAATCATTTCTACTGCATTATTTTTTGCAAAATCGATAATTGCAGGATTGTCGAGAATGTCTAAAGCGACATTTTCACATTTATTTTCAGTTGCGCTACCTGCGTTACCCGGTGCTACAAATACTTTAGCGACTTGATCGTCTTGTGCGATTTTCCATGCGAGTGCATGTTCACGGCCGCCACTACCCAAAACTAAAATGTTCATCTTTAGAAAACCCTCGAAAATGAAATTCCGAAAAACCGAATGCGGTTTAAAATCATTCACATCTTAACGCAAGATGGAAAAAAATACTGATGTAATAAACCCTCCTGAATTGAAGGAGGGTTTATTTTTTAAGTTTTACAACTTAGTGGCGGAAATGACGCATGCCTGTGAAGACCATTGCAATACCAGCTTCGTCAGCTGCTGCAATTGTTTCTTCATCACGCATAGAACCACCTGGTTGAATAATGCATTTAATACCTGCTTTCGCAGCGTTATCAATACCATCACGGAATGGGAAGAATGCATCAGATGCCATTACAGCGCCTTCAACCACTAAACCTGCATGTTCAGCTTTAATAGCAGCAATACGAGCCGAGTTTACGCGACTCATTTGACCTGCGCCTACACCAATCGTTTGACGGCCTTTTGCATAAACAATCGCATTAGATTTCACGTATTTTGCTACTTTCCAAGCAAAGATCATGTCATCAATTTCAGCTTCTGTAGGAGCGCGCTTAGTTACAACTTTAAGATCATCTTTAGTAATCATACCTAAGTCTTGATCTTGAACGAGTAAACCGCCATTTACGCGTTTGTAGTCAAGTTGAGCTTGACGTGCATCAATTGCTGGAAGTTCGCCACATACAAGTACACGTACGTTTTTCTTCGCACCTGTAACTTCTAAAACGCCTTCAGCGATGCTTGGAGCAATAATGACCTCAACGAATTGACGGTCTACAATTGCTTGAGCAGTTGCAACGTCTAATTCACGGTTAAATGCAATAATGCCACCAAATGCAGACTCAGGATCTGTTGCATACGCTAAGTTATAAGCTGCTTGAATGCCATCTAGAGAAACAGCAACGCCACATGGATTTGCATGTTTAACAATTACACAAGCAGGTTTAGCGAATGACTTAACACATTCAAGTGCTGCGTCAGTGTCTGCAATGTTGTTATAAGATAATTCTTTACCTTGTAATTGTTTTGCAGTTGAAACAGACGCTTCAGAAGCTGTGTCTTCAACATAGAAAGCAGCAGATTGGTGCGGATTTTCACCGTAACGAAGATCTTGTACTTTATTTAATTGAGTGTTGAATGTGCGAGCAAACTTATCAGCTTCGCCTTCTTCTTTACCAACACGAGCACCTAAGTAAGATGCAATCATACCGTCATATTGAGCAGTATGTTCAAATGCTTTAACAGCTAAGTCAAAACGAGTTGCATGGCTTAATGAACCTTCAGCTTTTAGCTCTGCAACAACAGTAGAGTAGTCAGATGCATTGACTACGATACCTACAGATGCATGGTTTTTTGCCGCAGCACGAACCATTGTAGGACCACCAATGTCGATGTTTACGATTGCATCAGCAAGTGAGCAGTTTGGTTTAGCAACTGTTGCAGCAAATGGATAAAGGTTTACAACAACTAAATCGATAGCATCGATGTTGTGTTCAGCCATTACAGCTTCGTCTAGACCACGACGAGCTAAAATACCACCATGAATTTTAGGATGAAGTGTTTTAACACGTCCATCCATCATTTCAGGAAAACCTGTGTGCTCTGAAACTTCAACTACGGCAACATTATTGTCTTTCAACAATTTGTATGTACCGCCAGTAGATAAAATTTCTACCCCTAGAGCAGCAAGTTCTTGTGCAAATTCAACAATACCAGTTTTGTCGGAAACAGAGATTAAAGCGCGTTTGATAGTCATGATCTTCGTCACAGTCTTTAAGGAACAGATTAAAACAAATTAGCTATATTACAGATAAAAAAAATGCCTGCGGTAGCCGCAAGCATTTTATCAGTTATTCACTCATTAAACCGTGAGCTTTCAACTTTTTACGTAAAGTACCACGGTTAAGTCCTAGAATCTCGGCAGCGCGAGTTTGATTACCACGCGTATATTCTAGAACCACAGATAAAAGAGGTTTCTCCATTTCTGCCAACACCATGTCGTAAACTTGTGATGGTTGCTCACCTTGCAATTGTGCAAAGTAGTGGCGAACTGCGCGATCTACGTGAATACGAAGAGCAACATCAGATTGAGCAGTAAAAATAGGAGATTTGCTATTCATGCGAATTAATCCGAAACAAATATCACTTGGGTAAAGTGATATATAAATATGGTCTATAAAATTTAACGAATATTCAGTTTTAGATCCTAAAACGGAATATTTTAAAACTGGTGTATAGCTTGCCACAACTCAGAGCTTTGGTCGAAATTTAAGCGTAACAATAGTTAAAGATTTGTTACAGACCATTCGTAAACAAAAAAATCTACTCAATACGCAATAAGATTCATAAAGCGCATTTTGTGGATGTAATTATGTTGTGAATTAAGCGAGGAGTTTGCAGCACAAAGCTTTCGTGGCGCGTATCATACCATTGTAAAAAGAAAAGTGAGCAAGAAAACTGCATTTTTTTTACTTTTTTTTGCAAATTTTAATAGTTTTTTTCAATATTCAGGGTCTAATGATTTCGATTTGGTAGTCATTGAAGTCTTTTTTAGCGATTGGGACAATAATATTGAAGTTGAACGGACTATTTTGTGGAATTCGCTCAACATCAATCAAACTTTTAATTAAGTATTCTTGAGGTCGATAGATATGTGAGTACACAGTTACATTATCGTTTAATAAGTTTACACGAATAAGAGGAAGTGCAAGGCTGTATTCGTTGTGGTTAATTACATAACCAGACAATTTAGTTGAATTAGGCTTGACTGAGGTTGCTTTGATATCAACTAAGTCGACAAGTTTGTATTGCTGAATAATGCTTTCACATTGAAAAACATTACATACTTTAACGTAGGCACTATTTATAAAGGAGTTGTTGTTTATGATTTTAGGGTTGGCTATTACGATTTGAATCAAGAAAATGATAATTAAAGAAAAATTAATAAGGCCCCAAATCGCATAATACCCAATGCCATTTTTTTTATCTTTCATAAACTCACTTTCTTTAGATAAGTTAAGTGAGGGTAATGTGTTAATGGGTTCTGGGTTGAAATAGTTTAAATTGTTTAAATAGGTTCTTAAGCTAATAGCTGAATTTTCAACTGTGGCATCAAAAATTTTGACTACATTTGACGCTAAAGTGGGCGTGTATTGGGTAATTATATCATTTGAGTCTTTTTCTGCTTCAGTAAACTGATAAGAAATAGATGTATCGAATTCTGTATGAGGTGTGTTTAAGTATGAAATTGCATTAAATGTAAACTCACATTTAGGACAACAAACCATGCCCTGAGCTGCAGTCAGCTGAGGTACAGTAACTTTATATGTCGTATGACATTCAGGGCATGTAGTTTGTTTTTCACTCATATATTATTCTATTGTTGTGCTATTAGAATGAATGACGCTTCCCAGAGATTCTGCACCAGTATTCGTCGCGTGTTTCTACTTGTAATATATCAAAAAATTCAGAATATACACTAGAAACTTCTTCAACTTGTTCTTGAATAACACCTGCAAGTGCAAATTCACTTTCAGATTTTACAAGAGTTGCAAATTGTGGAGCAAGCATCATTAATGGACCTGCAAGAATGTTTGCTACAAAAACATCTGCTTTTTGGTCTTTTAATGTTTCGTTAAACTCATCAGGTAAACCTACGTATAGGTTTTCTAATACGCCATTTAACTCTGCATTTTGTTGTGTTGCTAATACAGCTTGTGGGTCAATATCTGTGGCATATACTTTTTTAGCACCTAATAAAAGGGCAGCTACACCTAAAATACCTGAACCACAGCCATAATCGATGACAATTTTATCTTTAACATCTGTTTTGCCTAACCATTGTAAGCAAAGGAATGTAGATGCATGGTTGCCTGTACCAAATGCTAGACCTGGATCTAACTTAATATTTACTGCATCAGCTTCAGGTGGTTCCATCCATTCTGGAACAATCCAGTATTTCTCGCCAATTTGAATTGGTTCGTAAGCATCCATCCAAGTGCGTTCCCACTCTTGGTCTTCCATAAATTCGCTACGCATAGGTTCGGTTGGAAGCTGAGTGCGAATAAATGTTTCTAATGCAGCAACATCAATTTCTTCATCATCTTCTTGAGCGTAAATACCCGTCACAATCACTTTATTCCAAAGTGGTGTTTCGCCTGGAAGTGGCTCAAGCAAGTCTTGATTTTCAGCATCATCTAAAGTAACGCTGACTGCGCCAAGAGATTCTAAAAGAGTTTCGGTAAAATCGACTTGAGCTTGCTCAACAGTAATATGAATTTGTAACCACTTCACGGGAATAACCTAAAAAATTTTATATCTTGAGTATTGTAGCCGATCTACAAGAACACTGCTTAGAAATTGGAGTAATGATGTTTAGGTACTACTCCAATTTCTAGTTTTGGGGTTTGAATTAAGTGTTTTGTATTGTAGGGTGTTTTGATCGAGTAATCATAAAACCAAAGGCTGCAGCAAAAATATACATAAAAATTGAATACACTGCGGCAGGCATGGCAATGGTGGTGTTTGCCATAACGGTTAATGCAATGGTCATGGCTAAAGTACTATTATGAATGCCAATTTCAAAGGCACAAGCACGTGCTTGCGTACTGCTAATACCTAAAAGACGCGGCACGAAATATCCAATGGCTAAACTGAATGCACAAAACAGAGCTGTTGCAAGCCCAACTTGAGTTAAATATGTCGCAATATTTTGACGCTCTGCAAATATTGCAAGAATAATAATCGCGATTAAGAAGATGACAGCAAAAATGCGTAAAGGCTTATTTAGTTTTTCAGTTAACTTAGGCGCATAGTGTCGAATGAGCATTCCAATAGCAACGGGAACAATAATAATGGCAAATACTTGCACTATTTTTGACAAAGGTAGAGCGATTTGCTGACTTTCTTGCATAAAGTGCAATATAGAAAAGTTCATAATTAAAGGTAGAGTAACAGCTGCCACCACTGAATTTATTGCGGTTAAACTAATATTAAGCGCAATATCTCCTTTAAATAAGTAACTAAATAAGTTTGCTGTACTACCACCCGGAGAGGCTGCAAGTAGCATTAAACCCACGGCAAGTAATGGTGGTAATGCAAGAACTTTACATAATATAAAGGCAACACCCACCAAAATAACCAATTGACAAAATAAGGCAATGAGTACTGCTTTAGGATGTTTAGAAACACGTTTAAAATCGTTAAGGGTTAGTTCTAGGCCTAAACCAATCATAATAATGGCTAATGCTAAGGGCAAAAGCACAGTAATAATTCCCATATTCATAGATTACTCCTGTAAATATTGTCATTTTTTTGCATATTCCATATGCACTTACTTGTTTTGAATTTAGTTTTAATATTTTAAATATAAGGTTATATAAACCATACTTATATGAGCTTTGTAAACCACAAAAAATGACGGTGTTTTATTGGGTTTATATGCGAGTCTTTGTTTGTTGAAAATGACCATATTTTTAATGCATTTTTTTATTACGATAAATTCGACTTAATTTGTCAACTTAGACGCTAAATTTTGCTACAATATTCAGTCATTATTTTTATCTCTCAATACCATTATGCATTATCCTAAAGTTTACGATGTCATTGTTATCGGCGGTGGTCACGCAGGTACAGAAGCAGCATTGGCTGCGGCACGTATGGGTCGACAGACTTTACTCTTAACTCACAATATTGAGACTTTAGGGCAGATGAGCTGTAACCCAGCCATTGGTGGTATTGGTAAGTCACATCTTGTGCGTGAAATTGATGCCTTGGGCGGTGCAATGGCACTTGCTGCCGATAAAGGTGGTATTCAATTTCGTATTCTAAACTCTCGTAAAGGTGCGGCAGTTCGTGCAACACGTGCTCAAGCAGACCGTGTACGTTTTAAAGCTGCAATTCGTGAAACATTAGAAAATCAAGCAAATTTAGATATTTTCCAACAAGCAGCAGATGACTTAATTGTTGAAGGCGATACCGTTAAAGGCGTAATTACGCAAATGGGTGTACGCTTCGATGCGAAAACTGTTGTATTAACAACGGGTACATTCTTAGGCGGTGTAATTCACATTGGTCTAAACAATGCATCGGGCGGTCGTGCGGGTGATCCTCCGTCTATTTCTTTAGCTGCACGTTTACGTGAGTTAAATTTACCTGTGGGTCGTTTAAAAACAGGTACGCCACCACGTATTGATGCACGTTCAGTTGATTTCTCTGTAATGACAGCACAGCCGGGTGATTTCCCATCTCCGACCATGTCATTTATGGGTGATGCTTCAATGCATCCTGAACAAGTGAATTGCTATATCACGCATACGAATGAACGTACACATGACATTATTCGTGGTGGTTTAGACCGTTCACCAATGTATACAGGTGTAATTGAGGGTGTGGGTCCACGTTACTGCCCATCAATTGAAGATAAAATTCACAAATTTGCAGACAAAGATTCGCACCAAGTGTTTATTGAGCCAGAAGGTTTAGATACACACGAGCTTTATCCAAATGGTATTTCTACATCTTTACCATTTGATGTTCAGTTTGAATTGGTTCGCTCGATTCGTGGTATGGAGAATGCACATATTCTTCGTCCAGGTTATGCAATTGAGTACGATTATTTTAACCCACAAGCATTGAAATTCTCTTTAGAAACTAAAGCCATTAATAACTTGTATTTTGCAGGTCAAATTAACGGTACAACAGGTTATGAAGAAGCGGGTGCGCAAGGTTTACTTGCAGGCTTGAACGCTGCACGCCGTGCGTGGGATCAAGAGCAGTGGACACCGAAACGTGATGAAGCGTACATGGGCGTTCTTGTAGATGATTTAATTACATTAGGTACAAAAGAACCGTACCGTATGTTCACTTCACGTGCGGAATATCGTTTGATGCTTCGTGAAGATAATGCAGATCAGCGCTTAACAGCAATTGGTCGTGAAATGGGTCTTGTGGATGATGCACGTTGGGATTCTTTCTGCCAAAAAATGGAAGCGATTGAAACTGAAAAAGGTCGTTTACAGCATCTTTGGGCTGCGCCAAATAATCCTTTAGGTAAGAAGTTTGTAGATTTAACAGGCGATGATTTATCTAAAGAAACCAATGCGATTGATTTGTTAAAACGTCCAAATATTAATTTCTCACAAATTGCTGAAATTACAGGTTCTGAAGTTTCTGCTTTTGTTGGTGAGCAAATTGAAATTGCGGTGAAATATGCGGGTTATATTAACCGTCAGCAAGAAGATGTTGCTCAAATGAAGCGTCTTGAAGAAACTCAAATTCCTGCTGATTTTGATTATGATGTGGTTTCAGGTCTTTCTCGTGAAATTACGTTGAAGTTAAAGGATGTTCGCCCTGAAACTTTAGCGCAAGCAAGTCGTATTCCAGGTGTTACACCTGCGGCTGTTCAATTGGTGATGATTACAATTCGTAAAAATAACCAAGCAAAAAAATCTGCATAAGATTTTGAGCTAATAAAAAAACCCGCTAAATGCGGGTTTTTTTTATGTTTTTACGACACTATTATAAAAAACTATCGAACGATCATGAAAACAAAGTGATTGATTTAAACTATTGTTTTATTAAGTTTTAATTATAATAAATACAAATAAGACCTTATGTTCTTTTGTATTGAATTCAGACTAAATTACTGTACTTTCATTTGTGGCGATACTAATGTAGTGATGTTTATTCATCTTTAATATCTAGAGAATATGAAATGAGTTTATTAACAAATTCATTCACTAAGGATAGAACGATGAATATTCAAAGCAGCAAAATGCAAAAAATATTGACCGTGTTTTTATGTTTCTGGGTGGCTTTTTTCGAAGGTTTCGATTTACAAGCGCCGGGTATTGCAGCAAAAGGAATCGCTGAAACATTTGCATTAGACCAAGTTCAGTTAGGTTATGTATTTAGCCTAGGCGTATTTGGAATGCTATTTGGTGCATTTTTAGGTGGTCGTGTCGCAGACTATCTAGGACAAAAGAAAGTTCTTATTTTGTCTATTTTAATTTTTGGCGTATTTATGACCATTACGGCAATCGCACCAAATACCGAAATTTTATATATTGCACGCTTTTTAACAGGCTTAGGTTTAGGTGCTGCAATGCCAACCATGATTTCTGTGGTAGGTGATGAAGCAACTGAACAAAATCGCGGTAAATTAAATAGTCTGATGTATTGCGGACTACCTGTAGGTGCAATTTTTGTAGCAGGTTTAGCAGTATTCTTTAAAGATATTGCTTGGCAAACTTTATTCTTAATTGGTGGTTTAACTCCACTGATTCTTATTCCTTTTATGATGATTATTCTAAAAGATAAGAAAAAAGAGAATGTTGCGATAGATCAAGCTGATGTACCTAAAATGGCGGAAGTTCTATTTGCCGAGCAGCGTTATAAGTACACAGTACCACTTTGGGTAAGCTTCTTTTTCACATTAATGATCAACTATATTTTGATTAGTTGGTTACCAAATTTATTAATGGCGCAAGGCTTAGAAAAGCAACAAGCATTTATGATTATGTTGTTATTCCAAGTGGGAGCTGTCATTGGAACATTAGGTTTAGGGTACTTATTAGACCGTTTAAAGCTTTGGCAAATGGCGTGTATTATTTACATTGGTCTATTATTTGCGGTTGTTCTTCTATTCACAACAAACTCAATTCCGATGCTTGTTTTGGCTGGAATTATGGGTGGTATTTTTTCTACTGGCGGTCAATCAATTTTATACGGTATTTCACCTATCTTTTACTCAGGTCAGGGCAAAGTGACAGGTGTAGGAAGCGCGATTTCACTTGGGCGTTTAGGTGCAATGACAGGACCATTGCTTACAGGGAAAATACTTGCTTTAGGATTAGGTACGACAGGTATTTTAATCGCAAGCGCTCCGGGTATCATTATCTCTGCAATTGCAGTTACTGCTTTATCTAAATATAAAGCCAGTTTGAAAGATAAATAATTTAAAGATCTAATGATTTAAAAAGACGATGTATTTAAAAGCTAAAGTGACTACGGTTACTTTAGCTTTTTTCTTGATAAGAACAGCAAGTTTCATCTTTAATAGCAAAGATGATTTATTTAGCACATCAACTTATTTCACAAAAAAGAGTAAAACGATTAAATTAATTTTATGTTTAAAACTAGAGGTAAATATGATGACAATGAAGCGTATTCGTTATAACAATTCAGATTTAGCATGCTTATGCTCAAACTGAACTGTCAAATAACTCGTATAAAGAGCAACGAAGTTTGTAATATCGGGTGTCTTGTTTGCAAGCTTCGATTTCTATAAACCAACAGCGCAAAAAATGACAAAAATATAAAAATAAAATCCCTTAATTGGGGCTTTTTTTAATCTTCAATTTCATAAACAGCATTATATACATCTATCGGTTCAATATCTTGAATGCGTCGTCCAAAGCTGCGCAACCACCAAACAAGCTGAGAGGTGAATGGAACAGATGCTTGTATTTGAACTAGGTCATTGCCTAAATCTTCCATCACCTGATCTTTACTTAGCTGACTTTCTTCAAAGTATGCTGCATTTTCAGTGGTCATGGTGAGTTTTAATTTCACCAAATCAGTTGGTTTTGTATAGTCTACACGGAAACCTAATGCACCCGATTCGATATATTTATCTATATCAAAATCAACAGGATGTAATGCACGAGAATTCAGAACTTTGGCTGTTTTAAAACGATGCAAGGCGAAAGTTTGTATATCTGTTTTATCCAAACGGGTGCATATTAAATAAATAACAGCACCTTTTTGAACCAATGCTAAGGGGTTAAGTACATAGGTTTTTTCTTCTGCACCAATTGTACGTGCATGATAAACACATTCAAGTTGCTTATCTTGCAATAATCCTTCATAAATGGCTTGTTGAGAACCACGATCTACCAATGGTGGAATAAGTGGTTGATTTGCAGGCACAATCCGAACGCGGTTAATCCATTGGCGAACGTTATTTTGGGTAGATAAACTTCGACGTGCAAGGTCAAACCATGGGTTCATTTCCTCCACCAAACTTGGTGGAAGTAAATGTTTTAGATGTTCTTCAACCATCATAAAGGTGACTGCTTGAGAGCTTGTCATATGTGGCAAACTTTGAATTGGTGCATCTGCACGCCAGCGCCAACCTTGTGGAACTGTCCCATTATTTTCAATAGGAAAGCGTTGTGATATTTGGTTTAAATCACGTTGAATGGTTCGCAAACTGATATCGATACCTTCACGTTGTAATATTTCTTGTAATTCACGTGTACCCATCCATTTTCCTGTAGATAGACGGGAAAGAATTTGCCATTGGCGATATAGAGTATTCGAAGTTTCTTTTTCTTGTGCTTGCATAAGGAATCAAAAGATAATGAATTGAAAATATGAGTTGAATACAGCACACAATATGAAAACTATATTCTTTTAGCAAGTAAATTTAATAATTTCATATTCAATCGATAGTTCTTCTATATTTGCAATTTAATTTTAAAACACATAGCTTCTTCATTATTAGAATAATTTTGGCACTTAAATTGCTTACAATAATTACATAAAATTACAAAGTAGAGGTTTGTATGCTTAAAGAAGATTATGGCTTAGATAACACTTTAGAAAATGTGGCTACAAATCAGAGTATCGAAACACCACCATCATATATATTCACACAGTCTGCTGTAGCGAAAACTAAATATACAAACAACGAGTTAAGTTCGCGTTTCTTTAATGAATTATTAGATGATAAATCTATGTCTGGAAATGCGGGACCAAATATTGAGCGATGGTTAGCGCAACATAGTTTAAACGATTTGCATGCTTTAAATGATGCAGCAAAAACACATTTCTTATATGAAGGTATTACTTTTTCGGTTTATGGGGAGCAAGAAGGGATTGAACGAACGATTCCATTCGATGTTATTCCACGCATTATTGCGAAAAAACAATGGAATACAATCGCTTTAGGATGTGCACAACGTGTAAGAGCTTTAAATCTATTTTTACATGATATTTATCATCAACAAGAAATTTTAAAAGCAGGCATTGTTCCTGAGTTGCAAGTGCTTACGCATGAAGCATATCAGCCACATATGTTTTCACATGACCTAAAAGGAAAAATTTATAGTCAAATTAGCGGTATTGATATTATTCGCGATCGCGTAGGTGATTTTTATGTACTTGAAGATAATTTAAGAACACCATCTGGCGTGTCTTATATGCTTGAAGGACGTAAAATTAGTCAAAAATTAATGCCAGATTTATGTAAGCAAAACAATATTTTAGCGATTGAACAGTATCCGCAATTGTTAAGAGAAATTCTTGCAGAAAATGCTTATGTAGATAATCCAATGATTGTGGTACTTACGCCAGGTAAATATAACAGTGCTTATTATGAACATGCATTTTTAGCAAGAGAAATGGATGTGCCATTGGTGACATCTAAAGATTTATTTGTTGAAAATGACAAAGTATTTGTCAAAACAATTCGTGGTCGTCAGCAAGTTCATGTGATTTATCGCCGTTTAGATGATGCCTTTATCGATCCACTTTGCTTTAAACCTGATAGTACTTTAGGGGTACCTGGTCTGATGTCGGCATATTTACAAAACAATGTTGTTATCGCAAATGCACCAGGTACAGGGGTTGCAGATGATAAATCAATTTATCCTTATGTAGATAAAATGATTAGTTTTTACTTAGGTGAAGAGCCTGTTCTTAAAAATGTACCAACGTACCAATGTCGTGAACAACAAGATTTAGATTATGTGCTCGATAATCTTGAAAAATTGGTGGTGAAAGAAGCACAGGGTTCAGGTGGATACGGCATGCTTATTGGACCACATGCATGTGAAAAAGAACTTTCAGCTTTTAGAGATAAGCTTATTGCTACACCACATTTATATATTGCACAGCCTACATTAGAGCTTTCTGTTTCGCCAACATTAACTGATAAAGGTATTGCAGAAAGACATATTGATTTACGCCCATTTGTTTTGAGCTCGCCGTATAGAACTGAGATTGTTCCGGGTGGCTTAACACGAGTAGCAATGGAAGAAGGTTCTTTAGTGGTGAACTCATCACAAGGTGGGGGTATTAAAGATACATGGGTTGTCGATTCTCTACATTCATAAGTCTTAGATATTAGGGGAATAAAAATGATTTTATTAAATACAAGTGCAGAAAACATTTTTTGGTTAGGACGTTATATTTCACGTATCCAATATTTATGTCATCAGTTTCCATTTAAGCAAGATAATGAAGCCATTCAATATGCATCTGCATTTTGTTTGCCCGCATTTGATGCAATTTCACTCAATGAGTTGGTTTTGGATGAAAGTAATGCTGTTTCATTTAAGCAGCAATTTGCATATACCAAAGATAATATTCATTCTTTACGTGGTGTGCTGACAGCATTTGGTTATGCTGAATTGAATAAGCTGATTAAGTTGGCAAGTGAAAACCCAGGTTATATCTGTGATGTTGTGGGTGAGTGTTTGGATGTACTTGAAGCAGAATCTCACGACGTTTTTTTATTTTTTAAATTAGGACAAAATATTGAGCAAATTGACCGTCTGATTCGTTTAAATCAAGAAATAGATGAAGCTTTGCAAGAGCTCAGTATTGTAATTGCACTATTAGAAGAATTAGGTTGGGATGCAATTACTGAAGCTTGGGGGAGTTTATCAAAAGAACCTAATGCAACTAACTTTTACCAATTTAGTCATAGTATTCATCAAATGTTTGAGGTGGACGCATGAAATTAATGGTTAATCATCAAACTCATTATTTATATTCAGAAGAAGCTTCAAATAGTATTCAATACATTAAAATGATGCCATTTAATAATAGGCATCAGAATGTTAGATCTTGGGATATTAGTGTCCCTGGTGAAAAGCAAATTAAACGAGATGCATTTAATAATATTTGGATTACTAGTACGCAGCGCTATGCTTATCAGCAAATGACGATCATGGCACAAGGAATTGTTGAGCTAAATTCAACACCTGAAAATGGTCTAGATGACCAGATGAATCCGTATTTATTTATGCAGCCGACACCAAGCACGATGTGTAATGCAGAAATGAAAGAGTTTGCACATCGTTGTGTACCTGTTGTGGATTATGACAGTTTAGTATATTTAGCTGCTGCTATTTTGGAATATATTCCTTATGTACCACAAAGTACGCATGTGAATACAACAGCTATTGAAGCATTTCAGCGTAAAGAAGGAGTATGTCAAGATCATAGTCATGTCTTCATTGCAATGTGTAAATCTTTAGGGCTTGCAGCGCGTTATGTGTCTGGATATTTGTATGTACCCAATCTTTCTCATCTTGCCAGTCACGCATGGGCTGAAGTTTTTTTAAACGATTCATGGTATTGTTTCGACATTAGTAATCAATTATTTACGCCTAGTTCACATATTTACGTTGCAGTTGGACGTGATTATTGGGATGTTGCACCCGTAAGAGGAATGCGCGAAAAGGGTGGGCTAGAAACAATGCACTCTATTGTGCAGGTTTTAGCGTGTTAAAAAAGAAAAGAGGATGTTATGACTTATTGCTGTGCGCTACGTTTAAAAGAAGGTTTAGTATTTATTAGCGATACGCGCACAAATGCGGGTGTAGACCATATTTCAGTATTTAGAAAGTTATATATTTTTGGTAAAGAGGGCGAGCGCTTTTTTACAATTCAAACCTCTGGGAATTTGGCAACAACTCAGGCTGTAATTGGGTACTTAAAAAATCAGCTCACGTTAAAACAAGAGCCAAATTTATATAGTGTAAATACGATGTTTGAAGTGGCTGAATTGGTAGGTCAAACGCTACGTAAGGTAATTAGTGATGTAACGGCCGACACTTTAGAGCAAAGCAATTATTATTGTAGTTTATTGGTTGGTGGGCAAATAGGTGAAGAACCTTTACAGCTATATAATATTTATCCTCAAGGGAATTTTATTAGTGCAACCAAAGACACACCATTTTTCCAAATTGGTGAAAGTAAATATGGAAAACCTATTTTAGATCGTGCTTTAAGTTATGACATGCAAATTGATGAAGCGCTTAGATGTGCTTTAATATCGTTTGACTCAACTTTAAGATCTAATGTGTCTGTAGGTATGCCATTGGATGTTTTGGTTTATAAAAAAGATAGCCTACGCGTTCCTGAAGGCAAAAGAATTAATGAATCAGACCAATATTTTCAAGAAATTAGTAAACAGTGGTCTGAAACTTTGAAAAAAGGCTTACAAGAACTCCCAAAACCGACTAAAGATTATTTTGATTAAATGCTTTATTTCTTCTTATAAAACAAGTACATTGTTATTTCCGGTAGTATGATTTTTATACAGACATAAGGTGGGGATATGTACCAATTAAGTTATGCTAGTTATTCAATCTCGGAAGCTGATAAATTATTTGAAGATCTAAGAAATATTTTAAAAGAAGCTCGTGACTTTAATGTTATTCATAAAATTACAGGTGTCCTTTATTTTGCAGATCAATACTTTTTCCAATGCTTGGAGGGGAGAAAAGAAGACTTAGAGTTCCTTGTTGAAAAGTTAAAAAAAGATTCAAGGCATAAGGATTTTACACTCTTTGAATGTAAGCCTATAGATAAATTACATTTTAAAGATTGGTCAATGAAATATGTAAAACGTAATAGTCTGATTCAAGATTATATGCGTGAACAGGGTTTTCAGCGATTTCAACCAAAACAATTGCGATTATATCAAGTAGATAAGTTGATAGGATTGTTGGTTGATATTGAAGATTAATTTTTTTAAAAAAAGCCCAAATTATTTTGGGCTTTTTATTCTGTTACGTATTAAATTTTCTTGCGAATAGGACGGTTACTTAATCGGCATAATAGTTCATAGCCAATTGTACCATTGGCTTCAGCAACATCATCTACTAAGCGATTTTTACCCCAAAGCTCAACTTCAGTACCTATTTTTATGTTTAAACCTGTTACATCAATTGCAATCATATCCATCGCTACACGACCAATCACAGGAACTTTTTGACCATTGATTGCAACAAAGTTCTGTTTAAAGAAAGCACGTGGATAACCATCACCATAGCCAATTGAAACAATAGCAAGTTCAGTTTCTTTATCTGCAATAAATGTAGAGCCATATCCTACAGATTCACCTGCCTGAATGGTATTTAAAGCAATAATTTCTGCTGTAAATGTCATAACTGGCTTAATATCTAGGTCTTGTACAGTTTTGTCGGCAAAGGGGCTGGCACCGTATAGCATAATTCCAGGCCGTACAAAATCAAAATTAAGCTCAGGCCATTTAAAAATAGCAGCCGAATTACAGCAAGATGCCATGATTGGAGCGCATGCTTCTTTTACGTGTAAGAACTGCTGTTTTTGTTGTTCATTTAAAGGGTGGTGATCTGCATCAGCATTTGCAAAATGCATGGCAAGTACACAAGTAAACCCTTCAGATTTTAAAAGATGAATGACGTTGATAATTTCAGGTACTTTAAAGCCTAAACGGTTCATACCACTATTCAGTTTCACCCAAACTTTTAAATTTTTTGCAATATAGGCATTTTTGTGGCTAAGCAACCAGTCAACTTGTTGTTGATGGTGAACAATAATTTCAATATTTTGATCAATTACGATTTGCATTTCTGTATCAGAAAAAATACCTTCAATCAGCGTAATGGGTTGTTCATAGCCTAATGCACGAATTTCAAGGGCTTCTTCTAAACAAGCTACACCAAAAGCATCTGTATTTGATAAGGCTGCTAAACAGTCTTTTACGCCATGTCCATAGGCATTGGCTTTCACCATGCTGACAATTTTAGCTGTTGGGGCAAGTTGTTTAACGCGATTTAAATTATATTGTAGTGATTCACTGTCAATATAAACAGTTGCTTGGCGCACCTGAATAACTCCTTAAACGAGGAAATAGGGTAACGGATTATCTATTGAGTGACTTAGATCAAATGGAATATGTTTAATTCATCTCACTTACATAATGGTATGAATAATCATGATGTTATTAAAAAATCATGTCATAAGACTAGAAACACAATAGATATAAATATGATTGTTATTGTATGCCTATATAAGTTGTTTTTGTATATATAGTCATAATTGTCTAGGTGATTTTTCTCAATATTTAAATATTATTTAGGAGGTAATCTTACGGAGAAATCGACTTCACCATTTATATCTGGACGCAAACTAATATAATAGGTTTTACTGCTGTTGCATGCACTTACAGTCCAGTATTCAATGACTTCTTTAATACGTCCTTCTGGAGTTTGGTCAATTTTAGAAATTTGGGTATAAATAGAATCAATTTTTCTACATTTCTGTCCGAACCATGTGTTTAATGATTGAGAAATTGTTTTTTAATATCTTTTTTTAAGATGTTATCTGCAACGCTTTCACCTGAAAATTCAGAACTCGCTATAAGTGAATTACTGCAACTGAAAAAAATAATAAAAAATAAAAATTTACGCATAATTACTGCTCTTATTTATTTTGAAGGATAAATAGTAAATTCAGAGATCTTAAAATACTATTTATCCTAGAGCATTTAATGGCTTAAGTATAGGTATAGAAATACGTAGTAATTTTATTCTTCGTCATCATATTGAGCGTAGAATTCAGGAGATAAGTTACTAAAACGCGTGTATTGCCCTTCAAAGGCAAGACGTACTGTACCAATAGGACCATTACGTTGCTTACCAATAATAATTTCAGCCGTACCTGCTTCTTTAGATTCTTTGTTATATACCTCATCACGATAAATAAACATAATCAAATCGGCATCCTGCTCAATCGCACCTGATTCACGTAAGTCAGACATTACAGGGCGTTTATTCGGTCTATTCTCAAGTGATCGGTTAAGCTGTGAAAGTGCAATTACAGGGCACTGCATTTCTTTAGCAAGTGCTTTTAAGCTTCGTGAAATTTCCGAAATCTCACCTACACGGTTATCGCCCATGCCTGGAACTTTCATTAACTGAAGGTAATCGACCATAATACAGCCGAGTTTTCCACCATGTTGTTTGGCAATACGACGTGCGCGTGAACGTACTTCAGTTGGTGGTAAAGCAGATGAGTCATCAATATAAAGATTTTTTTCTTGTAAGTGCACAATGGTACTGGTTACTTTTGACCATTCGTCACTGTCCATTTTACCTGAGCGTAAATGTCCTTGATGTACTCGACCAAAAGATGAAATTAGACGCATGGCAATAGAATCTGCAGGCATTTCCATCGAGTAAACAAGTGCAGGGAGATTGTTGTTGAATAGTACACTTTCAACTAAATTCATAGCAAAAGTGGTTTTACCCATAGACGGACGTGCCGCAACAATAATTAAATCACCTGCTTGCATACCAGAAGTTTTGTTATCTAGCTCAACAAATCCTGTAGTTAAACCTGTAATACTACCTTCAGTTTGTGAAAGTTCATTTAACTTATCAAATACATCTGCAACAACGGTATTAATGGCTTTTGGACCAGCGTTTTTCTTATTGTTGTTATGTTGTTCGGCAATTTGGAAAATATTAGTTTCTGCTAAGTCTAAAATTTCACTGACATTACGACCTTTAGTATCATAAGCATTCTGTAAAATTTCAGAGCTCACTTTAATCATATTTCTTAAAGTTGAAAATTCTTTAATTTTTGTGGCATAGGTTTCAATGTTATAGAAACTTGATGGAGAATCTGCCATTAACTGCATTAAATATTCTTCACCGCCTGCAGCATCGAGCAGATTTTGCTTAATAAGCCAGTCGTTGACTAATACCGCATCGTAAGGTGAGTTTTCTTTTGCAAGTGTATCGATTGCACGGAAAATATATTTGTGGCGTGTTGCATAAAAATCAGATTCTTGAAGTACATCACCTACTTGTTCAAAGGATTCAGCAACAGTCATTAATGCAGCAAGTACAGCTTGTTCAATCGCCAAATTATGTGGTGGCGTACGAAACTCTTTAAGCTGTGCACTTTCGCTAGCGTTAGGTGCTGTTTTAGTCGAATTTTGTTTTGAGTTGGCAGTAGCCTGTGACATATAAATCCCTGATTTTAAAACAGTATATTCAGAATTTTTTTAATGTTTAATTAAGCATTAAGCAATGAATTGTTAATTTAAATCATACGTGTTATGCAAACAAATTGCGACTTGAATTTAAAAAATTCTAGAAGCAAATAATGTGAAGTATTAACAAGAATAGAGAAGGGGTTTTTACAGATAAAAAAAGAGCATGCGAAAGCATGCTCTTTTTTTTGCAAGAAATTACTCAGATACGATAGTAACGAGAACTTCAGCAACAACATCATGATGCAATTGGATTGCGATGTTGAATTCGCCAGTATGACGAAGCGCACCGTTTGGTAAACGAACTTCAGCGCGGTCTACAACAAGACCAGCATTCGTTAACGCATCAGCGATGTCACGAGTACCGATTGAACCGAATAATTTACCTTCGTCACCAGCTTTCGCAGTGATTACGATATTTACTTCGTTCAATTGGTCAGCACGTGCTTGAGCAGCAGCTAATACTTCAGCTTCTTGCTTTTCAAGTTCAGCGCGACGAGCTTCAAAAGCAGCAGTGTTTGATTCTGTTGCAGCTACAGCGATACCCTGAGGGATCAAGTAGTTACGACCGTAACCAGCTTTAACTGATACTTTATCGCCTAATTTACCTAGGTTTTTAACGCGTTGTAATAAAATAATATCCACAGCTCAACCTCACTTATGATTGTCAGTGTAAGGGATCAAAGACAAGTAGCGAGCTTGTTTAATAGCAAGCGCCAATTGACGTTGGTAACGAGCTTTAGTACCTGTAATACGGCTAGGAACAATTTTGCCGTTTTCAGTGATGTACTGTTTTAAAGTGTCGATGTCTTTGTAATCGATGTACGTAACGTTCTCAGCTGTAAAGCGGCAGAACTTGCGACGACGGTAAAAACGTGCCATGTTATGTTCTCCTTATGCTTCAGCAGAGTCTTGGTTAGCTTGTTGTGCTTCTTCACGTTGAGCTTTACGCGCACGTTTTTCTTCAGCACTCTTAGCCAATAATGACTCTTCAGTGATAGCGTTTTCACGACGGATGATAAGGTTACGAAGGATTGCATCGTTGTAACGGAACAATTCTTCTAATTCATCAAGCGTAGTTTGACCGCATTCTACGTTCATAAGAATGTAGTGTGCTTTATGAATTTTGTTAATTGGGTAAGCCAATTGACGACGGCCCCAATCTTCAAGACGGTGAATTTGACCTTCAGCTTCTTTGATGTGAGTTAGGTAACGTTCTACCATACCCACTACTTGATCGCTTTGATCAGGATGTACTAAAAGTACGATTTCGTAGTGACGCATTGTCAGCTCCTTACGGATTATACAGCCTATAACAAAAGTTAAAGGCAAGGAGTCACAACCAAGGTTGTGTCGCATAAAAATGCGAAGCGTGATTTTAGTGCTTCTAGCAAGAAATTACAAGGAATTTGGTGAAATTAACTAGAGATGAAATTTACTGTAGAAGTGAAGAGGTGTTGCATTTTTATATTTATGAGAATAAAGACTCTAATAAAAGATAGAGAAGAACTCTATCTTTTAAAAAAGTACAATATTTGTGCTTGGTGTTATTGATGTGAAGCTAAAGCAAACACTGAGAACAGTAATTAAGATCACTGAATATAGGAAAAAGCGTTTTGCCCATAATTGATCATTTTGTGCTTTAAAGCCGAGTACAGCAATATACAACCAGTAAATGCAAAGAGCATTTATGATTACAAGGTAAATCCAGTTTGCATAACCAAATACAAAAAGAAGATTCATTGTAATTGTGAATAATACGACATAAATCAAAGATTCAATTTTTGTGCGTAATATTGTGCGTGCTACAGGTAAAATTGGAATACCTGCATTTTTGTAGTCATCGAAACGGTAAATTGCAATTCCCCAAGAATGAGGCATTTGCCATAGTGCATATCCTATAAATAAGATAAGAGCACCCAAATCAAATTGAGCTACAACAGCCGTATAGCCAATAACAGGGGGGCTTGCACCAGAAATACTACCAATTACAGTTTGATGAATAGATGTTCTTTTTGTCCATAGACTATAAAAGAAAACATAAACTACAAAACCAATAACAGCAAATAGAAAAGCATAGGCATTTACAGCAAACCATAAAATGCTAAAACCAATGATACCTAAAGCAAAAGCATAAACAGATGCAACAGGAACAGAAATGGTTTTTGTTACAAGCGCACGGTTTTGGGTGCGTTGCATTTTTTTATCTATGTCTTGATCAATGACGTTATTGATCACACATCCAGAGGCAACAACAAGCGTTGTACCAATGAGGGTGATGAGTAGGAGAAGGAAATCTACAGAACCTTGGGCGGCTAAAAAGAAGCCGCCCAAAGTGGTAACGAAGTTACCAAAGAGAATTCCTGGCTTAGTCAGGAATAAATACTTTTTCAGCATGACGACCAGTTTAGATCATCATGTTGAAGTGTAAGTGGTTCATGATCCATACAGAACCAATTAAAAGCACAGCAATACAAACAATTGTATAAATAAATGCAATTACGTTCCAACGTTGCTCTGAAGATGAGTTCATATGCAAGAAGTAAACTAATTGGATCAGTACCTGTGCAATTGCAGTAATTGCAATAACAGCTACCAATAAACCACGGCTAAATCCACCAGCCATTACCATACCAAAAGGGATGATGGTAAGAAGAACTGAAAGGATAAAACCAATTGTATATTGCTTCACATTACCGTGCGCAGCACCTGCAGCGTTATGTTCGTGACTCATTATAGTACTCCTAATAAGTAAACTACGCTGAATACACAAATCCAAACGATATCAAGGAAATGCCAGAATAAGCTTAGGCAAGCAAGACGACGAGTGTTTGCAAGAGTCAAACCATATTTCTTGATTTGAACCATTAACACGATCATCCAGATTAAACCTGAAGTTACGTGGATACCGTGAGTACCTACCAACGTAAAGAACGCAGATAAGAATGCAGAAGTGCTTGGACCATGACCAGCGTGAACTAAATGCTGAAATTCATAAAGTTCCATGCCGATGAAGATAGCACCAAATATCCAAGTGATACCTAACCAAGTTAATACTTTAGCAACATCTTTTTTGTATGCAGCAAGAACCGCAAAACCAAAAGTTACTGAAGAAATTAAAAGAGCAAAAGTTTCAGTTAAAACGAAACCTAGAGAATCTGCGAACAGATCTTTTGCACTTGGTGTGCCAACTGGAATATGGCTACTTAATACAGCGAATGCAATGAAGAGTGTACCGAAAAGGATCAAGTCACTCATCAAGTATGTCCAAAAACCAAAGACAGTGATGTCGGTATCATCGTGGTGATGATCATCGTGTCCGTGGTTTTCGTGATGAAGTACGTCAGCCATTGTCTTAGTCCTTCTTCAAATGTTTTTCAAGAATCGCAAAGCGTTCGTTTTCAATACGTTCAACTTCAGCAGCTGGAACATAGTAATCAACTTTCTTCGTGAATGAAGAAACGATGAAGCTAACAATCGCAGCAACGAAACTAACAATAGCTAACCACCAAATGTGCCAAATTAATGCAAAGCCCATAAGTGTGATGATTAGACCCATAACAACACCGGCAGCGCGGTTAGTTGGCATGTGGATGTCTTCGTAATGAGTTGGTTTAACGTATGCAACACCGTTTTCTTTGTCAGTCCAGAAAGAATCAATACCATTGATTTCAGGAACATGAGCAAAGTTATAGAACGGAGCAGGAGAAGAAGTAGCCCATTCTGGAGTACGACCATCCCAAGCATCGCCAGTGTAGTCAATGCGTTGATTGCGTTGTAAGAAACCAACAACAATTTGCATAACGAAGCACAGAATACCAATCAAGATTAGTACAGAACCGAAGAAAGCAATAGCTAAGTACGGATCCCATTCTGGGTTGTCATATGTATTCAAACGACGAGTCATACCCATGAAACCAAGGATATAAAGTGGCATGAATGCAAAGTAGAAACCGAAGAACCAGAACCAGAAAGATGCTTTACCCCAAGTCTCATTAAGTCTCCAACCAAACATTTTTGGCCAGTAGAAAATGATACCCGCAAACATTGCGAATACTACACCACCAATAATTACGTTATGGAAGTGAGCGATAAGGAATAAAGAGTTGTGTACAAGGAAGTCCGCAGGTGGAACAGCCATTAATACACCAGTTAAACCACCGATACCGAAAGTCACAAGGAAGCCAAGTGTCCAAAGCATTGGTGTTGTATACGTAATACGACCCTTATACATTGTGAATAACCAAGAGAAGATTTTCACACCTGTAGGAATCGCAATTACCATAGTCATGATACCGAAGAACGCGTTAACGTTGGCACCAGCACCCATAGTAAAGAAGTGGTGAACCCATACCACGAACGCAAGAATTGTGATCGCGATAGTTGCATACACCATAGATTTGTAGCCGAATAACGTTTTACGAGAGAACGTTGAAACAACTTCTGAGTAAATACCAAAAGCAGGTAATACTAAGATATAAACTTCTGGGTGACCCCAAGTCCAAATCAAGTTCACGTACAACATTGGGCTACCGCCTAAGTCGTTAGTGAAGAAGTGGAAATCGAAGTAACGGTCAAGCGTTAACATTGCAATAGTTGCAGTTAACACAGGGAATGATGCAATGATTAACACAGCAGTACATAAAGATGTCCACGTGAAAATCGGCATATCCATAAGACCCATGCCAGGCGCACGCATTTTGATGATGGTAACGAAGAAGTTAACACCAGTTAAAAGCGTACCTAGACCAGATACTTGTAGAGCCCAGATGTAGTAGTCCATACCCACGCCAGGAGAATACTGAATGCCTGATAGTGGAGGGTAAGCCATCCAACCAGTTGCAGCGAATTCACCAATAACGAGAGAAGCCATCATTAGACCAGCAGCGCCGGCAAACAACCAGAAGCTTAGAGAGTTTAATAATGGGAAGGCAACGTCACGTGCACCAATTTGAAGTGGTACAGAGATGTTCATTAAGCCAACAACAAGACCCATCGCTACGAAGAAAATCATGATCACGCCATGGGCAGTGAAGATTTGGTCGTAATGTTCAGGGTGTAAATAACCTTCACCACCACCTTTTGCAAGGAATAGTTGAAGACGCATCATAATCGCATCAGCAAAGCCACGAAGTAGCATGATGATAGATACGAGAAGATACATGATACCGATTTTTTTATGGTCTACAGATGTGAACCATTCGTTCCACAAATACGTCCATTTTTTGAAATAAGTAATACCACCAATTATGGCAATACCACCTAAAATCATGAATGCAATCGTCACCAACACGATTGGATCGTGTGGGATTGCTTCAGGACCTAACTTACCTAATAAGCTCATGTGTTATTCCCCTTGAGAAGCAGCTGCATGTGCTTCAGAAGCTGAATGATCAGCGCCATGATAGTTCGACATGTAAGTATTGATTACAGATTCAAACAGACCTTTCTCAACAGAAGAATAATAAGTCACAGGGTGTGGCTTAGTCGGGTAAGGACCTTCTGCTTTAGCGATAGCGGCAAGTTTCTTCTCTAATTCAGTACGAGCAGTCTCATTCATCACTTCGATTTGGTGCGCAGAGCGGTTACCATCACGTAAAGTAGCGAATTCAGCTTTATCTAAAACAGTTTTTTGAACCGCTTCAGGGTTTATTAAAGTACCTTTACCTGCCTTAACGTCAGCTACCCATTCAGCAAATTGTGCTTCAGTCACAGAGTGAGCGCGGAAACGCATTTGTGAGAAACCATAGCCTGAATAGTTAGAAGAGAAGCCACGATAGCCTTCAGCTGGGCTAGTGCCATCTGCTAACAAATGAAGGTGAGTCTGCATACCAGCCATTGCATAAATTTGACCACTTAACGCTGGGATGAAGAAAGAGTTCATCGTGAAGTTAGAGGTTAAACGAAGGCTTACAGGAGTTTTTTCCGGGAAACGCAATTCGTTAATAGTTGCAATGTCTTGTTCTGGATAGATGAAGATCCATTTGAATTGTTCAGCAATAACTTGAACAGTTAATGGCGCTTTATCAGATTCAATCGGGCGGTATGGATCATATTTATGTGAACCAACCCACGTTAGAACCGCTAGAATACCAATAATAATCACAGGAATACCCCATACTACAATTTCAATTGCAGTTGAGTGTGCCCATGTAGGTTTATAGTCTGCATCTTTATTTGACGCGCGATATTTCCAACCAAACCATAAAGCCATCACGATTGATGGAATTACCACCAAAAGCATTAACCAAATCGCAGTCATCATCAGGTGACTTTGACCTGCTGCTACTGGACCTTTTGAGTTTAGAAGTACTAGATCACCACCGCAACCTGTTAAAAGTGCGGCCATCATTGATAAAGACAATACAGCTAAAGTCGTTTGTCTCATTTTACAACCTCGGTGAAGAGTCCCATTCCCTAATTAAATATGGGATAGCGATTAAAGTGTCTAATGTATTTGAGCTTTAATGTTTAAATTTAAACTAAAAATACTCTAATTTGTTAGACACCGCTACGTTGTAGGGCATTATGCCTTATATCTAAGAACTAAGCTATATCTAAAGATGCTTTAAATAACTGTAATAAAAACCAATTTTCTTAGTCGGAATTAATTCTAATTATAAAATTTTATTCTAAATATCAATGGTGTGAAGCACACAAGGAGATAATAATCTCCTTGTGTGCTTTCGGTAAATTATTGCTTAATTACCTTGGTTTTAGCGAGTTTGTCGTGCAGAGCTTGGCGATTTTTGTTGAAACTAAATGCCCAATCAATAATAGAGAAGAATGGGAATAAATAAAGTGTTGGTAAAATAAACAAAACACTACGTAAGCTAAATGCTCTCATTAACGAGACTTTTTCGTTTGTATTGATATCTACAATTTTAATTTTAGCTAGACGTTTGCCAATACTTTGCCCATGTTTTGCAAGTAAGACAGCTTGAATTGCAAGCATGATAATGATGTATAGACCTGCAGCAATCCAAGCTTCGTTTGGAATAAGTTGGAAAAGTTGGGATTGAACTTGCAGAGCCTGTTCTGATGTTGCTGCGGTTTGCATTTTTTGCTGAATTTCAGTGAGCTCAGTAAATTGGTTTTGGCTCAAGAAAAATGATGGAATAATTGCAGCAGGAATCCACAGTAATATATCTAAAAATTTAGCAAATGCACGTGAACCAATAGATGCAAGCTCAGGTTCTACTTTTTTAGTTACATGAATATTTTGAATGCTTGGGTTTTGATAGTTCTGTTGCGTTTGATCGAAATTAGGAACAGATGGTGTCGCTATATAACCAGCAGGTTCATAGACAAGTTTACCTTGAGTAAGTTCGCCTAAAGCTTTCCATTCAACCATGCCTTCATGCCATGCTAAATCTGTAAGAAGAATTTGTTGGCTTGCGAGCATTTGATTAACTTGTTCAACAGTATATGGACCAGCTTGTTGATTATTTCGTGCCAAATAAATCTGCATAAATTTTAAATCTCAAAAACGTGTTAAGAGTATAAATGAAAAAAGACCCTAATTAGGGTCTTTTTTTAACACAGATTCTTATGCTTGTTGAGCTTTTTCTTTTTCAGATAAGAAGAACCAAGTTTCAAGCACTGAGTCTGGGTTTAAAGAAACAGAGTCAATACCTTGTTCCATTAACCATTTTGCAAGATCTGGGTGATCTGATGGGCCTTGACCACAAATACCTACGTATTTACCTGCTTTACGACATGCTTGAATTGCCATAGAAAGAAGTACTTTCACAGCTGCATCACGCTCATCGAATAGGTGAGAAACAATACCAGAGTCACGGTCTAAACCAAGTGTTAACTGAGTTAAGTCGTTTGAACCGATAGAGAAACCATCGAAGTGTTCAAGGAATTGTTCAGCCAATAATGCGTTTGTTGGAAGCTCACACATCATGATCACTTTAAGACCATTTTCGCCACGTTTTAAGCCATTAAGTGCTAATAACTCAATTACGCGTTTAGCTTCTGCAACTGTACGTACGAAAGGAATCATGATTTGGATGTTTGTAAGACCCATTTCATCACGTGCTTTTTTCAATGCACGGCATTCAAGTTCGAAGCAGTCACGGAAGTTGTCTGAAACGTAGCGGCTAGCACCACGGAAACCAAGCATTGGGTTTTCTTCTTCAGGTTCGTATAACTTACCGCCAATTAAGTTTGCATATTCGTTTGACTTAAAGTCAGACATACGAACAATAACTGGTTTATCTGCAAAAGCAGCAGCAAGCGTTGAAATACCTTCTACTAATTTCTCTACATAGAAATCGATAGGAGAAGAGTAACCTGCAGTACGTGCCATTACAGCCGCACGAGTTTCGCGAGGTAAGCTTTCAATATTAAGTAATGCTTTAGGATGCACACCAATCATACGATTGATGATGAATTCTAAACGAGCAAGACCAATACCTGCATTTGGAATTTGAGCAAATGAGAATGCGCGATCAGGGTTACCTACGTTCATCATCACTTTGAAAGGAAGAGGAGGCATAGACTCAACAGAGTTACGTTGAATTTCGAAGTCTAAAGCGCCTTCGTAAATAAAGCCTGTATCACCTTCAGCACATGAAACTGTAACCTCTTGACCATCTGTCAAGATTTCAGTTGCATTACCACAACCTACAATTGCAGGAACGCCAAGCTCACGTGCAATAATTGCAGCATGACAAGTACGACCACCACGGTTTGTGATAATCGCAGCAGCACGTTTCATTACTGGTTCCCAATCTGGATCTGTCATGTCAGATACAAGCACGTCACCGTCTTGTACTTTGTCCATTTCTTTGATTGAAGTAACGATACGTACTTTACCAGAACCAATACGTTGACCAATTGAACGACCTTCACAAAGAACAGTACCTTTTTGTTTTAAGAGGTAGCGTTCCATTGTGCCGACATTTTCACGGCTTTTTACAGTTTCAGGACGTGCTTGAACGATGTAGATTTCACCGTCATCACCATCTTTAGCCCATTCGATGTCCATTGGAGCACCGTAATGGTTTTCGATGATTAATGCTTGTTTAGCAAGTTCTTGTAGTTCGTGGTCATTTAATGCGAATTGTTGACGTTCAGATTTTTCAACATCTACGATAGAAACCGATTTGCCTGCAGAAGCATCATCGCTATAAATCATTTTTTGATGTTTAGAACCTAGGTTGCGACGAAGAATCGCGTGTTTGCCTGCATTTAGCAATGGTTTAGAAATATAGAATTCATCAGGGTTTACAGCACCTTGAACGACCATTTCACCTAAGCCATAAGATGCAGTAATAAATACAGCATCACGGAAACCTGACTCAGTATCTAGTGTAAACATTACACCAGCTGCACCTGTTTCAGAGCGAACCATGCGTTGAATACCCGCAGACAATGCAACAACATCGTGTGCAAAGTTTTGGTGAACACGGTAAGAAATTGCGCGGTCGTTATATAACGATGCAAAAACTTCTTTAATCGCGATTAGAACGTTGTCGATGCCGCGGATGTTTAAGAAAGTTTCCTGTTGACCTGCAAAAGATGCATCAGGTAAATCTTCAGCTGTTGCAGAAGAACGTACTGCAACAGCAATATCTGGATTGCCATTCGAAAGCGCTTCAAATGCAGCACGAACTTCTTTTTCAAGTTCAGCAGTAAGAGGAGTGTCGACAATCCATTGGCGAATTTTAGCGCCTGTTTCAGCTAAAGCAATTACATCATCAACATTGAGTGCTGCAAGCTCTGCATTAATTTTAGCGTTTAGGCCACTTTGTTCGAGAAATTCACGATAGGCTTGAGCCGTTGTTGCAAAACCACCAGGAACAGATACACCAGCATTAGACAGATGACTGATCATTTCGCCTAGTGATGAGTTTTTCCCACCCACTAGCTCAACGTCATGTTTCCCTAATTTTTCTAGACCAATTACGCGCGCTTCCAAAGTTGTTACTCCACTTTTGCAGTATTAATCACTATCTTGGCATGAAATTATAACAAAGTACTTAGCAATTTGGTTGAACTAAGCTACAGTCATGTAAGATGGCTTACTATAAAGATTTAATGGCTCTAAGACAAATGTTTCGGGAGAATTTTAATGTCAGAAGTTCAACAAATTAAGCGCAGTGTTTTTTTTGTTTCAGATGGTACAGCAATTACCGCTGAAACCCTTGGCCACTCGCTATTAGCGCAGTTTCCGCATGTGAATTTTGACATACATATTATTCCTTATATTAGCTCAGAGGAGGCTGCGACTAATGTCGTAGCAGAAATTAACGAAAGAGCAAAACAAGATGGGCAAAAACCATTGGTATTTGATACCTTGGTTGATCCCTATGTTCGAGACATTATTGGTACGGCAAATGCAGTAAATCTTGATGTATTTGAGGGACTTATTAGTAAATTGTCTGATGAGTTGGGTACAGAACCTACAACTTTAGTCGGACAAACGCATGCTGTGACAGATTCTGAGTCATATAAGTCACGTATTGATGCGGTTCATTTTGCTTTAGATAATGATGATGGTGCAAGAACACGTCATTACGATAAAGCAGATCTTATTTTGATTGGTGTTTCTCGATCAGGGAAAACGCCAACATCGATTTATTTATCACTACAATTTGGTATTCGTGTAGCGAACTATCCACTCACAGAAGAAGATCTTGATGATAATCGTTTACCCGCGGTATTAAAGGAACACAAGCATAAATTGTTCGGTTTAATGATTGATGCAGACCGCTTAGTTGCGATCCGTTCTGAGCGTAAAGCGAACAGTCGTTATGCAAGTTTTAGTCAGTGCCAAATGGAGCTTCGTGCTATTGAAGGTATCTATATCTCGGAAGGTATTAAGTATCTAAATGTGTCAGAAATGTCTATTGAAGAGATTTCTACACGTGTACTTCAGATGACGGGTTTAAAACGTCGTATTAGTTAAAAACTTGATTTTTTGTGATGAAAAAAAGAGCCATTTTAGGCTCTTTTTTTATTATAAATAGTGCATAAATAATCATAAAAAAATATAAAGAAAAATGTGTAATTGATTAAAAAATAGTGGTTTTTAAATGGAAGTTGTGATGATTAAATCAGGATTAAAGCTTAAACCATCAATACTTTGAATTGTATGTGTTGAAATTTTTTGAATAGGACATGTATTTAGAGTGCAATTTTCACGTTGTAACGCCGCATAATAACCATCAGATTTAAGAAAGCTTTTGGGTAAATTCGCGCTATTGGGTGTAAGTAAATGTCTTAGCCATGGGTCAATAATTTGAGATTCTAAGAAACGTAAAGATAATAAAGTCTTAATTCGATTGTTAAATAGACGACGATTTTTAATAAGTAAAGGGTGGCTAATTAAGCGGTGAGTCCCTTTATCTGTTTTAGGTAAAATATATTGAGGTGTAATTTGAAATACTTTTACCTGTTGAGAAACCATGCAAATACTTTCTAAATGCGAAACAGTATGTTGATCTGTACCAATAATGGCGATATTAAGCTGATCGTAATTATGATTTGCAATATCTTTAGAACAAATCACTTGTCCTTGAAATGAATTGTAATCTTCTTTTTGATTTTCAAAGGACGATAATATTTCTCGCTGACTTTTATATGCCATGATTATTCCCCAAATAATATTATTTTTTAAATTTTCATTTTGAGCAATATTTATACAGGTGTTTCTTAGATTCGGGAAATGTTTTTTTTTGACTGATAATTATATGAAAAAACAAAGGCCTATTAAAAATAATAAGCCTTGTAGGTAAATCAATAATTATTGATTTTTTAAATGAATAAGATGATTGAAGTTTTCTAATCTTTTATCTGTGTCATAAATATCACAAGTAAAGATAAATTCATCAACATTATATTGCGATAATATTTTTTCTAGACCTGCTTTGACGGTTTGAGGGCTACCGATTTGTGCTAATGCGTAGAAATTATCGACAGACATTTTTTCAGCAACAGACCATAAGCCATCCATACTTTGTACAGGTGCTTTGAGTTTAAGGCTGTGTCCACGTAATAAACCTAATATCCGCTGATATGCACTTGTTGCTAAATAATGTGCTTCATCATCTGTTTGTGCAACAACGGTTGGAATTCCCATAGAAACATAAGGTTGGTCTAAGTATTCAGAGGGTTGGAAGTTTTCACGGTAGAGTTGTATCGCTTGACCCAACATGCGTGGGGCAAAGTGAGAGGCAAATGAATAGGGAAGACCTAAGCGTGCTGCAAGTTGTGCGCTAAATAAACTAGAACCTAAAAGCCATACAGGTACATTTGTACCTTGCCCAGGTGTAGCAACAATACGCTGATTTGGTTGAGCATCTTTAAAATAATTGAGAATTTCTAAGACATCTTGTGGAAACTGTTCTTCAGTTTCTTGGCGACCACGTCTTAAAGCGCGCATAGTCATTTGGTCTGTGCCTGGTGCACGACCTAAACCGAGCTCAATTCGATTTGGATATAATGTTTCAAGTGTACCAAATTGTTCTGCAACTACTAATGGCGCATGGTTGGGTAGCATAATGCCACCAGAACCAACTTTTAAAGTTGTTGTATTGGCAAGAAGATATCCTAATAAAACTGCAGTAGCGGAACTCGCAATACCATCCATATTATGATGCTCTGCAAGCCAAAGACGTTCATAGCCTAGTTTTTCAGCATATTGAGCAAGTTCTAAAGCATGATGAAGGGCAAATTGAACCGATTGATCATCACGGACGGGAGCGAGTTCTAGAATAGAAAATTTAGTATCTTGCAGTGAGCGCATGATGTATTCCGAAAAATGAAACTGTTTTTATCATACGTTGTGAAAATGGTTTTGTATATCGAAAAAAAACGATATATTAATATAGATGTAACGAAATAAAAAAAGCATCCAAAGATGCTTTTAATCTAAATCAGCGTTTATCTTTTTTATACCATCCATTATGACGACCATTATCATTGCGATATCCACGATCGTTGTATCTATAATTGTTGTATTTATAGTTGTTGTTACGACGGTCATATCGATCATCATAGCGGCGGTCTTCACTTACTTTTTTTCCTAGTACGGAACCACCAGCAGAACCCGCTGCTGCACCAATATAACCACCATTAGTACCGCCCATGCTTTTGCCGACGGTATATCCACCAACACCACCTAGAGCACCACCAATGATTGCGCCATTACGATCACGTTTGCTAGAAGATGCGGCTGCACCTGCGCCACCACCAATAGCAGAACCAATCATTGCACCTGTTTGTCCACCCATTTGATTACCAATAGCAGCTCCAACAAGTCCACCTAAGCCAGAGCTTACTGCAACACGAGTATCGTTATTTGCTTGTACATTTGACATTGTAATTGCAGATGCAGCAATCACGCTTGCTATTAATACTGAGTTTGTTTTCATGTTCAACACCATGTGAAGAATAATTTATTTGTTGGTATTAATGTATGAAATGACTTTGGAATAATGATGAAGATAAATGAAAATATAGTGTTTAAATTGGTAAAAAATAAGTGAAATATCTACAAAATCTATCCTTAATTATTAAAAGTTTTTGCTCAAATAAAAAAAAGCACCCGAAGGTGCTAATGGAGAACTGTTGAATATTAAAATGAAAAATTAACGATATTTTTTACGGTTGTGTTTTTTCCATTTGCTATTTTTTGAACTTGAATATTGCTTGTTTTTTGAAATTTTGTTACCTAAAGCAGCACCACCTGCTGCACCAACAGCCGAACCGATATATCCGCCATTAGTACCACCCATGCTTTTACCAACGGTATAACCAGCACCGCCACCGAGAGCACCACCAATTGCAGATTCTGTACGGTTGCGTTTATCACTTGCGACAGCAGCACCACCAGCACCGCCTAAAGCTGCACCAATTGTTGCCCCTGTATTGCCACCCATATTTTTACCAATTGCTGTACCCGCAACACTTCCCAATGCACTCGCTGCTGCAACACGAGTGGTGTTGTCTGCATGTGCTGTCATTGCGAACATTGATGATGTTGCAAGTGTTGCACTGAGTAAGATTGCATTAAGTTTCATGGTATCTCCGTATCTTATTAGATCTGAATAGTTATCTCGAGAGCTAATGTAGCAAAGGCTTTACATGACAATGTGGAGAGATGCTAGGACTTTTAAGCAGTTTGGTTTTTGCTTTGTAGTGGTTTGTAATTGTAAGTATAAAAATTGGAGTAAATATGAAGAATTGTGGTGAATAAAACGCCAAAACCCTTGTTTAGTCGATATTTGAACTAAAAAGCTGTTTAAATCACGCTATAAAAATACTTTTACTTCTATAAAATACTTTTAATGATCGAATCACTTGATATACAAGTTAAATATGTCATTTACATCAAAGAATCGTTAAACTAAGCGCAATTTTTATTATGCCGATCTTGTGTAAATACGAGAAAAGGCTTTTGTATTGAGATATTTTAAAAAATGAAAGAATCGTTACGTTTACGATTAGATCAGCTTTCTGACCGTCATGAAGAACTCAACGCATTACTTGCAGATCTTGAGGTTATTTCAGATAACAAGCGTTTTCGTCAATTATCACGTGAACATAGTGATTTAAGCGAAATTACAGAAGTTTGGAAAAAATACAGACAAGCTGAAGAAGACATTGTGACAGCTGAAACAATGCTATCTGATCCAGATTTCAAAGAAATGGCACAAGAAGAAATTAAAGAAAATAAAGCTTTAATTGAATCGCTTGAAGCCGATTTGAATATCTTAATGATTCCTAAAGATCCAAATGATGCAAACTCTGCTTATTTGGAAGTACGCGCGGGAACAGGTGGTGATGAAGCCGCAATTTTCTCGGGTGATTTGTACCGTATGTATAGTAAATATGCTGAATCTCAAGGTTGGCGTATAGAAATTCTTTCTGAAAATGAAGGCGAACATGGTGGTTATAAAGAAGTCATTTGCCTGATTAATGGTGAAGGCGTTTATGGTCGCTTGAAGTTTGAAAGTGGTGCACATCGTGTACAACGTGTACCTGCAACAGAATCTCAAGGTCGTGTACACACATCTGCATGTACTGTAGCTATTTTGCCTGAAATTGATGTTGATACGACGGTAGAAATTAATTCATCTGAATTACGTATTGATACTTACCGTGCTTCGGGTGCGGGTGGTCAGCATATTAACAAAACCGATTCTGCTGTTCGTATTACCCATATTCCTACAGGTACGGTGGTTGAATGTCAGGATGAGCGTTCACAGCATAAGAACAAAGCAAAAGCGATGGCATTACTCGTTTCACGTTTAGAAAATGCAAAACGTGCAGCAGCAGATGCAGCAACATCAGAAATGCGCCGTGATTTAGTAGGCTCTGGTGATCGTTCAGAACGTATTCGTACCTATAATTACCCACAAGGTCGTATGACAGATCATCGTATTAACTTAACTTTATATAAGTTAGATGCGGTGATGGAAGGTGACTTAACTGAGCTTTTAGACAGTTTACATCGTGAATATCAAGCAGATCAGCTTGCAATGCTTGCACAGCAAAATGGTGGTTAATTGAATATTGAACAGGCGTTAGCCTTACGTGGTGAACCTGAAAGCTACGAACGTCAAGAAAATTCATGGTTGCTTGAACATATCACTAAAATTGATTCTTTTGATTTATATATGAAAAAGAGTCAAGAGCTTACAGTTGAGCAAGAGCAAGCTTATGTATCAGGCTTAAAAAGAATTGCGGAAGGTGAACCCCTTGCGTATGTAACAGGTTCACAACCATTTTGGACGTTGGATTTAAAAGTGACCAAAGACACTTTGGTTCCACGTCCAGATACAGAAGTACTTGTGGAAACAGTTCTTAAGTTGGATTTACCAGAAGATGCACGTGTTGCAGATCTAGGCACAGGTACAGGTGCTATTGCTTTGTCACTTGCTTCTGAACGCCCTGATTGGAAAGTGATTGCTTCTGATATTTATGCACCAACATTAGATGTTGCACAGTACAATGCAGAACAGCATGATATTGAAAATGTTGAGTTTGTATTGGGTTCATGGTTAAAACCATTTGGTCGTCAATTTTTTGATGTGATTGCATCTAATCCGCCATATATAGATGTAAATGATGTACACATGAAAGATTTAGCAACGGAGCCTGAGCGTGCTTTGGTTTCGGCTAAAAATGGTTTAGCAGATATTGAAGAGATTATTGTTCAAGCGAAAAAACACTTAACTGTAAATGGCTGGGTTGTTCTTGAACATGGTTATGACCAAGCAGATGCTGTTCAACATTTGTTTAGACAAGCAGGGTATAAACAAATACGCACTGTAAAAGATTATGGTGGTAATGATCGTGTGACTTTGGCATGTTGGCCACACTAAGATATTTATTTATAAAAAAAGCGACTATAAAAGTCGCTTTTTTTATTTCCCCAACTTATTTATTACATTGGGTAGTCTTTTAAACTATCAAAAAGGTCTAACTTAGAAAAAGTATCCGTTTCTTTTGCTAGGTAATATGCCACAATTTTAGCTGTGCTTGCTAAATGCATTTCTGTTAATGCTTCACCTGCAAGTAAGGCTTGAATTTCATTTTGCTGTAAATCTAATGCTGTAGCTGTTTCTTGAGCTTGAGGTTCAGCAAAGAAATTAGCAATTAAAGATTTAAGATCATTTTCAGCGGTATTTTGAATGTTCTGATGTAGCTCACTTTCAATATAATCTGCTTTTGAAAAGAAAAAGTTACTAAAATTTTGAACAAGGTTTTGTTCAAATAGATCAATCATCTTAGACATGGGAGTACCTCTAGGGTAAGGTGATTTATAAAATCGGATTAAGCAAATGCTTTAAATTGATTAAAAAATAATCTATTTGATTGGGTGACACAAGACTGAGCAGATGAACGTACAGTCATTAATAGATATAAAAGCAGGGAATCTGCTAATTTGTAATGACATTGGAGTGATAGGTGTTGAGATTGTAATTACAATTGTGGCGAATTTATCCAAATTTTAATATGTAGCCTAATAATCAAGATACATTTCGACGTTTATAAAATCATTTAGACTAATCAATACTAAAACAGCAGAAATAGTTTTTAGGTAAATTTCATAGAAAGATGATTTATGCATAAATACTAATTTGAGTGGACTTAAAAAATAGAAAGCGAAAGGAATGAAATATTTGTAAAAATAGAACAAACTTTAAAGGCTTTATTTGTATCATGCTTAGTAAACTTGGTTGAGTAATTATTTTGGTAGACGCATTCGATTCAAACTTAGAACTTTCAGATGCAGAAATGCATTTATATTCACGTCAAATTTTACTTGATGGATGGGATATTGATGCGCAAGAAAGATTAAAACTTGCGAATGTTTTAATTGTCGGGTGTGGGGGTATTGGTTGTACAACAGCAGAATTGCTTGCACGAGCTGGTGTTGGGAAAATTACATTAATTGATTCAGATACGATTGAAGTCAGCAATTTACAACGCCAAATTGCGTATACAGAACAAGATGTTGGCTTTTATAAAGCTGAAATATTAGCAAAGCGTTTACAGGCAATTAATCCGTTTATTGATGTGACTGCAAAAGTAGAAAAGTTAAATGAATTTAATAGTCAGTCTTTAATTGCATCACAAGACTTGGTACTAGATGGTTGTGATAATTTTAGTACCCGTTATTTAGTTAATGAGGTTTGTCATCAATTTTTAGTACCTTTGATTAGTGCATCAGCTATTGGCTTTCAAGGTCAAATGTTTATGGTAGAAGGTGGATCTGCTTGTTATGAATGTTTATTCCCTAAAGAAGATCATGCCAATGAACATTTACGTTGTGCCGACTCGGGGGTATTAGCAACAACTCCAAATGTAATGGCGACTTTGCAAGCACATCATACTTTGCTGTATTTAGGCTTAGGCTTAACCCCATTAAAAGGAAAAATATTGCTTTGGGATGGTCTAAGTATGAAACAACGTATTGTTAATTTCGAAATAGATACGAATTGTTCAACATGTCAGGCAATATAATCCTGCAAAGGTTCAAAATTTTGCTAAACTCGGTGCAATTATTTTTTCCTAAGACATTATGAAAAAGAAAATTTGGTTAGATGGACTTAAGTCAGTTGCCCGTATGGGCGAAACTGCAGTTGTTGCTGCAAAAGCAGGTATTAAATACGCAACTGAAAAACCAAGTAATGCAAAGCTTATGCGAGAAACTTTTGAATCGTTAGGTTCAACCTATATTAAATTAGGTCAGTTTATTGCAAGTACGCCATCACTTTTTCCACGTGAATATGTAGAAGAGTTTCAGGGTTGTTTAGATCAAACGCCAAAACTCCCATTTAGCTATATTGAAAGTGTTTTAGCCTCTGAGTTTGCTGGACGTGATTTAGGTGAAATTTTTGCATCTATCGATGAAACACCATTAGCATCTGCATCTATTGCGCAAGTTCACGCAGCCAAATTGGTAAGTGGTGAAGACGTTGTTATTAAGGTGCAAAAACCTGGTGTTGAAACCATTTTATACACTGACTTAAACGTACTACATTGGTCTGCAAAGCTACTTGAAAAAGTTGTACCAAAAGTGAAATTTGCATCTTTAGCAGATATTGTTGAAGAAATTAAAAACCGTATGGTACGTGAAGTCGATTTTATTGAGGAAGCAAAAAATATTGATGATTTTGTTCAATATTTAGAGCTTACACAAAACAAAGCCGCTATAGCGCCAAAAGTGTATCACCAATATTCAACACGCCGTGTGTTGACTATGCAGCGTTTATTTGGTGTGCCATTAACAGATTTTAATGTTGTAAAAAAGGTTTCAAAAGATCCATCTCAAGTACTTATTACAGCCATGAACACATGGTTTGGTAGTTTAATGATGTGTAATAGTTTTCATGCAGATTTACATGCAGGGAACTTGATGTTGCTTGAAGATGGTCGAGTTGGTTTTATCGATTTTGGTATTGTTGGACAACTTAAAGCTGAAGTGTGGACAGCCTGTATTGCATTTATGGATGCACTACAAAAAACCGATTTTCCATTAATGGCTGAAAACATGCTTAAAATGGGAATGACAGATCGTAAAATTGATACCAAAGTTTTAGCCGATGATTTAGAGCGTTTATTTAGCGGCGTATTACTTGCAGATCCGCAGGAAATTTTGTCATCAAATCCTGCCGATTTGAATGATATTATGATGGATATGGTTGCTGTAGGTGAGCGCCATGGTATTCGCTTCCCTCGAGATTTTGCTTTGCTATTTAAACAAATGCTGTATTTCGATCGCTTTATGCGCATTCTGGCGCCATACACAGATATTTATGCAGACCAACGTTTGCAGATGGTGCAAACTATAGACCCAAATCTTTTATTAAAACATTAATAAAGATTTAATTTTAGAATAAGGTTGAGTTATGGATGCAATTATCATTGAAGGCTTAAAGGTGGATACAGTAATTGGATGTTTCAATTGGGAACGTCAAATTATTCAACCGCTCATGCTTGATTTGACCTTGCAAACAAATCTTGAACAGGCTTCAAATTCAGATGAACTTGACGACACTATGAACTATGCTGAAATTTGTGAAATTTCAGCAAAAGTGATTCAAGAAGCTCAACCAAAATTGATTGAACATGCTGCAAAATTGGTAATTAATGCATTATTTACACAATTTTCAGCAATTGAATCAATCATCATTACGATCCGTAAGCCTGCAATTATCCCGCAAGCCAATTCTGTAGGAATTCGTCTTGAACGACACCGAAACGATTTTCGCGCTAGCATTAGCGAGTAATTTCGAACCTGAACTCAATTTTGAAAAAGCGTATAGCAAAATCCAATCTTTGGGTAATGTACAGTTTTCTGATATTTATTTAATACCATGTCGTGATGGTGTTGGTGCAGATTATTGGAATGCTGCGTGCTTAGTTAAGAGTAAATATAGTGTAGATGAGATCTTATCTATTTTGAAAAAAATGGAAATTGAGTCGAATCGTGTGCGTCCATCTCATAAAATCTCTTTAGATGTCGATTTAATTGCATGGGGAGTGCGGTTAAATGAGATGCAATTTAATCCTAAAAAATTGCCTTTGGCATTAGATGTAAAAATTCCAATGTCAGATATTTGGTCTAGCCCATTATTTGAATCTTTAAATATTATTTATCCTAAAATTTAGGGTTGATACATCACATGAAAAGTATGGTTTACTACGTATAACCTTAATTCTAGTGTATATTTTATTCGTATTTTAGATACATTTAAATAAAAAAAATTTAGATAAAGGGAACGAATATGTTAAATAAAACATTAAAATTAGCTTTATTAGTTACTACTACGGTTGTTACATCTTCATCTATATTTGCTGATGACCATACATTTTCATTAGGTTATGCACAAAGTAAAATTAGTGATATCGATTTAAAGGGTGTAAATGCTCAGTATCGTTATGAGTGGAATTCACCTTTAAGCTTAGTTTCTTCTATTTCATATTTAAAAGGTGACTTATCTGAGCAAGATGGTTCAGATATATACAAAACTGATATTAAATATTTTACTTATATGATGGGGCCAGCTTATCGTTTTAATGATTATGTAAGTGTGTATGCAACTACAGGTATTTCTAATATTAAACTTAAAAGTACAGAAATTATTGGTACTTCTAGCCCAGAAATTAAGAATAATTCTCAAACAGAATTGGCGTATGGGGCAGGTGTTATCGTTAATCCTACTCAAAACTTCGCTATAAATGTAGGATATGAAGGTACATCTTTTAAGCAGGCAGAAGAAAAGCGTTTAAAATTAAATGGTTGGAATGTTAGTTTAGGCTACTGCTTTTAATTTTAGATAAATGCTAAAAAAGGCTCAATATATTGAGCCTTTTTTATTAATGAAACATTATTAAAAGGCATGGCTTTATTGCTTTTTAGTAGAACAAAAATGTAATGATATTTTTTATAAATTGATAAATTTTCTATTTGTTTAAGGATTAAACTGTTTTTGAAATTAAAGGTTTATTCATTGGCTAAACAGTGGTAAAAATAAAAATAAAGTGTTCAGTGAAAGTAGGTACATCTTATGAAAACCACAGTAAAATATGTTGTATTAAAAAGTTTAGATTACCAATTAGGGACACCACTATTTCAAGAGGAAATTGATGCTGATGCCCTGTATTTTGATCAAATCCCGTCGGTTATTTCATTTCAAAATCATCAATTTAAAGTGAAATCGAAAGAACAAAAACGTGTGTATTTAGCTGAAGAACAAGAAGATACTCAAACCATTATTGTAAAAGTAATTTCTCAAGTTTAAGTTTTGTATTTTTCGTAAAAAAGCTCGCAGTAGGCGAGCTTTTTTATTTTTCCAACATTAGGCTGTAACTTCTTCAGTATTACTGATTAATACGGCTGTTAATATTGGCACACCAAAACAAGGAAGCATAAGTAGAATCCAAAACTCTACAACATTATGGTCACTGATTGCTTTAATAAAGATAGTGCCTAAAACGAGTACCAAAGCTAAACAACTAGCAAATAAAACAAAGAATTTTTTTAGCATAAAATAATTCCATAAATTAATTAGGGATTTGAATACTATACGCTGAATTTTTAGTTTGTGCGAAAAATATTCATTGGAAAAATGTTTGATATACAGAATGTATATCAATTTTTTTATATGAAAAAGCCAAGCATTATGGCTTGGCTTTTAAAATTATTTACATGAAATATATCCTTTGTAATCTAAATTTGTACCGATGTTCTGATTCCCTGTATCTTCAGCATTACCTGTAGTGAGCCAAAATGCATACTTACCAGCATAACCAGTAGAACTACTTCTATATAATTTGTTTTTAGGCCATCCATATTTGGTGTGAATACTTGTACCATGTACATTAAATAGACTTAAGTAATCGTTTCTATTAGGGATATTATCTGAACCTCCGCAATGTGCGTCCATTCCTTCAGAGTTTCCATTGAACAGAGCCCATGTTTCATTATTTTCTACATAAGTATCTTGATAACCAGATGTTTCAGTAGCAAGTTTAGGTCGAGAGAAAGTTGCACTTGTCTGACCTTTTAGTTTTTCAGCACTCATATGACCCCACATTTGTGCTTTTTCCGTATCAGGGCTTGTAAGAACGGTAAAATAAATACTTTTTTCAGCGGTAACACCATTATCAGTTTTTGCCTGAATTATATGCTCTACACCAATACCATTAGGATCATGCAAAATTAATGAGATTACCCCTCTGTCATTGCTCTGGAATTGTGTACCATTAGTCATAGCAGTGTTATTTGCTTGTAATATTCCAGAATCTGTACGAATGCTTCCTTGGCGATCTCGTGAGGTGATGTTAAAAGTAACGAATTGAGAACGTAGTGGAGTATTATCTTTATCTTTAGGAGTGATCGTCATAACAATACCACTACCGCCGATTTGAGTTTTTTCTAGATTAGTCGTTATTTCAATAGAATGTACAGTTGGTACAAGCTCAACCTTTGTTGACAGTTTCAATTGAGTTTTATTATAACTCGGGGTCACGGTAAGAGAGCCAGCATTCTCACCAAAGACTTCAGCGAGATAAACACCATCTTCATAATCGGCATTATTTAATAAAGTTGCACCACCTACGCCTGAAATTTTGAAACCTACATCGCCTTTTTCAACAGGGTTTTTGAATTTATCTAGTAATTCTACTGCAATCTGCGCTTTAGTTTTATTGTCGGCTGGAATACTGTTTGGTAAAGCTTGAATAGAAGACGTTGTTAAGTCTAGAGGTCCTGGTTTTAAAGTCACATCCGTTTTGTTAACTTCACTACCATCAACAACGGCTGTAATTGTTACTGTACCTGTTTTTGTACCTTTTAGCTTCGCCTTATAAATGCCATTAACTTCAACAACATCACTGATAGTTGTATTTTCTAACCCCGTAGCTGTAAAGGTTACAACTTTGCCTTTAATTGTGTTGTTAAACTCATCTTCTAGAGTTAATGATATTTCTGCTTCATCTTCATCATTTGCAATGATTTCTTTTGGATTTGTATCCATTATTGAATGGTAAACAACATCACCAGCAATCATTTCAATTTTTGCAGGTTTTAAGCTAACACCTCGAATTGTAGGTGTTAGTTGCAATGTTTCTACTTGTGTTCCAGCTGTAACTTTAACTTCAAACTCACCATCTGCAATTTTCTTCCACTCACTTACTTCAGCTGAAATATCACCACGTGTTTTGGATGAAACATTAAGCTCAATTTCAGACATAGGAATGTGAATTGGATGACCTTTATAGTCTTTAACAGTTAATTTTAAAACCTGTGAGTTTTTACCATTTGCGACAAGAGTTGTAGTAAGGGGGGTAAATTCGCTGTTGGTTTCACTTACTGCAGCTTCTGTAACTTCAATTTGTGCTGTTTGACGACCAGATGCATTACCAAGAGTATCGTAGGCAATTGCACTAATTGAGTACGTATTTGCTGGTGCGCTACGTCCATATTTGTAGTCGGGTAATTTGATAACATAATCCGAGCCTTGTTGAACAACCTCACCACCTTGAGCGATGATTTCTTTTGCATCCCACTCAATACGATCTAAACCATATTTAGTCTGAACGGATACTTCTAAAGACTTTTGTTCACCTGAAAAACCACGAACGTGTTTTGCTATATTAAGGAAAATAAGTTCTTTTTTACGATATTCGAGCACAATATTATTGTTACGCTCAACGAAATCGTAACGATTACCTGCAAGGCTACGTAATGCTGAAACAGCTTTAGGATCAATTTGTTTTGCCCATGGCACACCAAATTGATAATTCATTTGTAAGCCAATGGATGTATCTTTATTACTATCTTGACCTTGCTTATGTTCTACATTCATGGTGATGAATGGAATAGGTGTATATGACACACCCAATGTCAATGCTTGTGGATTTTCTTGACGATTATTTTTCCCAAACAATGCAACTTCATTGCCATAGTATTTTTCATACATCAATTTACCGCCTAATTGAGGGTAGGCTGGTAAATAACCTTCAGTTCGAATATCCCAACCATTGGCAGCACGTTCTTCGTAATCTTCAACTTTTTTAGAATCTTTCCAATTACTTAGACGTAAATAACCATTAGCAGAAATTTTTAGAAAATTACTCCAGTATTCACCACCAATACCTGCACGTGAATGATCATTTGACATGTCATAGTCAATGAATGTGTTTCCACCAATCATATAATTTTCATTAAATCGACGAATACCAAAACCTAAATTTGCCTGATTACGGTCATCGGTACGATGAACACTTGCTTGGGTAAATACTAAGTTCTTTTTATTTTCCCAAATTGGAAGTAATAAATCGTACTGTGAATTTTTGAGAGAAAATTTATCATCAACATTCACTTGCGCACGTAAACGACCATATTGGCTAAACCATTTTTCTAGGCTGCTATTTACAGTTGAGGACGCAAGGTTACGTGCCATTGCAGAAGCAGCATCACTATTTGGATTCGATTCTAATAATGAACCAATTTGTGCGGCGATATTTACAAGTTGGTTTTGATAGCCACCATTATTTAAAGATGATTGATTTTGTATTAACGGAATATTCTTTTTTAAAGGTGATGCAGGAACGAAAATAATATCGCCAGCTTTTGGAGGGATACTTAGATTTAAATGTGTATTCAATGCTTGAAGAAAATCAACATCAACATTAAAACGCTGAGCAACGATGTGATAGGTTTCACCTATGTTGAGTGCATATTTCTTAGTTAGAATAGTTTGACCATGAAGTGATTTAATATTTTGTGTGTTTAAATCAGATTTTAGAATATTTTGATTTTTTAGTTCATTTGAGCCTGTTAAGGCGTATGCTGAAGTAGCTAAAAAAGCATAGATAATGACAACGCAACTGCGTTATTTATTAATAATGACTTTGTCTTGTCGAGGTTACCCCTTGATTTAGTATTTAAACAAAATTGGGTATTCATGTTAAAAATTCACCTAAAAATTTAAGGTGGCAAATATTAATTAGATTAAATTTCAATGAAAATTTATTTACATAAAAAATACACTGTTTATTTTTTTGTGATTCTGTAAGTTATTGATTTCACTTATAAGTTTACAAGTGTATTTTTATTAAGTGGTTAATTCACCGAACCATTATCGGTTTAATTTTATTTACAATCATAAACTTATATAATGTGAGTGTTTTTATTAAATAACTTCTAATATTTGTAAAGGTTATAATGAAAAATCAAAAAATACTAAGTCGTATTTATCCTGGAAAGCAAAACCAGACAAAAAGATTGATATTAAAACATGCTGTTCAATGTTTTGATAAATATGGGGTGGAAAGCACCTCCATGGAAATGATTTGCGAAAAAACTAAACTAAGTATAGGTGGAATTTATTATCACTTTAATACTAAAGAGGCGATTATTGCCGCTGTAGTATTAGCTTCTATTGACGATTTATTTGGTTATCGCCAACGCTATTTATTAGATGCTAAAACATTTGAAGAGTGTATTTATGCATTAGTACTTTCTTATGTTGATTGGGTAGATGAGCATCCTCAATTTGCAAAAATAATGTTATCTGAAAAGTTTGATGTATATGTGGGTGAATTTAAAGATGATTTGGTCAGCCGTAAAATTAATAATAGAAAGAAACTACTAGATTGGTTATTACTACCAGAATTTCAACATGATGCAAATATAGAAATTCCTATGGATCTTTATTCATCTTTTATTAATGGTGTTCCTGAACACTATTGCAAATATTGGATGTTAAAACGAGTTCCACACCCACCAAAACATTATAGGATAGAAATAGCACGCTCTGTTTGGAGGCTTATTAAAGGTTTTCAGAAGGAATAGTTATTTTTTTGTTTATGTCGATAATTGATTTGAAACCTGAAATTTTCAGGTTTTTTTATTCCTTAATATAAATCTAGTTAATGCTAAAATTGAATACAAGATATAAAGCATTCAAGTTTTTAATATTTTGGATGGATGAGGAATAAATACTAAATGCAATCTTTTGCAATTCATCACCGCTTAGGTGGGTTCTACTTCTTTTATTATTCTATTGTTGGCACATTCATGCCATTTTGGAGTTTGTATTTAGAAGATCAAGGTTTTGCATTTAGTGAAATAGGTTTGTTGTCGTCACTTGCGATTATTACGCGTTTTTTTGCACCATTTATTTGGGGATGGATTGCTGATAAGTCTGGAAAACGCATGTTATTGGTTAGAGTAGCAACATGGATGGAAGCCTGTATTTGGTTTTTAATTTTCATTATTCCAAATAGTTTCCAATCTGTTGCTTTGCTTATGCTGATATTTAGTTTTTTTCAAAATGCCATTTTGGCACAGTTTGAAGGTGTAACATTATTTTGGTTGGCGGATCAGCGCGAAAAATTATACGGAAAAGTAAGAAAGTGGGGATCTATTGGTTTTATTGTAGGGGTTTTTGGAATAGGAGCATTGCTAGAAATTATTGATATTTCTATGTTGCCAATCCTTTTGCTATGTATTTCTTTCCTTGCTTTTATTTGGTCATTTACAATTAAGGAGCCAAATAATGCACCTAAATCACAAAATAGATTAGAACCTTTACTGCCTATACTGAAAAATCCGGTGGTGTATTCATTTTTTATTATTGAATTTGTAATGCTATTTTCTCAAGCACCATTTTATAGTTTCTATAGTAATTATCTTGCACATGCTGGATTTCAAACGTCAGTTATTGGTTTTTTATGGGCAGTTGGGGTTATTGCTGAAATTATTATGTTTGCATACGCAAATGTATTTTTGACACGCTATTCATGGAGAGTTTTAGTCTCTTTTTGTCTAGCTATTACTGGATTGCGTTGGTGCGTTGTAGGGATATTTCCGAATAGCTTTGTTATGCAATTTTTAGCTCAAACAATCCATGCTTTTAGTTTTGGTTTATTTCACATGATTGCTATGCGAGTGATTTTTCAATATTTCACTATGGGACAACAGGGTCGTGGGCAAGCAATTTATAGCACGATGTGGGGACTTGGTGTCGCCTTGGGGAGCTTGTTGGCTGGACATTATTGGGGACAGTATGGTGGTTCTACTATATTTATCATCGCAGGGTTGTCGACAGTTTTTGGATTACTTTTTATCACAAAATTACCAAACCAAGTGGTGAAGGCTTAGGAAATATTAAGTCACTATCACGCAGTTTCGTCCATTCTCTTTTGCTTGATAAAGTGCTTTATCTGTAATGTTAATGAGATCTTGCAAGCTGGTTTTGGTGGGTAAGGTGGTATGAGAAACACCTATACTTACTGTGATTTTAATGGGGTTTGCTTGTTGTATATCAATATAAGTTTCCGATAATTGTAAGCGAATACGCTCAGCAATCATCAGAGTTTCTGCTTTATCTACATTTGCTAAAAGAACTACAAATTCTTCACCACCATACCTACAAAATAGGTCTTCAGCTCTTAAGTTTTCTTTAACTAAGTCTGAAAATTTTTTAAGTACAATATCACCTGCATGATGACCAAAATTATCATTTAAGTTTTTGAAATAGTCGATATCTATCATAAGAAAACACGCTTGTTTATTTTTTTTGCTTTCAAGTAATCGTGTACTTAGTCTAAGAAAACTACGACGGTTCATTGTTTCAGTTAATGTATCGTGATTTGCTAAATAGTAGACTTCTTTAAATAGTAGTTTACGATTTTGGCTGATAATGCAAAGAATAAGAGTTGCTAAGCCAAGAATTGCTAAACCAATACGAATAGAGATAATTTCTGTTAAAAATGAATTGGTCGAATCATATAAGTATAAAAAAGAAACACTGTGATAGAGCGTTAAACAAACAAAGCTATTAATAATCGCAATAGTGAAAGTACTATAAACAGATGCTGCCCAAATGAGTGTTGCTAATGGATAGAGTAGTGCGCCAGGTCCAAAATAGGTGTGGGTTAATATCATTGAAAGTATAACTGCAACCAAAGGAATAGCATCAAATATATTAAAAGATGTTGTACGTCTATCTTTCAAAACTGTTTAATTTGAACAAGTTTTGGAAAAGTAAGTACTAAAGGCAAAATAATTAGTGCATTAAAAAACTCTCCAGTCCACCAATTTGTAAAATCTACCCATGGTTGCTTGGTTGACATAAATGTATGAGGTACATACGGAATCGTATTTATTGCAAATAGAGCAGCTAAAATGGTTCCACTCATAATCGCAAAAACGTAAGGATAGATGATAAGTGCACCATCTCGAAAATATTTTAATTGCGATTGAATAAAAAGTAATATGCTTAATGTGCTTAATACGGCAACGAAATTGGTTATTGTTAGAATGAATGTAAGAGCAAGCCCATTAGATGTTATCAGGTCTGCAAGCATGTAGCCCGCAAAAGCACCAAATAAGGCGCTAGATGTTCTAAACTGAGGAAACCGTAAAAGTAAGCCTAAGAATACAGGGTTTGCAGGCCAAAAAAATGCAGAGTGAGCAAGTGGTCGCGTAAAAATACCAATAAGTGCGACTGTAAAAATTGCGAAAGCAAAAATAACAAAGATATAGGAGTGTCTTTGGATTTGTTGATTGCTTAAGTGAATTAATTGAGCTTGCAAATGGATACCTCAAAAACGTGAAACTAATCAAGTTTCCATTATTATGATTTATTTACTTATATTCTCCAACGATTATATTGTTACCTGTAGAAATACAAAATTAAACTTTTTTAAATCAATATATTTGTTGGTATTTGTATTTGTAATATATCATTTTTTTTTAGATATGGTAACGTTAATAGAAATGGAATAACCCTGTATCTTTATGAAAAAAATAGCGCTATTAGTATTGGTAAGTTTATATGGTTCTACAATTTATGCTGAAAATACAAAATCTCCTGAAAAACAACAAAATGCTCAAGTGAATAAATCTGCGGTAGAAAATACTATTCGTATTCAAACCAGACCTGAAATTGTTGGACTTTGGGGGATGCAAATTGCGAAAAAAAATCAGTGCGTAGAATATTATAATTTTAAAAGTGATAGTAATGTGTTAATTAAAAGTGGTAATGAATGGTCTACGGGAGTATATGATTATGAACCTACGCCTGATCCAAGTTCCGTACTATCTGCATTAACACTTCAAATTCAATATGATAATAATGAAATTGATTGTTCTGGTATTCAAAAAGATCAAACTGGTGAAGTTACGCAATACTATGTTAAATGGCAAAATCCAAGTACAGTGAGCTTATGTAATAGTGAGAACTCTGAACAGTGTTTTGCAACATTACAACGCGTTTTGCCATAAAAAATTTTTTAAAAAATAAAAAAACCGCTAATTTTAGCGGTTTTTTAGCAATTTATTTTAAATTAGAATTAGTCTTGATGACCTTCTAATTGTTTTAATAAGTGCTTTTCTAAATAGTGGATATCCATTGCCTTTTCACAGAATTTTTTATCTTCTAAGATTAAATCTTTATGTAAAGGAATGTTGGTTTTAATGCCTGTTAGGATCATTTCATCTAGAGCTTGTTTCATACGTGCAATAGATGTTTCACGATCTTTACCATGTGCGATAAGTTTAGCAATCATCGAATCATAGTACGGAGGAATGTTATAGCCTTCGTAGATGTGCGAGTCTAAACGAATACCTGCACCACCTGGTGTATAGAAGTGTTCAATTTTACCTGGTGATGGTAAGAATGTTGTAGGATCTTCTGCATTGATACGACATTCAATGGCGTGACCTTTAACTTCAACATCTTCTTGATTGATGTTTAAGCCAAGACCGCCTGCAATACGAAGCTGTTGTTCAATAATGTCGATACCTGTAACCATTTCTGTCACAGGATGCTCAACTTGAACGCGTGTATTCATTTCAATGAAGAAGAATTCACCATCTTCAAATAAGAATTCAAATGTACCTGCACCACGGTATTGCATTAGTTCGCAAGCTTTTACACAAGCTTCCAAAATCTCTGCACGTGCTTGTTCAGGTAAATTTGGAGCAGGAGCTTCTTCGAGTACTTTTTGATGACGACGCTGTAAAGAACAGTCGCGGTCATATAAATGAATCGCATGACCATTACCATCTGCTAGAACCTGAACTTCAACATGGCGTGGCTTTTGTAAGAAGCGTTCCATGTAAACAGTATCATCACTGAACCACATTTCTGCATCACGTTGAGCAGCCTGAACAGATTCAAGTAAAGTATCTACGCTTTCAACAATACGCATACCACGACCACCACCGCCAGAAGCAGCTTTCACAATCAGTGGAAAGCCAATTTCTTTTGCTTCCGCTAAAGCGTTTTGCGGTGTTACTGCGTGTGCAGAACCGGGAACTGTAGGAACGCCTGCTTTACGCATTGCCATAATTGCCGAAACTTTATTCCCCATAAGGCGAATATGTTCAGGACGTGGACCAATGAATGTAAAACCTGAGTTTTCTACAATTTCTGCAAATTCAGCATTTTCAGATAAGAAACCATAACCAGGGTGAATAGCATCAGCACCTGTAATTTCAGCTGCAGTAATAATCGCAGGGATATTTAAATAGCTTTCACTACTTGCACCTGGACCAATACAAACTGCTTCATCACAAAAACGAAGATGCATAAGATCTTTATCGGCATCGGAATAAATACCAACGGTTTTAATTCCTAAAGTTTTGCAAGCTCGTGTGATACGCAGAGCGATTTCACCACGGTTTGCAATTAAAACTTTTTGCAACATTATGAATCCCCGAGGTCTTAAGCGCGGTAGCGGAATAATGGTTGACCGAACTGAATCACTTCGCCATTTTTAACTAAAATTTCTTCAATCACACCACTTTGAGTTGCTTCAATTGGGTTCATGATTTTCATTGCTTCAATAATACCAAGTGTTTCACCAGCAGAAACAGTTTGACCTACTTTAACAAAAGTTGGTTCACCTGGGCTTGGTGCTGTATAGAACACACCAACCATTGGTGATGTTTCAACTGCGCCACGTGGTGATTTTTTCGCAGGTGCAGCTTCTACAGAAGCTGTTGGCATTGCTGGAACAGCTGCTGCGACAACTGGATTACGACGAGTTAATGCGATTGATTGATCGCCTTCTTTAACTTCGATCGCCTGTAAGTCAGACTCAATCATCAAATCGATGAGTTTCTTGATTTTACGGATATCCATGAGACAGTATTCCTAATTTAAGATTGTGTAGAAGATTGAATTTTTTCAATAGCAAAGTCGAGGGCAGAGGCATAACCTTTTGCACCTAAACCACAAATTACGCCAACGGCTTTATCTGATAAATATGAGTGATGTCTAAATGCTTCACGTGCATGTACATTAGATAAATGAACTTCAAGAAAAGGTATTGCTACCCCAAGTAGTGCATCTCTAAGCGCAACTGATGTATGAGTAAGTGCCGCTGGATTAATAATAATGAATTGTGTACCGTCTTGTTTTGCTTGATGGATGCGATCCACAATTGCACCTTCCCAATTACTTTGGAAAGTGTCTAAAGAAATAGAAGCTTGTTGTGCTTGGTTTGTGAGCTGTAAGTTGATATCTTCAAGAGTCAGATAGCCATAAACCTCTGGTTCACGTTTCCCTAATAAGTTTAAATTCGGTCCATGAATGACCAAAATGGTCGCACTCATTCAGCTTGCTCCAGTTATAAGTTGCAAATTTACTTTGCAAGATGTCTGCAAAGTTTGCTAATTATGGCATAAAATTCTACATTTTTTTTATAATTTCTTTTAAATGATGCAGAAGCATTGTGCCAGAACTTGGCAATATAATGTAAATTTTGCAGGTAAATGACAATGTTAAAAAATTACAAATTATTTCTTTGTTACTATTTTTTACATTGTAGGATAATTGGCGAAAATGATGAATTAAATTTATGTAGCTCAAATGTATGTAATGGGTTTAGCTTAAAATTAGGTTTATAAATATATTACATGAATTGGTGTCGATGCTGTTATTGGTTTAAATTTTTGCAAAGTTTTTTTATTTTTCCTTTATTTTTAATATAAATTCGTAATATCAATAAAATTAAATCGTTAAAAAAATGAATAATTTAATTTATAAATATCAAGTTGTTATAATTATCTCTTAGTTGAATGTAAATGGTTTTTAGTTTGGAGTTAGGTGTTTAGTTAGACATTTAACGTAAATATTAGAGCTGGATAAAGTTGAATGTGAAATAAGCATGAATATTTGTCTGATTTTATAGAGTCATAAACTCGCATTTAGATCTCTTTTTTTTAGGAAAAAGAACTGACGATTTATCTCAAATATTTAAGAAATTTTCAGACAAAATTTAACTCTCTAGAGATGGTAAGTTGGCAAAAGGTGAGTATTTGTTGCATATTCTCATGCTAATAGCGACTTGAACTTAGAATAAGTAGAATTTTTTTTGATCTTATATGAGGTTTTACTGTTTTTCATTTTCTATATAAGATAAATAGAAAATAAATTTTGAGAAAAAACTAGAATGGATAGATCAAATCAAAAATTTCCTAAACTCGTTATATATGCTCATTGGGCTACCTTATGTTTAGTGTTTCTCGCTTATGTTACTAGTCAAAGTCCTATTCAGGATCAGTGGCTAGGGCAAATGCATGTTTTGGCTGGTAGCATTGTTTTTATATTTTTCTTTATACGTATTACTTTATATTTTTCTTTTAGAACTCAATTTCCTGATGTTCCCAAAATGCCAAAATTTCAAGATAATACCTTTAAGTGGATGAAAATATCACTATATTTATGCTTGTTTTTTGTTCCAATTTTGGGGTGGTTCGCTTTATCAACAACACAAAGTCATTTTCATATATTGGGTGTGAATTTCCCAATGATAAAGATTATAGAAAATTACAACATTGGGTTATTACATCAAATTATCGCTAATATTTTTATTACGCTCATTGCTTTACATGCTTGTGCTGCTTTATTTCATCACTTTATATTAAAAGATAATGTACTAAAAAGTATGAAATAGAATTATTAAAAGACCAATCTGAACAATATAATGACTATATATGACATAAAAAATGGGAGCTTGAAGCTCCCATTTGTATTTTAAAAAATTAGCTATGTTTTATTTTAGCCCATTCTGTATGAAGTGTTTTCTTAAAGCTTTGTTTTTTATCTTTCTTACATTCTTGCACTACAATTGGAGTGATCTTTTCAATGCCTTGCATGTCAATGACTTGGTTTTCCATGCCTTTATTGTTCATGTTTAAGGCGATAGATACACCAATAGCAGTAGGTTGATATGTTGTATCGAGAACAAGGAAATCTTCACATGTCCATTTGTTGACTGGCTTCTTATTCGGTGCTGCATTTACAAGCATTGGAGCTAATGCAACACAAGATAAAATAATAAGTGATAGTTTTTTCATTTTAGTTTCCTTTGTTTGAACTTAGTGGTTTTGACTTAGTTTAGTGAATGATTTGTTGTTGTTGATTTAATATACATTAATAAATATTAGATGAAATGTATAATTTTATTATAATAATGTAACCATTTTGATAAAGATTGAAATTCGATAATGTTCAATGTGGTAATGCAGTGGAAAGTTTATGGAGAAATTACGTATGTTAGTGATTAGTCAAAGGGTTTTTATAAAAAGTGTATTAGAAGTTTTATTAAAGAGAACGTAATTTTTTACTATTTTACTTAAATTTTCATCTTATTATTTATTAACAAGCTGATCTTCATTGGTTGAGATTTTTGAATATTATTCAGGTTTCATGAGATGGTTAAATATTGAGGTTGGAGGTTTAAAATAAGCTTAAACCTCCCCAATGAAATTATTATCTTATGATTATATCTGCATGTTTTCTGAGCTTTTCTGCATCCATTGTATAAATTTCATCTATAAATGAAATGCCAAAACTTCCAACTGTTTTTGATTTTTCAAAAGCCAATTTACCTGCAATCGCAAAATGGATATGTGCTGCAATAGCTGCAATACTAGGTTTGGCTACAGCGCAATATGCTGCAATGAGCGCACCGAGTGCACAGCCTGTTGCTGTAATTTTTGGCTGTAAAAATGAACCGCCATTAATTTGAATTACGGCTGGAATATCTTTTGTAATGATAAAATCTGACTCGCCAGAAATTGCAACACAGTGCGTTTGTTCTAAAAGTATATTGGCTTGTTGGTAAACATCTGCACTATTTAAGAGACTATCAACGCCTTTAGTTTGATTTTGATTGCCCGCAAGTGAGCTAATTTCAGAAGCATTGCCACGAATAACAGTTGGCTTAAATTTTATAAGCTCATCTACAGTTTTGGAGCGCCAAGCTAAGATAGCACCATAACCAACAGGGTCAAGCACCCAAGGTTTATTATATTCTGCACAAGTTTTAGCTGTAATTTTCATTGCTTCAGTTTGTTCGGGAGTTGGCGTACCTGTATTAATGCTAATAGCACCCGAAATTTTTGCAAAACTTTCTGCTTCAAATGTATTGTCAATCATTGCAGGAGAAGCGCCTGCAGCTAAAAGAATATTGGCAACGTAATTGGCTGCAACACTATTGGTAATGCAATGAACTAAAGGTTGCTGTACTTGTAGTTGAGTCCAAGCTTCAACGACTTGTTCTAAAATTTGGGCTTTTAATTGAGTTGAGTTATTCATAGGAGAGTTTTGCTTCATACTATTTTTGAAAAATATCAGTTATTTGGTGAAGTAATGGTCTTGGTGTTTGCAGTTTCTACAAAATAAAGATACATAATCTTCAGCATCATAATCGACAGTGAGTTCATTTGAGCCACAGTGCATACAGCGTTTAAGCGAATAAAACTTTAAGCGAGGTTCAATTTTGTTCCATGATCGCCAAAAGGGTTGGAAAAATATTTTGTCGTCATAACCTAAAAATTTATAGAATAAAATTTCACTCATTTTACTGAGTGGAATATTGTAAGGACGGGGTAAAGTTGTTGTTTCCCATTTTTCGGTTAATGCACGTTCACGATATTGCTGTAAGGTCTTTTTCAGCAAATTGGTATTAATGAAGTTTTCATTTCTAGGTTTTAATGCATTTTGTTGATGTAAATATTCCAACGCATTTTGAATCAAATAATAAATTTGACCAACCGCAAGTGATTCCATTAAGCGATAACAAAAGCTTTGAAAACTTTGATTACCTGCAATTTGTACACCCCAAGTTCTACAATAGAATTGCATAAATTGCACAATTTCTTGATAAAGCAAAAGATGAACAGCTTCTTTTACTTCATCTGAAGATTTAAAGGGCACGCCTAATGCTAAATTTTCATAGAACCAATTTCTTAATTGTTGGGTAATACTGAAAAGGCTAGGTTGTGAATAGCCATCTAAGCGAACATTAATATAGTATTGCTGAGCAGTATCACTAAATTCTTTCGCTAGTAAAACATTGTCTTTAACAAGTTGTTTAATCAAATAGCTTTGAAATAAGTAACTTGGGCTAATTGGTCGAAATTTGATTTGTTCCCAGTCAATAAATTCTTGATGTCCTGTGTGTTCATCAACAAGTTCATCTAAAATACTGAGTAAAAATAACTTATTTAAAAAACTTAGATTGTTTAAGTCATATTCAAAAATATCTTGGGATTTTTGTTTAATTTTTCTTTGTTCTTGTTGCATTGTTTCTTTCATCAGTTTCTTTCGATCTGATGTACAGGTGTCACAATGGCAAGTTTGGCGACTATCTTGATAAACCTTATGTAGACAGCTTATACATTCATGATAATTCACTTCTTTATCGAATTCTTCAGCTTCAATCCAATACATAGATGCACGACACAAAGGGCATTGTGTACTTTCATCAAGTTGCTTTTGGAGAATTTGAAGCATAATAATCCACATTCGTAATTGTCTTATTGAATTATACACAGAACAAGGCGAAGCTTTTCAAACTTCAGTAAAGTAATTCATTTCTCTGAGACTTTATATTTTTTATAATTTACTCTGTATTTAGTCTAGATGTCGTTTAATAATCTAGGGAGAGTTAATGGGCTGTAATGTTGATTAAAATCATATAAATTTAAAAAAAGTTTATTAAATAATAGAATTCGTTTGTATTTAAATTTAGTTAATTTTTTCAGTGGTTTATGTGGTAAAAGCATAAGTATAAGTTTGATAGGAATATTGTGAATATAAAAAAACGGCATATAGCCGTATTTTTATTGGTTCATGAGTTTATTAGACAGGACAAGGTAAACTTTCATCCTCTTCACTGAGTTGTTTTGCTTTGAGCAAAGCCTGTACTTTTTTGGATGTTATTTTTTTGCTTCCTAAGGTATCGAAGCTATTTAATATGGCACTTACTTCAAATTCTTTGAGTGGTATTCCTTCACATGTCATAAATAGTGCAATGACTTTATGATTGATTTTTGCAGCATCAAGTGCTTGTAAAGTCTTGATATTTTCAATACGAATAATGTGATCTTTGATAAACATATTACACCCCTGATTTTTTATTTTGCATTGTATTTTGTTGGATTACGTTTTCAGCATATAGGAATAAGCAAGAATCGTGCACAAAATGATCAATTTAAAATATTTTATATCATTATATGTTTGTATGAGTTTGTATCTAGTGCAATTTTATAGTCAAAACGCGCGGTGATTAAAAAATGAATAACAATATATATTTCAGTGTTTTTATATTGAAAAAGAGGAGCTAAGTCCCATATATAAAGGCATACGAATTGCAAAGACATTTTCTGTACGTTTGAAGTATGATCGAAATACCTCACAGGAAAGTTAGTGCTAAAACAACAGTAGGACATAATATGAATATTGCGGCAAACCCAGTGGTAGAAGCAGATCAAACTGTTTATCTAAAAGATTATCAAAAGCCAACATTCTTGGTCGATTCTATTGATTTAGATATTAAAGTCTTTGCAGATCATACACTTGTAAATACAAAATTGGTGATGCAGCGTCAAGCTGAAGGTGATTTAGTTCTTTTAGGTCGTGATCTTGAATTAAAAGCTATTCTACTTAATGGTAAGAAACTTACTGAAAGTGAGTATGTGCTCGATACAGAGCAACTTGCGATTAAAAATGCACCACAAAATAGCATTATTGAAACTGAAGTGGTGATTCATCCAGAAACAAACACCATGCTAGAAGGTTTATATCAAGCGGCTTCGGATTTGTTTGTTACGCAAAATGAGCCAGAAGGCTTCCGTAAAATTACTTTTTATCCTGACCGTCCAGATGTTTTATCTGTATTTACAACACGTGTTGAGGCAGATAAAAAATATCCAGTTTTACTCGCGAATGGTAACTTAATTGAAGCAGGTGAAGCAGGTGAAGATCGTCACTATACAATTTGGCAAGATCCTACTAAAAAACCAAGCTATTTATTTGCATGTGTGATTGGTGATTTAGCTGTTTTAAAAGACCGTTATACAACCTCTGAAGGTCGTGATGTTGCTTTAGAAATTTATGCTGAAGAAAAAGATATTCCTAAATGTCATATTGCGATGGAAGCTTTAAAACATTCTATGCGTTGGGATGAAGAGCATTATGGTCGTCCTTATGATTTAGACAATTATATGATTGTTGCAACAAGTGCATTTAACATGGGTGCAATGGAAAATAAAGGTTTAAACATCTTTAATACTTCATGCGTACTTGCTGATGAAGAATACACAACAGATGCTGCGATTATGCGTGTTCAATCGGTGATTGCACATGAATACTTCCATAACTGGACAGGGAACCGTATTACTTGTCGTGATTGGTTCCAGCTTTGTTTAAAAGAAGGTCTAACGGTTTTCCGTGATCAATCGTTCTCGGAAGATTTACAATCTGCTGCGGTACAACGTATTGATGATGTTGCTGTATTAAAAGCACATCAATTCCCTGAAGACTCAGGACCATTGTCACATCCACCACGTCCAGATCACTTTGTTGAAATTAATAACTTCTATACAGCGACTGTTTATGAAAAAGGTGCGGAAATTAACCGCATGATGGCAACTTTACTGGGTAAAGAAAAATTCCGTAAAGGTACAGATGAATATTTTAAACGTCATGATGGTCAAGCTGTAACGGTTGAAGATTGGGTTAATGCATTAACAGCGGGTTCGGGTGTTGATTTATCTGCATTCTTAGTTTGGTATAACCAACCTGGTACGCCAAAATTGGAAGCTCAGGGTGAATATAATGCGACTGCAAAAACCTATCGTTTAAGCTTTAAGCAAACTTTAAAAGCGCATGCGAAATATCCAAATTTAAAAGCGGTTCCAATTCCAGTTGCTCTTGCTTTATTTGATGCAATAACAGGTGAACAACTTGTACTTGAATCTGATGCATTATTTGAGAATGCAGTAAAAGATGGTGTTTACTTATTTGATCAGGCAGAAGCAAGCATTGAATTTAAAAATGTAATGACAAAACCAGTAGTGTCATTACTTCGTAATTTCTCTGCACCTGTAAATCTTGAGTTTAACTACTCAGATGAAGATTTGGCATTCTTATTACAATTTGAGACCAATGGTTTTAACCAATGGCAAGCAACACAAACTTTACTTGAACGTGTTTTATTAAATGGTCATTCATCTGATATTTATGTTCAGGCGATGAAGAAAACCTTACCTGAAGTGATTCAGAAAGATCCTTTATTGGCTTCACGTTTGTTTGATGTACCGGCAGAAGGTTATTTAGGTAGCCGTATTGATACAGATTACAATCCTGCAACTATTCAAACTCAACGTAATACTTTATTAAAAACTTTGGCGGATGCTTTTGGTTCTTTCTGTAAAGAAGCCTATTTATCTTTAGACCCAGCAAATGAAAAAGAGTTTTCACAAGCAATGGGTGTACGTGCATTGAAAAATATTCTTTTATCTATGATTGCGCGTCAGGGTGATGAAACAGCATTTGAATTGGCAAATGAGCAGTATCAGACTACGTTGAATATGTCAGAACGTTTAGGTGCTTTAAAAGTTCTTGTTTGGAATGATGCACCGCAAGCGAAAGCAACATTGGAAGATTTCTATAATCGCTTTAAAGATGAAGCTTTATCTATGGATCAATGGTTTATGGTTCAGGCAGCACATCCAAAGGCAACAGCAGAAACCATTAAAGCATTAACCACACATGCAGATTATGATTTGGCAATTCCAAACCGTATTCGTGCTGTTACAGGTGGTTTAAATGCAAATCCTGTAAATACGTGGGGTTTTGGTGTTCAGCATTTTATTGAGCTTGCGAAGTACTTAGATGAGAAAAATCCAATTGTTGGTTCTCGTTTATTACAAGTCTTATCTCGTTGGTATACGTTAGCAGAGCCTCAACGCTCTGAGGTAAAAGCTGAATTAGAAGCTTTAAAACCAGATGTAAAATCGAAAAATGTATCTGAAACATTAAATAGCATGTTAAGCGTGTAAGTTTCTTCCATATATGAAAGAGGGCTAAGTGACTTAGGTTGTTTAGCCCTTTTTTTCATTATTTAACTAAAGTTAAATAATGTGTTATAATATTTGAACAGATAATAAAAACTTCTATTTCTCCTCTCAATTATCGACTTAACGATATTTTTTAGATGTCATCATTCTTCTGTTTATAATGTTCTGAAAAGAATTATTTTCTTATTTTTAAATTGGTGTAAATATTGAGTAATAGTAATCAATTGGTTGCGAAAGCAATTGATGGTAGTGAAATTGTAGTATCCCTAGTACCTTCAAAAAAAATGCAAAATACGCGTGAAGGATTTATTTGGGTAAATGTTGGATTAAATATTTTATTAGAATCTGGTCGTGAAATTGAGTTAAATCAAGACCGCCGTAGTTTTTATACAGCTTTAAACCAAATGTACTATCTACCATATCGCGTATAGTTCGTTCATATTTAAAAAAGCCCGTAGATACGGGCTTTTTTTGTATTTAATGAATTAAACTTTCACAACTAAAACGGGTACAGGTGAGTTTGTGAGCACGTTTTGTGCAACGCTACCCAATATGAGTTTTTTGAAACCTGTATGGCCGTGAGATCCCATAATAATTAAATCTGCATTAACTTCATCTGCTACAGCAATAATACCGTCTGAAGGTGCTACGCCGTGAATGACTTTTGAGTTGATTTTAATGTTATCACGTTCAAAGTTTAGAGATAAATCTTTCAAGCGATTGCGAGCATTTTGTTCTGCATGCATAAAGTAATCTGTTACCGCAGGTGCTACTTTATAGAAATCGACACCAACAAATGGATCGACAGCAATGACACACATTAGAGTAACTTCTGCATTTAGGTCTTTAGCAAGTGCTAAGGCATGTTCAGCAGCAGCATAAGAGATAGGAGATTCATCTACTGGAACGAGTATATGTTTATATATTGTCATCATTTTTCCTAAAGAAGTTGTCCATGGATTTATATTTGAAAGAGGAATTTAAAAAATATATCTATGTAGAAATAAATGAAGCCCACATAATATGAGCTTCATTATAAGTTTTATTGTTTGACCACAAGTACAGGAATTTCAGTTGTATTTAGAACATCTTGAGCAAAGCTGCCTAAAATAAGCTTTTTAAAGCCTTTTCGACCATGTGAACCTATAACAATCAAATCTACATTTGCATCTTTGGCAGCAACGGAAATACCTTCCGCACTTACTGTTCCTTTTACTACTTTAACATCGGCTTGTACGCCTTCAGCAGTTGAAAATTCATGTGCTTCTTTTAGTGCTGCTTCTGCATTGTTATAAGCTTGTACAAAGTATTCTTTCATTGCTGCTGAAGAATAATAAAAATCTGTATCTGTAAAAGGGTCTTCAGCAACAAGGCTGATTAAGCTAAGTTTACTATTGAATGCTTTTGCTATTTGAGCTGCTTTTTTGACTGCTGAAAATGAAATTTGTGAACCATCTACAGGAACTAAAATATGGTTATATGACATAAAACATGCTCCAAAGTTATCGTTATTGACCCTACTTATTTATTGATAACACATTGCTAGTGATGGTTCAAACCTTATAATGTGATCGTGAAAAAATAATAAATTTTAATCAAAATTATGTTATTTACTTGGCAGAATATTCATATAAAATTGGTCGGGTTTTGTTTATATTTTGTCTAGTTTGATATGTTTTTATAGGGAAATATTTAAAACTAAATTAAACTCAATTTATTGTTTTTTATATATGAATGAAAGGGCTAGCGGTGCAATTAAAGTTTGTTTTGCTGAGTTTAGTTTTATCTTTAGCTATTAGTGGGTGTCAAAATACGCAAAATAATAGCAAAATTATTGCAGGTGCATTTAATGCATCTACAAATATTCAAAAGAAATTTATTGAACGCCATGCTCCTGAAAATATTATCGTGACACATAATATTGAATATATGGAAAATCCAAAGTTACATTTTGATTTATATCAACCTGAAAATATTGCCGAATTAGGTAAAAGACCCGTTGTAGTTTGGATTCATGGTGGTGGGTGGATTTCAGGCTCAAAAGAACATGCGAGTGGTTATTTTAAACGACTTGCAGAGCAAGGCTATAATGTTGTTTCTGTAGAATATCAATTTGCACCAACGGAAATTTATCCTCAACAATTACAACAAATTGATCAAGCTTTAGCATTTATAACAGAGCATGCAAAGAAGTATCACATAGATGCTAACAAAATTTATTTAGCAGGTGATTCTGCTGGTGCAAATATGGCAAGTCATTATGCTGCACTTGTTGCAAATCCTCAGTTTGCCCAAACTTCAGATTTATATCCCCAAATATCAACTTCTCAATTAAAAGGTTTAATTTTGCATTGTGGTATTTACGACTTAGAAAGTTTTGTTAAAAACAGTGCCAAGGAAATGAAACTATTTGAATGGGGGATTTTAAATCTTGTTCAGGCATATACTGGCGGTAAAAAAGATGATGCTAATTTCTTGGCAAGTATTTCTCCAAGTCAGCATTTAACTGAAAATTATCCACCTGTATTTATTAGTGGGGGTAATAAAGATTTTTTAACGGAAAGTCAGTCTATTCCATTTGTTCTTTCGTTAAAGGAAAAGAATATTCCTGTTACAGAAGTTTTTTATCCAAATTCTAGAGAATTACTTGTGCATGAATATCAGTTTATGATGAGTAAAAAAGCAAGCCAAGAAACTTTTGTTAAAACCATTCAGTTTTTAGATAAAAATTCTGATTAAATTTATTTAAATATAAAGATTGCATCTAATTTTATAAATCTATAACATACCTACCGGTCGGTATGTTTATGTTTTTGAGGTTTATATGAGTCCTGTAATGTTTGCTTATGCTTTACTGGCATGCGCAATTATCACAGAAGTAATGGGTTCAGCATTTTTGGTAAAGTCAGAAGGTTTTACTAAGCTTATGCCATCTTTGGCAGTTATTGTTCTGTTTAGTGCAGCATTTTATATGCTATCGCACGTTATTAAGGTAATTCCGTTAGGGATTGCTTATGCAATATGGGCTGGAGTTGGTATTATTCTCACAGCAATAGTGGGTTACTTTGTTTTTAAACAAAGCCTCGATATTGCTGCACTTATAGGTATTGGCTTAATTGTGTCAGGGGTTGTTGTTATTAATATGTTTTCAACATCTACGGGGCACTAATAGGAATATGAATGGAAAATCCACATCAACGTAAAAAAGAACCAGAAATTGTACGTAAAAAAATTTTAGAAACAGCAATTATACTTGCTGCGAAAAAGGGTGTTACGGGCATTTCAATACAGGGTATTGCAGATCTGGTGGGTATTACTAAAGGTGGGGTTTTTCATCATTTTTCAAATAAACAAATATTGTTAGATGCAATGCTTGTAGAAATATTTCAAAGACTTAATGATGTTTTTGATTCATATATGAATAATGATTCTGAGCAATATGGTCGATTTACTCGTGCATATATTGATATTACATTAAGTAAAGATGTCGAGGGTATGGGAAACTTATGGGATGCTATATCGATGACCATGCTCACAGATCATACGTTCAATGAACATTGGATCCGTTGGCTAGATGCAAGTTTACATAAGCATCAGCAAACTGATCGTGATTTAGATTTATCAATATTACGTTATGCTGCAGATGGATTGTGGTTAACATCTTTTACCAAGGTTGAGAAGCAAGAAGAAGCTGCAAAATTAAAGGCAGAGCTGATACGTCGCACTCACCCTAAATAGCCTAAGCAAATTAATATGTTACGAAAAAAGCAAACCTCGGTTTGCTTTTTTCTGTTTTTAAATTTAGTTAGACTTTTTTATTTTCAATTTTAGAATCATAGAAACTACTAAACCAAAAATTAGCCCCCAAAATGCAGATCCAATACCGAAAAAGTTTACTCCTGATGCACTAAATAAGAAGGTAAGTAATACAGCTTCACGTTCTGATACATCTTGAAAGGCAATTGCAATATTATGACCAATAGTACCAAAGAGTGCGATACCAGCTAAGGCAGTAATAAATACAAGTGGAAAAGCCAGTAAAAAGCTGGTTAATGTTGCCGCAAATAAACCCATCAGAATATAGAATAAACCACAGCTCATACCTGCGATATAACGCTTTTTAGGATCTGGATGCACTTGATCATCTAAGCTAATTGCAGCACTAATTGCAGCAATGTTCACACTAAAACAGCCAAATGGTGCAAGTAAGGTATGCATTAAACCTGTAAAACCAATTAGTGGTTTTACATTGGGTTCATAACCATAACTACGAATCATCGCGAGACCGGGTAAATACTGAGAAGCCATATTGATAACAAATAAGGGTAAAGCAATACCTAAAATAGCGGCAATAGAAAAATCAGGTTTCATCCAAACAGGACGAGCCAATGACCATTGAATATTTGGCGTGGCAAAAGTCAGGAACATTGGACAAAGTACAACACCCGCAATTACTGTAATGACAATGCTATATCGAGGAAAAATGCGTTTTGAAATGATGTAAACAGCGAGTAATGAAAGAATGAATCCCCATTCGTATTGCATCGTTGCGAATATATCAATACCAAATTTTAATAGAACGCCCGCAAGCATGGCACTTGTTAAACTTTGTGGAATATATTCGAGTGCTTTATTGAAAACGCCTAAAAACCCTAAGACTGCAGTAAGTAAACCACAAACTAAAAATGCACCAATGGCTTGATTTAATGAGTAGCCACTACCAGATGCTAAAATGAGTGCTAATCCTGCTGTAGACCACGAGGTTGCTACAGGGTATTTATATTTCCATGAAAGAAATAAGCCACTAATACCAATACCTAAGCCAAGTGCCCAAAACCATGATGTAATTTGAGATGTATTTGCACCTAGATGCTGAGCCGCTTGTATAACAAGTACAGATGAAACACTAATACCAACAAGGAAAGTAATAAAACCTGCAAAAACAGCAGGTATGGAAAAATCTTGGATGAGCTTTTGCATGAGTCCTTGCAACATTATTATTAATGGATAATTCGTGCAGTTATCATACGCCTTTCAATATTTTTATACAGCACATGTTCCAACAAAGTGTATAAAAAGAAGTGAGTTATAATGTGGATGTTGCTAGTTTTAAGCCAAATCCGCAAAATAGAATACCAACACTTGCGACACAAATTGCCGTTAGTTTTAATCTATTTGAAAAATAAGAGGCAAGTTTTGCACCTGAAAAAATAAGCACGGTTAAATAACTCATACTGATAATTTGCAAAATAATTGCAAGTGCTGTGAACGTGATCGCAGGATATGAATAAGCAGGATCAACAAATTGCACAAAAAAAGATAAGTAAAATAAAATAGCCTTAGGATTTAAAATACTAATAGTAAGTGCTGTACTAAATGGCTTAACTTGTTCTAATGATTGTTTTTTTTCTATTTTTTCTGGAGTATGTACTGCATTGAAAGTGTGGTATGCAGCAATCAGCAACTTAATTCCCAAGTAACTCAAATAAGCAGCACCAACAACTTTGAGTAAAATAAATAACCATGGAAAAGCATGTAGTAAAGATGCGGCGCCTAATGCAGTTAATATGATTAAAATCATATCTCCTGTATAAACACCTAAAGCTCCTTTGTAGCCAGCTTTAATCCCAAATCGAGATGCAATAGACATGACAAATAATGAGTTTGGACCTGGTAGTATCACAATTAAAATAGTGCCAATAATATAGGTGGTTAAGTCTGTGATACCAAACACGTGAATACACTCGAATAAGAAGCCGATGTGAGTATATCAACATCGGCTTAACAAAAAGATGGGAAATAGAACCTTAAGCTTTAATTTCAGCATCGATACCAAAAGATTGGCGTAATAAAGTACTTAATTGTTCACGAGCTTTAATAAATCCATCAATACCGCTTTGTAATAACTGAGAAGACATCAAATCTTGTTCTACAGCTTGTTTAAAGTCCGCTTCATTAAATGAAACAACATCATGCTGACAATGTGCATGAGCATGATTTTCAAAGAGTTGAGCTTCTACAATACGAGTATCATTTTCAAGTTCAGCAAGTAAATTTGGTGCAACAGTAAGTAAATCACAGCCTGCTAAACCAAGTACTTGATCGATACTACGGAAGCTTGCACCCATAATTTCAGTTTTAATATCGTGTTGTTTGTAAAAGTGATAGATTTGTTTTACAGATAATACGCCGGGATCTTTATCAATCGAGTAAGCATCTACATTTTCAGCCTTTTTATACCAATCTAAAATACGACCAACAAAAGGTGAAATAAGGGTAACTTTGGCATCAGCACATGCTTGAGCTTGGTGTAAACCAAATAGCAGGGTTAGGTTACAGTGAATACCTTCTGATTCAAGAATACGGGCAGCTTGAATACCTTCCCATGTAGAAGCAATTTTAATCAAAATGCGGTTTTGGTCTACGCCATATTTTTTGTATAGTGCTAATAAATCTTTTGCTTTTGCTACAGTTGCTTCTGTGTCATAAGATAAAGCAGCATCGACTTCTGTAGATACACGACCATCAATCAGTTTTAAAATTTCTACACCAAATTTTACCGTTAAAATATCAATAGTGCGTTCAATCAACTCGTCATTTTCATAATTTTCATTTTTAGCTTGAGCAAATGCACTTTGAATGAGTTCAATATTCTCTTTTTGATTTGCTGCTGCCGTAATTAATGATGGATTGGTTGTAGCATCTAATGGGCGAAACTTTTCAATTGCGGTTAAGTCGCTGCTATCGGCAACAATAGTGGTTAGGTTTTTTAATTGGTTTAAGGCTGTAAGTGTCATTAGTATCTATTCTTTAAAGTTGTTTACCCATCATTTATTTATAACACAAACTTTGTATTGGAAAAGTCTCTTCAATCGTTTTGTGAAGCTAAATTCTAATTTTTTCTTTCATTTCTTATGTGATTAATCAAAAAACGAGCAGCAGCACCTAACTGGCTTTCTCGATTCCAAACTAAATCTACAAAATATTCAAATTTTGGAGTGAAATCTGAAAAGTCGAGAATTTTTAATTGATGTTTGAGTTCAGGGTTTTCATTAAACATTTCAAGGGGTAAAACACCCCAAGCTAAATTTTGTAAAATAATAGAACACGCAGAGTGATGATTATCTGTGCGCCAATATGACTTTGAATACAACAACTCAGGCTTAATGTTTTTATCTCTACTAGCGACCACAATTTGACGACTTTGTAATATTTGTTCGAAGCTCACATGCTCAAATTTAGCAAGTCCAAAATTTTTAGATGATACAGGAACTAATATTTCACGTTTTAGTTCTACAAATTGTTCATTGCCTTCTAATTGTTCACGCTCAAACATTAGGGCAAGTTGTGCTGTGCCATTGAGTAGCATTTTTTGTGCATCTTCTTGAGGAGCACTGAAAATATTGATTTGTAATTGTGGGAATTTTGTTTCAATTATTGAAATATAGTCTGTCCAGTTTGTGTGTAAAAGTTCAGAAACCACCACAATATTTAGAGAAGACTCTAAACCTGTACTGAGTGCGAAAGCATGTTGTTTCCATTGTTTCATTTCAACAAGCAGTTGATTTGTTTTTTCAAAGAGAACCATTGCTTCTTCTGTTGGAATTGGCTCACGACCAACTCTTTGAAAAAGCTGTAAATTTAAATCTATTTCCAAATTTGAAATAGACATACTTACCGCAGATGGAACTTTTCCTAATTTTCGTGCAGCTGCAGAAAATGAACCTGTTTCGATGACAGTTTTAAAAATGAGGAGCTGATCTTGATTGATATTCATAATTATAAAATTTAATCTTTCAAAATATTTGATAGATTCTAACTCGATCATTCAATAATATGGAATAAAATTCACTCATCTTAAACAAAGAACTTTAGAGAGAATTAAAATGTTGATTTCCAAAAGAAGGATTATTCATGCTTTAAGCTATGAAATTATCCTATTGGTAATCATTGCTGTTGCTTTGAGTTTTATTTTCCATATGCCCTTAGAAGTTACAGGGTCATTGGGTATTGCCATGGCGGTTACCTCTGTTATTTGGAATATGATTTTTAACCATTTTTTTGAAAAGTTTGAGGCAAAGCGTAAGCTAAAAAGAACAGTTGGTGTTCGTATTTTACATGCGATTGGATTTGAAGGCGGCTTAATGCTCGCGACCATTCCTATGGTTGCTTATGCAATGGAGATGACTATTTGGCAGGCAATTGTGCTCGATTTTAGTTTAACCATGTGTATTTTGGTTTATACCTTTATATTCCAATGGTTCTACGACCATATTGAAGCGCGTTTAGGTTATGGCGTCGTTCATTCTTAAATGTAAAAATGAAAGGGAGCTATTGAGCTCCCTTTTTTATATTAACGATATTTCCGCATATTCAGTGCATATACAAGATGAAGCGTGAAAAACAAAATAAGTACATATAGAAAACTTGAGGCAAAAACACTGCTATATGGGTGTGAAAAATACATTAAATAGGTGAAGAAATAGCCCTTGGAATTTTGAGGAGGTAGAGTGTCTGAAATAAGAAACCAGTTTATGCAAAAGAAAAATAGAATAAAGGCGAAAAAAACCAAACCTAGAAAACCAAAAAATGATTGCTGTTGTGTGGTTAATTTAAGATAGTTTAGTCTAAGTTGCCTTTTGTATGTGCGATCTGGCTTGAGTCTAAAGTAATTGAAAAAAATGAAGAGCATGACGGAGTAAGAACAAATAGCAAAAAAATCGTTAATAAATTTATGCTTGCTAGAAATAGTAGAGTTCACCGTTGTTGGAAAAACTCCATGAAATTGAAAATCGAAACTGACAACAATAAGGCAGAAAATAACGGGAATAAGATAGAAATAATAATAGGGGGCTACTGTATTTATATAGAAGAAAAAAGGTTGGAGATTCTTCATAATTGTAGTGTCTTATTCATGTTTTAAGGAATATATCTTACTTTTATTGAAATGTTAATGCATGATTTTACTTCATTTTTAAATTAAAAAAGCACCTCAAAAGAGGTGCTTTTTATTCAATAGTCCATTATTTTTCAATAATGGCAGTTACACCTTGACCACCCGCAGCACAGATCGAAACGAGTACACGACCTGAACCTTTTTGGTTTAAAAGTTTTGCAGCAGTGGCAATAATACGACCACCCGTTGCAGCAAATGGATGACCTGCAGCTAAAGATGAACCTTTTACATTCAGCTTGCTACGATCAATTGAGCCCAATGGTGCTTCTAGACCTAAGCGCTCTTTACAAAATTTTGGATCTTCCCAAGCTTTTAATGTAGAAAGCACTTGAGATGCAAATGCTTCATGAATTTCGTAATAGTCAAAATCTTGAAGTGTAAGACCTGCACGCTCAAGCATACGTGGAACTGCATAAGCAGGTGCCATCAATAAGCCTTCTTTTTTGTTTACGAAATCTACAGCCGCAGTTTCAGTAAATGTTAAGTAAGCGAGTACTTCATGACCATTTGCTTTAGCCCATTCTTCAGATGCTAAAAGCACACAAGATGCACCATCTGTAAGTGGTGTAGAGTTACCTGCAGTCATGGTACGTGCATCGCCTTTACCAAAAGCAGGGCGTAATTTAGCAAGTTTTTCTACAGTAGAATCTGCACGTAAGTTATTGTCACGTTCTAGACCTAAAAATGGAGTGATTAAATCGTTGAAGAAACCTTCTTCATACGCAGCCGCCATTTTTTGGTGTGAAGAGGCAGCAAGTTCATCTTGCGCTTCACGTGAAATACCCCATTCAAGCGTTGTAAGTGCTTGATGATCACCCATAGAAAGACCTGTGCGAGGTTCACCATTTTTAGGTGCTTCCATTAAGTCTTTAAAGTTAATTTTCGTTAATGCTTTTAAACGATCTTTTGCAGTCTTAGCAACATTAAGCTCAAGTAATGCTTTACGTAAGCCATCACCTAAAGCAATTGGAGCATCGGATGTGGTATCAACACCACCTGCAATACCTACTTCAATTTGACCAAGCGCAATTTTATTTGCAACTTGGAATGCTGCTTGTAAGCCAGTACCACATGCTTGTTGTAAATCATAAGCTGGTGTTTCAGGAGCAAGAGCGGTATCTAAAACACATTCACGTGTCATGTTAAAGTCACGGCTATGTTTAAGAACAGCACCTGCAACTACTTCGCCTAAACGTTGACCTTGAAGGTTATAACGTTCAATTAAGCCATTTAACGCAGCAGTAAACATGTCAGAGTTAGATGCTTTGAAATATGCGCCATTTGAGCGAGCGAAAGGGATACGGTTACCGCCAATAATAGCGACACGGCGAATAGTGTTTTGACTCATGGATTGACCTTGTTGTTTCGGTTTTACTTGGTTTATAGATGTCGATTTTACTGGTGTTGCTTTTACAGTTTTGGTTGCAGATGTAGGGGATTTTGCACGAGATGTTGTCGTGGCTTTAGGTGCTGCTTTGGCACGTGTCGATGTAGATGTTGTAGAAGTACGTGATTTTGTTGTTGATCGAGTTGTACTCTTTGATGTATTTGACACAGGTTTTGTCGCAGAATCTTCGACTGCTGGCGTTTCTTGAGTTGTTTTACTCATAAGGCTTTCCCAAGCATGTTGATCATCAATTTATAGTGTACATTATCATAATAGAAAAAAAGCTCAATTGACTAAAATGACGCTGTGGTATGCATTCAGGTCAAGACATATAGACTTTAACTCAAGTATTATTCAAGAGAAACTGATGGATCTGTTGAAATATAAGTATTTGACATCACATTGAAGTTAAAAGATGACATCCAAATCCATCAAAAATTAATTTGCATGAGAGATAATAAACATGACTGACCAATATCAAGCATTCGCAAAATCTACCATTGGTAAACTTGTCATTAAAAACCTAGGCTTACCATCGCCAACTTTTTTAGATCGTTTTGTATCAGCAACGCCTGTTGTTCAGGGTGCGGTTTTATTGGGTGCAGCATCTTCAAGTAGTTTGTCAGGTTCGATTGCTCAAGTATTGGCAAATGTTCATGCAAATGCTTATGCAGGCAATAATGCAGAACTTCAGCAAGCTGCGGCTAAAGTGGGTTTAAATTTAAATGCTTTCAATGAAGGCGATAAAGAATCTAAATTTAAGGTTGTTATTTTTGATGCATCAGGTATCGAAAATTCTGAACAATTACATGAACTTTATGCATTCTTTAAGCCAATTGCACGCCAAGTTCAATCTTCTGGTCGTGTTGTCGTTGTTGGTATTACCCCTGAATCTGCAAAAACAGTAAAACAAGCCATTGCACAGCGTGCACTTGAAGGTTTTGTAAAATCTGTTGCTAAAGAATTTAAGAAAGGTATTGCAGCAAACTTAGTTTATGTCGATCCAACGGCAAAAGATAACTTAGAGTCGGCTTTACGTTTTGTTATTTCACCACGTTCTGCTTATGTTTCAGGTCAAGTGATTCGTGTTTCTAAAGCGAAACAAGTCGATATCGACTGGACAAAACCACTTGCTGGTAAAACAGCTGTTGTAACAGGTGCTAGTCGTGGTATTGGTGAGGCCATTGCACATGTACTTTCACGTGATGGTGCACATGTTATTTGTTTAGATGTACCACAACAACAAGCAGACTTAGATCGTGTTTCGGCTGAAATTGGTGGTTCTGCATTGGCTATTGATATTACGGCTATTGATGCAGGTGAAAAAATTAAAGCTGTTGCTGCGGAGCATGGTGGTTTAGATATCATTGTTCACAATGCAGGTATTACACGTGACAAAACTTTGGCAAATATGAAGCCTGAGCTTTGGGATTTAGTGATTAATATTAACTTGTCTGCAATTGAACGAGTAAATGATTATTTACTTGGTAATGGCGGTATTAATGAAAATGGCCGTATTGTTTGCGTATCTTCAATTTCAGGTATTGCAGGTAACTTAGGTCAAACGAATTATGCAGCATCTAAAGCTGGTGTAATTGGTGTTGTTAAATTTACCGCACCATTATTGAAAAATGGTGTGACTATTAATGCAGTTGCACCAGGTTTCATTGAAACGCAAATGACAGCGGCAATCCCATTTGCTATTCGTGAAGCGGGTCGTCGTATGAACTCAATGAGCCAAGGTGGTTTACCTGTAGATGTTGCAGAAACGATAGCAATGTTTGCTTCAACAGCATCATCTGGTTTAAACGGTAACGTTGTACGTGTTTGTGGTCAAAGCTTATTAGGCGCTTAATGTCACCTAAAAAGCTCCCTTTCTTTTAAGGAAAGGGCTAGGGAAAGGTAACTAGTTATGATGATCCTTACCCCAGCCTTTTCCCAAAGGGAGATGGAGCTTTTTTATAATCTGTAATAATAAAATTCCAAAGGTTTAGTATGAATACTCGCCATTTTAGTCAACTACCAAAACCTTACACGGCATACCCAAAAGTAATTCAGGGTTTAATTTTTAAAAAGCCAAAAGGGGAAAAGGTTCTACCACAAGTTGAATATGTGGTGGATTCATTCAAGGTCGATCCAAAACATTTAAAAGCGTATAACGAAGTCACTGGCTTTAAAAATAATGGATATATTCCTGCAATTTATTTAGCGGTGTTATCACAAAGTCTACAAATGCACATGATGACCAAAGAGGCATTTCCATTTGCAGTGCTTGGTTTAGTACATATTCGCAACCAAGTAAAGCAGTTACGTAAAGTAGGTGTGAACGAAAAATTGACGCTTTCTTGTAAATTTGGTGAGCTTCAACCTCACGATAAAGGCATGCAGTTTGACTTTATTACCACTGTGAAAGTGGGGAATGAAACTGTAGTAGAGGCTTTAACGACTTATCTTGCTCGTCAAAAAGTAGATAAAAAAGTAGGAGCGAAAGATACAGCGGTAAAAGCACCAGATTATCAAGTTGTTGAAGAATGGTCTGTATCTGAAAATACAGGTCGTCGTTATGCTTTAACTTCAGGTGATTTTAATTTAATTCACATTCATGCCATTACAGCGAAAGCCTTTGGTTTTAAACAAGCCATTGCCCATGGAATGTGGAGTAAGGCGCAAGTACTTAGTCATTTAACTTTGCCCGATGCCTATGAAGTTGATGTCGATTTTAAATTGCCAATGTACTTGCCATCAACAGTTGAATTTATGACTGCACCGTCTGGAAAAGACATTAACTTTTTGATTAAAAATAGTAAAAATAAGAAACCACATGTAGCGGGAATATTAAAAGCCGTTTAAGCTAGAAGCCTAAATCATCTGATTTAGGCTTTTTTTCTGTCTAATACAAAGGATTGTATAGATGAAACGTATTCCAGAATATCTCTTCGCTAAAAGAAGAAACTATAAGGGCGATGTCGATGCGCGATTTATAGATTTAGCGAAACAATTTAGCCAAATGCAGGATGCACGAACAGATTTTGGTGGCGCTGCTTTGGTGGTGTATTTCCAAGGTGAAAAAGTTGTTGATATTTATACAGGGAAAAAATCATTCACTGAAGATTGGCAGCACGACTCCATGTCTGTGTGTTATTCCACAGGTAAAGGCGTACTTTCAACACTTGCTCATATTTTAGTCAGTGAGGGTTTGCTCGATTACGATACGCCTGTTGCACATTATTGGCCCGAATTTGCTCAAAATAATAAAGATAAAATTACCTTACGTCATATGCTAAGCCATCAGAGTGGTTTGTTTGATATTCGTTCTAATATCGAGCATGCAACAGATATGGCAAATTGGGAGAAAATGCTACAAGTTATGGAGCAAGCAACTCCAAGATTTCCAGCGGGTACAGATGCAGCATATCAACCTTTTACTTTTGGTTGGCAAGTGGGTGGTGTGTTAGAAAAAGCCTCTGGTAAAAAATTAAATGAATTAATGCAAATTTATTTAATAGAGCCTCTTAAGCTTGATGGGGCATTTTATGGCGTTCCTGAAGATGAAATTGATCGAGTTGCTCGACCTTTAGTTGCTCAAAATCATGAGTTAAAACCGATGTTTCCCAATCCGAAAAAAATTAAACGTAAAAAAACCAAAATGGATCGTTTAATGGAATTTAGTGGGCATAATCTTCAAGATTTTCAAGATGCGATGATTCCTCGGGGCATGGGGCAATTCACTATGTTTAATGAACAAGCGATGCGCTCAATTATTCCTGCTGCCAATGGTGTATTTACCGCAGATAGCTTGGCAAAAATTTATGCCATGTTGGCGAATCGGGGAAATTGGGAAGGCAAACAATATATTCAAGACCAAGTGTTTCAAGAGCTGTCAACGATTCAATATATTAAGCGTGATAGAGTCATGCCTATTCCTATGTATTGGCGTTTGGGGTATCACCGTTTACTTACACTAGGTAAAAAAGCTCCACAAGGTTTTGGACATATTGGCTTTAATGGCTCTGGTGCTTGGTGTGATGTCGATCGACAACTCAGTTTTGCATATATTCATAACTTTCAAACTGGTTCAATTACGGGCGACTACCGTTTATGGGGATTAACGCAAGAAGCTTTACGTTGTGCAGATGCCGAAATTCATGGGTTTAAAGGCTGGTTCTAGTAGAGATGAATTTTTAGCATCTAATGAGCTTTTTAATGCAGTGTGTTATCTTATAGCGATTGTGTTGTTTTGCTTGTGTTATATGAAAAATCGCGTTCTTATTCCTTTATTTGCATCTACTGTACTGCTGGGTTGTCAGGAGTCAAATCAAACGAATACTCAAGTTGATGATGTAAAAGATGGGTGGGTAGAAAAGAAAGTTATTCCACAGTGGGTAGGGAACTATCAGGGGACTACACCGTGTATGACATGTTCTTCTAGATGTGAAGATTGCTCTGGCATGGCGGTAGATGTTGAACTTAAAGACAATATGACTTATGTGCTACGCCGTGAAAGTTTAAATGAAAATGATCACGGTGGAATTGAAACACTTGAAGGTAAAATTCTATTTAAGAATCCTGAACAAACACAATTAGAATTATTAAATGTTAAAACACGCAATCAATTGTTTGTAGATTTGGAAAACCATGTCTTGGAAATTCGTGTTGATCAAACAGCAGAAGCATATAAAGCGCAAAATGACTTTTTGCTTATTTCATCTATTGATGGTTAGTGTGTTGTTTTACGTCTTAGCTCATATTTAATTTTAAAGCCTCATTTTATATGAGGCTTTTTTAGCACTATAAAGGTGCTTTTATCTTCAAAAATGTGCAATTTATATTCTTTATTAATTTCTGAAAAATAGACTTTATTTAAATTGAGTCCCTTACTAACGAGTATTACGTTTTTTTAAATGCGTAATACTAAATTGGCATAGCCTTTGCTTTATAAAATACCTGAAAGGTGAACTAGGGTTCCGATATATGCATTTCATATATGACTGAGACCGAGAGTTCACGGCTTCGTTTTTAACCAAACAGAGCTACACGGAGGGATAAAAGCCCGGGAGGTTGTATTTATAGCTTTTAGGGGGCGTGCAATGGGCGAATATCATAACAACCAAGTTCTTTGGGCTGAGCGTTTACCAGGTGGACATCACTGGTCTGCACGCATTGGGCGTGGCGCAGTCTTACAACTGAAAGCCTTAGGCAAAAATGCCAATGTGGCTCTTTATTGCGTAAACAGTGAAGATAAGCTTGAACGCTATAACATGCCAGACAGCTTAAAAGGGCAACATACCGCATTTTTAAGCACAGGGCACATTTTAGCCTCTGACTTTGGTCGAGCTATGGTTTCTATTGTTAAAGATGACCACAGTTGGAATGATGCTTTTTGTGCACCAAGCACAGCGAAACAAATCGAAAAGCAATTTGGGATTCAAACTTTCCAAGATGCACGTAATGACATGTATCGCAATGGAAAAGACAGTCTATTGCTTGAAATGACCAAGTTTGGTCTATCTGCTACAGATCTTAGTAGCACTTTAAATCTATTCTCAAAAGTTCAACCTGATGACAATGGCAACTTAAGTTATGTGCAATCGGACAATACCGATCAAGTAATTGAACTGCGTTTTGAAATGGATTGTTTGGTGTTCTTATCTTCTGCACCACATGCTTTAGATAATAGTACTGAATATGCACCTGCTGACATCCAATTTTCACTTTTTAAAGCTCTACCTTTAGATGAAACTGACGTTTGCCGTGATTCATGCCCGCAAAATCAACGTGCATTCCAAAATAATAATCGTTACTACGCATTATCTTCTAGCGTGCTTAGCGCTTAATTGGGGAGAAGAAAAATGACTGCATTAGCTCAATTAAACAAAGAAGTGCTCAATGAGGTTTGTCCTGCTGGTGAAGCATGGATGTGTGAAGTGAAAAAAGGACAATATTTCCGCATTGTTGATGTCGAAGGTAATCAAGCAGTAGACACCTTATTTATTTCTGCTCAAAACCCTGAAGAGCGTTATAGCGCAACTGATACTTTAGCTATTAACCAACAGATTTACTTGGAAAAAGGCACAACGCTGTATACCAACTTTGGCAACAAAATTGCCACCATTAATGATGATAACTGTGGTCGACATGACACGTTAGGTGGTGCTTGTTCATGTGAAAGCAATACGGTGCGTTATAGCTTAGATAAGTTCCCAATGCACAGTTGTCGTAATAACTTCATGATTGCTTTATCTCAACATGCTATTGCGAAAAAGCATGGTTTAAACGTGCGCCATATTGGGCCGAATATTAACTTCTTTATGAATGTGCCTGTAACGGCGGAAGGTCATCTTAAGTTTGATGATGGCATTTCTGCACCGGGCAAATATGTCGAAGTGAAAGCAGAAATGGATCTTATTGTTCTGATCTCTAATTGTCCACAACTGAACAACCCTTGTAATGCCTATAACCCAACTAAAATTCAATTGATCATCCGTGAAGGCGAGGAATAAGCCATGTTTAATAAAGTTCTAATCGCCAATCGTGGTGCAATTGCGTGTCGTGTCATTCGTACCTTAAAAAAATTAGGCATTCAATCTGTTGCGGTCTATTCAGAAGCCGATCGTGACTCTTTACATGTGACGTTAGCCGATGAAGCTGTTTTTATTGGCGATTCACCTGCAAGCCAAAGTTATTTAAATATTGATAAAATTTTAGAAGTGGCAAAGCAAACGGGTGCACAAGCGATTCATCCCGGCTATGGATTTTTATCTGAAAATGCAGAATTTTGTGATTTGTGTGAAGCTCAAGGTATTGTGTTTTTAGGACCAAATTCAGCGCAAATGAAATCATTTGGTTTAAAACATACTGCACGTGAACTTGCGATTCAAGCCAATGTGCCATTACTGCCAGGTAGTCAGTTATTGGCGGATGAAGCCGAAGCTCTGCTTGAGGCATCACGCATTGGTTATCCTGTGATGCTGAAAAGTACCGCAGGTGGTGGTGGTATTGGTATGCGTTTGGTATGGAACGAAATCGAGCTCAAAGATGCTTATGCAACCGTATCTTATTTAGCACAAGCCAATTTTAAAGATGCAGGATTATACCTAGAGAAATTTGTTCAAAATGCTCGTCATATCGAAGTGCAAATTTTTGGTGATGGTCAGGGTTTAGTTTTAGCACTGGGCGAGCGTGATTGTTCAGTTCAACGTCGTAACCAAAAAGTGGTAGAAGAGACGCCTGCACCACATTTGAATGATGAGCAACGTGCCTATATTCAAAATGTAGCGATTCAACTGATGCAGTCGGTGAATTACCGTTCGGCAGGGACAGTTGAATTTGTGATGGATACCGACACACAAGAATTTTATTTCTTGGAAGTAAATACTCGTCTGCAAGTTGAACACGGCGTAACAGAACAAGTATTTGGTGTCGATTTAGTTGAATGGATGGTAACGCTAGGCAGTGGTGATTGGAATGTACCAACCTCAAAGTTAGAGTCTAAAGGGCATTCGATTCAAGTACGTTTATATGCAGAAGACCCAATTAAAAACTTCCAGCCAAGCGCAGGTTTACTCACTTATGTAGATTTTGATCCGCAAGCACGTAATGAAACTTGGGTAGAAACAGGCTCAAATGTATCTTCATTCTATGACCCAATGATTGCCAAAATTATTGTCACTGCGGAAAATCGTGACTCTGCGATTCAAGCGATGACGGATACTTTGGCGAAAACCTCGGTTGCAGGTATAGAAACCAATCTTGAATATCTACAAAATATTATCGAATGCGATGTATTTAAAGCAGGTACACAAACCACACGTTTTTTAAATACCTTCGAGTGGAAAACGCAAAAAATTGAAGTGCTTCAAGCGGGTATTCAAACCGCTGTGCAAGATGTGACAGGGCGTTTGGGTTATTGGGATGTGGGCGTACCACCATCAGGTGCGATTGATCCATTATCTTTAAATGTCGCAAATCAACTGCTTGGTAATGCATATAACACCGCAGGTTTGGAATGTACGCTACAAGGACCAAGTTTAAAATTCCATTGTGATAGCCAAATTGTGATTACGGGCGGAGAAATGTCTGCAACGCTTAATGGTGTTACGGTTCCAATGTGGCAAACCATTAATGTGAAAAAAGGACAAATCCTGAAAACAGGTAAAGTTGCCACAGGTTGCCGTAGCTATATCGGTATTAAAGGCGGTTTGAATGTGCCTGAATATTTAGGTTCACAAGCAACTTTTACATTAGGTCAATTTGGTGGTCATGCAGGTCGTAATTTGTTGATTGGCGATATGTTGCCAATTACAGCGTACACATCGGTTGAATCTAAAGCATTAAGTCCTGAGCAAATCCCAACATTTTCGAATACATGGGAAATTGCGGTGATGTATGGTCCACATGGTGCACCTGATTTCTTCACCAAAAAAGATATTGATACTTTTTTTGCCCAAGAGTTTGAAATTCACTTTAACTCAAGCCGTACAGGTGTGCGTTTAATTGGTGAAAAACCTGAATGGGCACGTATAGATGGTGGCGAAGCAGGATTACATCCATCCAATATTCATGACAATGCTTATGCGATTGGTGCAATCGATTTTACAGGCGATATGCCGATTATCTTAGGGCCAGATGGTCCAAGTTTAGGTGGGTTTGTTTGTCCTGCGGTGATTGTCAGTTCAGAGCTTTGGAAAGTGGGTCAGCTAAAAGCAGGCGATAAAGTGAAATTTATTCCTGTGTCTTATGAACAAGCACAAACTTTAAATCAAGCTTATAGCACAGCTTTAAAAGCAGATGTTGCTGATACTGTTGATTTTGCACCAAGCTTTAGCGCAGAAATGGAAACGCTACAAGATGCCATTCTTGCGGTCTTAAAAGGTGAAAATGGCTTGCCTGATGTGGTATATCGCCCTGCGGGTAACAATTATATGCTCGTTGAATATGGCGATTTAGTGCTTGATTTAAACTTACGTTTCCGTATTCATGCGCTGATGCAATGGGTAAAAGATCAGCACTTTGATGGCATTATTGATTTAACACCAGGTATTCGCTCACTACAAATTCATTTTGATTCATTGGTTTTAGATCAGAAAAAACTGCTTGGTTTATTACAACAAGCTGAAAGCCTATTGCCTGATGTAACGGAGATGGAAGTGCCATCACGTACTGTCTATTTACCACTTGCTTGGGAAGATTCGCAAACCCAATTGGCAACCGAGCGTTATATGCAAACAGTACGAAGTGACGCACCGTGGTGTCCTGACAACGTGGAATTTATCCGCCGTATTAATGGTTTAGACTCTAAACAAGCAGTAAAAGACATTGTGTATAGCACCAATTATTTGGTGATGGGCTTGGGGGATGTGTATTTAGGTGCGCCTGTGGCTACGCCACTTGATCCACGCCATCGTTTAGTGACGACTAAATATAACCCTGCACGTACTTGGACACCTGAAAATGCTGTTGGTATTGGCGGTGCGTATATGTGCGTGTACGGCATGGAAGGTCCAGGTGGATATCAGTTTGTCGGTCGTACTACGCAAATGTGGAGTCGTTACCGTAAAAACCCTGACTTTGAGCAAGGTATGCCTTGGTTACTGCGCTTCTTTGACCAAATTAAGTTTTATGAAGTATCTGAAACAGAACTTATGCAAATGCGTGAGGACTTTAAAGCGGGTCGCTTAAAACTTCGTGTTGAAGAAGGTGTGCTTAACTTAAAAGAATACAATGATTTCTTGATTGAAAATGAGCAATCTATTTCAGAGTTTAAAGTTGTACAACAAGCGAATTTTGATGCTGAACGTAAACGCTGGCATGAAGCAGGGCTTGCAGAATATGTATCTGAAAGCCTTGATGCTGTGACTGATGATAGTGATATTCAAATTCCTGATGGTGGTTGTGCGGTTGAGTCGCATATGCCAGGGTCTATTTGGAAAATTGAATGTGCTTCGGGTGATATTGTGGAAGAAGGTGCAACCTTAGCTGTAATTGAAGCAATGAAAATTGAGATTCCAATTATTGCACCTGAGCGTATGAAAGTTGAGGAAATTGTGATTGAGAAAGGGCAAACAGTGAAAACGGGACAGGTGTTGTTTACGTTGGCACCAGTGGCTTGATGAGATAGAAGTTAAAAACCGTCCGTAAGGGCGGTTTTTGATTAGCACTTGCTAATAACGAAAATTATCGATATGATAAATTTAATACAGCCGCCACGCTTAGTTCTTCTTAGGAAGTCCGCGCAACCTTGGCGGTTTTTTATGTTTGAATATAATAAAGCTATGTCAAAAAAGTACGATAAAAAACCACTTTCATATACAGAACAGGTTAATCATTTACAGCAAAAAGGCATGATTATTTATAATCGTGCTTGGGCTGAATCTAGCTTATCTAAGTATGGTTATTATCGTTTAAGTGCATATTGGTATCCTTATCGAATTAGATCAAAACATAGTGTCTTAGATAGATTCAATCAAGATACATCATTTGAAAAAGTTGTGAAATTATATGAATTTGATACTGAATTACGATTACAGATATTTGGTGCCATAGAAGTTATAGAAACATTTTTACGGACGAAATTAACATATTATCTTGGTCATCAATATGGTGCATTTTGTATATACGATATGCGAATTTTTTATCCAAAATTTAATCATAGTAAATTTATAAATACCTGTAATAAAGAGGTGGAGCGTTCGAAAGATACTTTTATTCAGCATTTTCAACAAAATTATGATGGTTTTCCACAACTCCCTATTTGGATGCTGACAGAGGTTTTAAGTTTTGGTTCTTTGTCATATCTATATAGTGGTTTAATAAATAATAAGGCTGACAATAAAGAGGATAAGAAATCAATTGCTCAGCATTTTTCGATACACCATGAAAAATTAGCTGAATGGTTACACATATTGACCTATGTACGAAATATTTGTGCTCATCATGGGCGATTATGGAATAAAGAATTAGCAATTAAATCTAAAGCTGACAAAGATCCAAATTGGCAGCAACCAATTACACCAACAAATAAACGCATTTTTTATGTACTACTTATACTAAAAACATTACTTAGACCTACAGGATTTGATAAAGAGTGGAGCAATCAATTAAATAAACTTTTGAGACCTATTGTAAAAGATGAACATTGGCGTGTTGCAATGGGTTTTCCTGATAATTGGGAAGATCATCCTATTTGGAGTTTATAAAGTATGCTGAAAATATTACAAGAACTTTTAAATAGTCGTAGAATTTAAAGCCCAAAACAAATTTCAGATAAGGTAGATAAACTATTAAAAAATACATATGTGAAGATAGTGAATTATTGGAACTAGCAGAAAAAGCTAAAAATGAAGCGACTATAAAGGTCACTTTAGATGACCTACGAGCTCGAGAATTGTGGTTTTAGTACTAGATGTAGATCGTAGAGATACAATCTATAAGAAAATGTAAAAAGACCGCTTATGCGGTCTTTTTAGTGCTAAAAATTATGAATTATTCATCTGATTCTTCATCATCTTTCGCTTCTAAATTAGCCTTTTTAAGACTATTTTCAAAGCGTTGATCTTCTTTATATTTATCGATAGATTTCTTCGCTAACTCATCCATGCTTCGCTTGAATTGAGAAGAACATTCCTCAACAATCTTTACTCGTTCTTCAGCAACAAGTTGATAATCATTAGCTTTCCATTGTTCTAAAGAATATGATTTACTTTGGTAAACACAGCTTTTTGATGAGAGGTTAACATGCCTAGCACCAAAAAATAATGCATAACCATTTTTAACTGATTTATCTGACTTTTCATAAATCAAACTCCAATAAGGACGAGTAGGTTTTACAAAGAAACCTAGAAGATATTTATCTTTAATATATGGATGGTCTTTTAAAATTGTATCTTTGTAATTTTTAATTGCTGGTTCAATATCAAAAAGTGGATTTTTCAGTTTTTCTTTGTCTGTAATATCTTCGATCAAACTTCCTTTAATATCTTCTTTAGAACTTCCCGCCATTGAACCACCCACCAATAAAAGTAAAGTCGTTTTCGCAGCGGTTACTTTTACAGAGTCAGAAAATTTTACAATTCTAAGCTGTGTTGAACTTTCATAAGCACCGTCATCTGCATCATTTGACTTCGCTGAACGTTCAGCAATACTCTGTGAATTATAAGTGGGTAATGAAGTAACGGTTTTGTAATCTGCAAAAGCTAAGGTATTCGAAAATAAAAGAGCCGTTATTAAAAATAGTTTATTTGTCATAGTAAAAAATTGAATTTATAAATTTTGGGAAAAGATACAAGAAAATACTTAAAATTTCAAAAAATACATAACTAGATAATACGAAAGTTTTTTCAAGATGTTTCATTCGTCATAAGAAGAGTGAAATAGAAAAAATGGCACGCTTTCTGCTTCTTCTTTAGTAATACAGATTTCAATTTTTGTAATACTCAAGTGGAGATGCACATGACCAAATCAAATAGCAAAAAAACAATGCATCCTATTGTTCAATTTTTAGTTGAACTTCTAAGCGCACGTGCAGGTTTGCACATCAAACAACAAACAGAAACAAACAAAAAGGAACAGCATCGTGGCTAAAACCAAATTGGCACGGATCAGCATTACCTTGCCCGAAAAAACACTCAATGCACTCGATTTACGCATAGTTGAAGAACATTACGAAAATCGCTCACAAGCCATTGTCGATATGATTCATCAACATCTCATTGCAGACTTTGCAGAGTCAAATGCAGTGATGGTGGGTACATTAACACTACTTTATGACGTTAGCTCAAAACCGCTAAGAACACAGCTTATAGACTTACAACAACAATATCTTACGCAGGTCATTAGCTCACTTCACATTCAACTCTATGACAACAAAGTCATGCAAGTCATGCTCATGCAAGGTTTGAGCACAGACTTACAGAAAATTAGTAAACAATTTATCGCACTCAAAGGTGTCATAAAAGGGCATTTAGAACTTATGGATGCCGTGATGCCACCCATACCACAAAATTCAGACTTAACAGGGGGTTAAAATGCAAAATTTATGGACTATTCAACAATGGAAAGATGCGTATACAGAAAGTTTAATTCAACTTTCTGGCCTTGTTGAATACGTCAAAAATATAAAAAATGATGACAATGCTTGGATTTCAATTGCCACAGAACAACAGCTTCAACAGCAAATCAATGCACTGCAAAAGCTCGATCAAAACTTACCACTTTACGGTGTGCCATTTGCGGTAAAAGACAATATAGATGTAGCAGGTTTTTATACAACAGCAGCATGTAAAGAAGCCGAATATCTTGCTGAAAAAGATGCAACTGTGGTGCAAAAACTGAAGCAAGCTGGGGCAATTGTGGTGGGTAAAACCAATCTAGACCAATTTGCAACAGGCTTGGTGGGAGTGCGTTCACCCTATGGCGCAGTAAAAAATAGCTTTAACTCTGAATATATTAGCGGTGGTTCAAGTTCAGGTTCTGCTGTTGTTGTCGCAAAAGGTATTGTGCCATTTTCACTCGGAACAGATACCGCAGGTTCAGGTCGAGTACCCGCAGGACACAACAATATTGTCGGTTTAAAACCAACCAAAGGCTGGTTTTCAACTTCGGGTTTAATTCCTGCTTGTCGTACCATTGATGTCATTTCAGTTTTTGCTTTACATGTTGAAGATGCTTGGACGGTTGCCGATATTATGCAAGGCACAGATGAGCTAGATGATTACTCAAGAAAGCATCCTGAAAATGTGCCATCTCAGTTTTCAAAAGGTAAAATTGCCATTCCAAATATGCTGGAATTTTATGGTGATGCCGAATCTGAAAAAGCATTTTTAATTGCGATTGAACGTGTAAAAGAACTTGGTTATAGCGTAGAAGAAATTGATTTTGCACCATTTAATACATTGGCATCTGCTTTGTATAATCGTTCTTGGGTTGCTGAGCGTACCAATGCAGTGCAAAAAATGGTTGCACGTGAGCAAACACATCCCGTCATTCATCACATTATTAATCAAGCAGATCAATTCAATGCGGTTGATGCTATGCAAGATGAATATGACCGTAAAAAATTAGAAAAAATCATCAATCAATCGCTTGAAAAATACGATGCGTTAATGGTGCCAACTGCACCAACAATTTACAAAATTGCAGATGTTGAAGCAGATCCATTCATTAAAAACAGCCACATGGGGGCATATACCAACTTTGTAAACTTTGCCGATTTATCTGCTTTGGCATTGCCGAATGTGATGCGTGCAGATGGTTTGCCAAGTGGTGTCACTTTTATTTCACAAGCATGGATGGATGAAGCATTAGCGAAGTTTGGTCAAATTTGGCAACAAAAAACAGCGCTTACTTTGGGTACATCCGATATCAGCTTTAATCCAACAGTATCTTTAAAGTCTGAACATTTTGTACGGTTGGCAGTTGTTGGAGCGCATTTAACAGCTATGCCACTGAATTTTCAAATTGTGCAGCGTTACGGCACGCTTATCGAAAAAACGCTGACTTCTGAACATTATCAATTATTTGCACTAAAAAATACCACGCCACCTAAACCAGGTTTACAGCGAGTAGCGCATGGTCGTGCCATTGAAGTCGAAGTTTGGGAAGTACCACGTTCACGTTTTGGCGATATTGTGGCTGAAGTTCCTGCACCACTCGGTATTGGCAATGTGGAATTACGTAATGGTACGTGGGTAAAAGGTTTTATTTGTGAAGGATATGCATTGGAAGATGCGGAAAATATCAGTCACTTTGGGGGATGGAGAGCCTTTATAGAGTCTAAGGCAATCGTAAATACGAAGTTTCAATGTTTGAATATTGGGGAAGTTGTAAAATGATCAAAAAAGCATTTTTATCGGCATCAATTGTATCTGCAATTGTATTAGCGGGCTGTGATAACACAGCAAAAATTCCAGAGCGTTCTGATAAGGCAGCAGGTGCAGTAAATACGACACCAATTACCATTGGTTATAGTGATTGGCCGGGTTGGGTGGCATGGCAAGTGGCCATTGAAAAAGGTTGGTTTAAAGAAGCGGGTGTAAATGTTGAGTTTAAATGGTTCGATTATTCAGCTTCTATGAATGCATTTTCTGCAAATCAGTTAGATGCAATTTCCGTGACCAACGGGGATGATCTAGTGATCGCATCGGGTGGTACGAAGGGTATTATGATCATGGCAACGGATTATTCCGCAGGGAATGACGTCATTATTGCCAAAGCGGGTATTCAGAGTATTGCCGATTTAAAAGGCAAATCCATTGCTGTTGAAAAAGGTTTGGTCGATCATCTTTTATTAAATACGGCTTTGGCAGATGCAAAAATAGCGCAAACAGATGTGAAACTGGTTAATGCTGTGACCAATGAATTACCGCAAGTATTTGCAAGTCCGGATGTTTCAGCCATTGCGGTGTGGCAACCTGTTGCAAACCAAGCGTTGAAATCGGTTGCTGGTTCTAAAATTATCTACTCATCAAAAGATAAACCAGGACTTATTTATGACACTTTAACCGTGAATATGACACATTTATCTAGCCATAAAGAAGAATGGAAAAAAATCATTCAAATTTGGGATAAAACTGTTAAATATATTCAAGATCCTGCAACACGTGCAGATGCCTTGGATATTATGTCTAAACGTGTGGGGCTAGCACCTGAGCAATATTCGCAGTTTATTGATGGCACGCATTTACTTGATTTAGAAGCCAATAAAAAAGTATTTACCAAAGGTCAGGGTTTCGATTCAATTTATGGTTCAAGTTATCATGTGAATGAATTTAACGTACTGAATGGTGTTTATACGACAAAGGTAGATGTAGATGGGTTAATTTATCCTGCATTAATTGAAGAATTAAAATAAAACAGCGCAAAGAAAAGGGATAATTTATTTATCCCTTTTTTATATTGATTAAATATGAGTGCTTTTAGAAAACACATTAATAATAACAATTCCTGCAACCATAAAAGTTAGTCCAATTAATGCAGCTGCATCTAAATGTTGTTTAAATACAATAAAGCCAACAAGTGAAATTAGAACAATTCCTGCACCCGACCATAAGGCATAAGTAATTCCAACAGGAACCGTTTTCATGGTGATTGCTAAAAAGTAAACGGCAATGGCATAACCGATAACCGTAATACTTGCAGGAAGCATTTTGGTGAATCCATTCGATGCATTTAAGGCTGAGGTTGCAATAACTTCAGCAATAATCGCAATGATTAAATAAATATATGCAATATTCATGTGAACCCCGATATGAATGAAATAAAAATGCCTTTGAACATTCAAAGGCATTGAATGAGGCTTTTATTTTTGTGTACTTACTTTGGTCATACGTGGAATAGTCGGTAACTCTGCAAGTGCAGGGTCTAGCTCATCTTCATCGGCATGTACAAGTTGATCTACTTTCTTTCTTAATGCTTTAAATTCCGCAGTGAGCATAAGCTCAGGCTCACGTGGTCTGGGTAAATTGACTTCAATAATTTCTTTAATTTCACCAGGATTTGCTTTTAAAGCGACAATACGGTCTGCAAGTAAAATTGCTTCATCCATATCATGCGTCACAAAAATAATGGTGATATCAATGTTTTGCCATAAATCCATGAGATGTTTTTGCATTTTTTGACGCGTATGTGGATCAAGTGCACCAAAAGGTTCATCCATAAGTAGAATTTTCGGTTCATTAACTAAGGCACGAGCAATTGCAACACGTTGTTTCATACCACCTGAAAGTTCATGTGGATACTGGTTTTCATATTTTTCTAAACCAATAATATTAATCCATTCACGTGCTTGAGATTCGGCAGATGGGTTGCTTTCACCTTTCATTAAAGGTCCAAACATCACGTTTTCTTTTACAGTTTTCCATGGGAAAAGCGTATAGCCTTGAAATACCATGCCACGCTCAGGACTTGGACCTGTAATAGGTGAACCATCCACTAAAATCTCACCCTCTGTATAAGGGTCTAAACCTGCAACAACACGGCTAAAAGTCGATTTACCACAACCAGATGGTCCGATGACACAAATAAATTCTCGCTTATGAATTTTTAAATCAAGTGCATTTAAAATGGTGCGTTCAGTTTTACCATGTTTAAATTTTTGGGTCAGTTTTTTTGCTTCTAGGATGACAGGACGTTTATAAATTTTGTCAAAGTATTCACGTGAATCAAAATCTTGAATTGTCATTTTATACTCCTGTTTTCCATTTAAATAGACGTTGCCCAATTTTCATTAAAACTACATCGCAAATGAGACCAATTACACCAATAATGAGGATTGCAGCAAAAACATTATCAAAGTGTTGGTAGCGTGCTTGTTGGGTAATAAACCAAGTAATGCCAGAAGTACTTCCAATTAACTCTGCCACAATGAGGTATGTCCATGCCCAACCTAAAAGTACACGTAAGTTACGGTAAATTTCAGGTAAAGCCGCAGGAATAACTACATGAATTAGGCTTTTAAATTTGTTCGTACCTAACGTAAAACCTGCTTCAATTAAGCTTTTATCGACTAAACGTGTGGTATTTGCGATGATAAGAACCTGTTGAAATAATGTACCAATGACAATAATGGCAATTTTTGGTGCATCATTGATCCCTAAAATAGCAACAGCCAAAGCGCCAAAAGCAGGTGCAGGTAAATAACGGAAAAACTCAATAAAAGGCTCAGTTAATTGAGATAATTTATTTGAAAATCCACATAAAATACCTAGGGGTAAACCAATGAGTGATGAAATAAAAAATGCAGTAAATACAATTTTAATACTGTGCCATAAGCTTTCATGAAACCAAGGTACATTGGTCTGTGCTGGTGCTGTTGTAAATGCAGTAACCAAAGCTTTAGCGACTTCATGAGGTGCTGGTAAATAAATAGGATTGACAACCATCCCTTGAGGCGGTGCAACACCTTGATCGACTGCTAATTGAGCTTCTTTGTAGAAAATTTCTTTATCTATACGGCTATCAATTTGCAAATAAGCCACACTTCCAGAATTTGTGATTTGTACTTGCGGATGCCAAATAAATGGCAAATAGCTGACAGCACACCAAATTAAAATAGGTATTAAAAATGACCCCAAACCCCATAAAACTTTTTGTTGTGGACTGAGTTCACGTGCAACGTATCCCATGCTTGCTGTCCTCAATATTACTTTTTTGAAAAATCGTAATATTTTTAAGCAAATAGGATGCCAATTTTCTATGTGTTAAATCTTTAATTTAAAATTAGATTTTGTTGAGCTTGAATCGACATTCATTAAAAAATGAAAAGACTAGAATTAAATTATAGTTATTGAATTGATAAGAATTAATCATGTAAATAAGCCACAAACATCATCATGAAAAGCGTAGAGTATTCTAAAATTAAACACTTTGGATGGTATGGCTGTGTCTTGGATCGTATTTACTTTAATGGCTGCATTTATGCAAGCTTGGAGAAATGCATTTCAAAAACAACTAAGTACAACTGTTGATGTTTATGGTGTAACTTTAGCGCGTTTTATTTTTGCTTTGCCATTTGCAAGTGTCTATTTATATAGTTTGTACCATCACTATCCCATACAAGAACATGTGATATTTACTGTAAAGTTTTGGATTTATGTCAGCATTGCAGCACTCAGCCAAATTTTAGCGACCATTTTAATGGTGCAATTATTTAAGCAACGAAATTATGCGATTGGTGTTGGACTAGCGAAAAGTGAAGCAATTTTTGCTGCAATTATTGCATTTATATTTTTAAGTGAAAAATTATCATTTATTGCGTGGTTGGGGGTGTTGGTTGGAGGATATGCTGTTTTCTTATTGAGTAAAGCACCTCATCAGCAGAAGTTATCTGTTAAAACCTTAATGATAGGCGTGGGAAGTGGTTTAAGTTTTGCTGTTACATCGTTATTGGTACGTGAAGCAAGTTTGGAAATAAGCCACTTGCCTGTTTTACATCGTGCATCTTGGGTGTTATTTACGGTCATATTTATACAATGTGTAGTCATGTTGACCTATTTAAGTTTGTTTAGCCGAAAAACACTATGGGCAATGTGGCAACGTGTAGGGTTAACATTTCGTATTAGTGTCTGTAGTTTTCTAGCGTCCTTAGGTTGGTTTACTGCAATGAGCTTACAAACAGTAGCAATTGTAAAAACTTTAGGTCAAATTGAGATTTTATTTAGCCTACTTATTTCTTTAAAGAAAAATTAGAAGTCAAAGATAAATTTGGTATTTTATTGGTGGTAATTGCGGCTATTTTGGTGATTAGCATGTAATTGAAAAATAAATAAATATGTGTGATATTTAAGCTAAATATATGTTTAGAATTTTAATTCATGAAGCTTAAAGAATTAAGTTTTACAGACTTAATTGCTATTTTTTCTGCAATTTCGATAACTTTAACTTTTATTTCCCAAATATATTTTTATTATAGGTTGGATTCGTTATGGTTGATGGCAGTTATTACACCTAGTGCATATATATTAGAAGTTATAAAAGTATTTTTAATTTTATTTTCGCTTTTAATTTATATTTTATTATTAAAATATTTATATGATTCTTTATTTAGAAAAATATTTAGTAAAAAGAAAGTAAAATTAACAAGTAACAATTTTCTTAAGCTTCGAGAAATGTTGCTCAAAGATCGTAAGAAATATGAATCATATTTGACAATATGGGTTTGTATTTTTACAGGTGGAGTAGTATTTACGCTGTTATTCTTTAGAGTTATTGATTCATCAAAATCATTTGTAATTCCTCTTTTAATTGGGGCGTGTGTAGGAGGTGTTCTATCTTTAATTTTTTCAAAAAATTTAGATAAATCTATAAAATTTAGTATTTGGGGAATAGTGATTATTCTAGTGTCATTACTAAATGCTGAATTTAAATATAACCAATTGGACAGTCTTGAAACTGTTTATTTGACAGATGAAAAATCTGAATTTAATAAAGCTAAACTCGTAGAAATTAGTGGTGATAAAGCGATATTACTTAAAAGAGATAAAAAGACAAATATTGAAATAAAAATTGTTCCAATAGATGCCATAGAAAAGATTGTTGTAGAAAAGCGCTCAAATTAAGAGTTTTCATTCACTCTTGTGAAAAAAAACAGTATCCTACTCATGTAAAAAGGAGCATACATGTATCAAGTACTCGCGCGTAAATATCGTCCTCGTAATTTTAATGAATTAGTAGGTCAAAACCATGTTTCACGTGCTTTAACTAGCGCACTAGAACGTGGTCGTTTACACCATGCGTATTTGTTTACAGGTACTCGCGGTGTAGGTAAAACGACTATTGCACGTATTTTAGCGAAATGCTTGAACTGTGAAACAGGCGTAACATCAACGCCGTGTGAAGTATGTCCTACGTGTAAAGCGGTAAATGAAGGTCGTTTTATCGACTTAATTGAGATTGATGCTGCATCACGTACAAAAGTAGAAGATACACGTGAACTTTTAGATAATGTTCCTTATGCTCCAACACAAGGTCGCTTCAAGGTTTATCTTATCGATGAAGTACACATGCTCTCTACGCACTCATTTAATGCTTTGCTTAAAACATTAGAAGAACCGCCTGAACATGTTAAATTTTTATTTGCGACAACAGACCCTCAAAAACTTCCAATTACAGTCATTTCACGCTGTTTGCAATTTACTTTGCGTCCACTTGCTGTTGATGAAATTACAACACATTTAACTGATATTTTAGCGAAAGAGAATATTCCGTCAGAACAAGATGCACTTTGGCAAATTGCCGAATCTGCACAAGGTTCATTACGTGATGCTTTATCTTTAACGGATCAAGCCATTGCTTATGGTCAAGGTGAAGTTCATCACCAAGATGTTAAAGAAATGCTTGGTCTAATTGATCGTACGATTATTTATGACCTAATTTTAGCAATACATCAAAATCAAAAAGCACGTGTAAGCGAATTGTTGATGCAATTTAGACAACAAGCGCTAGATGTATCTATGGTTTTAGATCAGCTTATTTCAACATTACATGAGCTTGCTTTGTTGCAATATCTGCCAGAGTTAAGCCTAAAATATAGTGCTGAAATTAATAAGAAGATTATGCAGCTGTCTCAGTTAGTATCAGCTCAAGATTTACAACTGTATTATCAAATTACCTGCAAAAGTCGTGCAGACTTACAGCTTGCTGTTACGCAAGAGCAAGGTTTTGAAATGTGTGTTTTACGTTTGTTGGCGTTTAGACCATTACAACCAAATGAGATTGTAGTAAATACACAAAAAACCATTCAGCAAACGGAGCAGGTAGACGCTGTACAACTACAGACATCCTTACCCACACAAGCTTTGGTGGTAGAACAAACGACGACTGAATATGTTGTAGATGTGCCTATGGCGGAAGAAAAACAGCCAGTCGAATTAAAGCAACAAATTGAAAATCAAGATTCATCTCAAAATAATGTAGATCAAATTGTTTTTGATCCATCTACAGGTGATACGTTATTTGGTTTAGATGAATCTGAAGTGGAAGAAACAGTTCATCAGGCAGATGAACCATCAAGTGATGATTTTTTAGAAGAAGATTTTAGCCTAAGTAATTTTGATGAACAGCCTATTGTTCAAGCTTCCAATACTTCAGAACCAAGTAAAGGTGTTTCACAAGATGTTCTAGAAGTAGAAGTTTTAGAAACAATTGCTTCACCAAAGATAGAAGCACACGTTGAAGACGTGATTGTTGAAGTTACGCCTGTAGAAAAAACATCTTTAATGCCACAAGATATTTTGCGCTTACAAGATCAAGTCTTGGACGGTGAATGGAATGTTGAAAAGTGGGAGTTTTGGTTTAGAAATAGTGGACTTTCACCTGCAGTTCAAGAAATTGCACAATATGGCGTGATGCAGGGTCAAATCAATGGTGAATCCGTATTCCATGTGCCGAATCAGTATCAACATTTAGTTACACAAATGCAGGCAAATTTAGAAGATGCATTAAAAGCTCAATGGCCGAATACGTTATTTAAAATTCAATATGGTGATGTTGACGGGATGACGCCGTTTGCGATGCAGCATGACCGTAAAGAGAAAGCATTTCAACGTACAGTAGAATTGTTAAATGCCGAACCAATTGTTCAAGATTTAATGAAGACTTTTGATGGTGAATTGCAAAATATTCAGATTAAGTCTTAATTTTTTATTAATAATGAATATATAAAAAAACAGGCTCAAGAGCCTGTTTTTTTACGTTTAAATCTAATTAAAGATTAGAAACGGTAACCAAGACCAACAAAAGTTACGATTGGGTTGATTTCAACTTTACTTTTACCTGTGATTAAAAGATCTTTGTTTTTGTCCAAAATTTCAAGTTTTGCATTTGTAGATAAATGAGCATAAGAAACTGATGCGGTTGCGAACCAATCTTTATTAATGTTGTAATCAACGCCAGCAACAACAACAGGAGCAAAAGCATCTTCAACAGTTACATTACCTAAACTTGGTTTCATAAGTGTTAATGCACCAGTATTTAATGCAGCATTTACACGATCGCTATCGACATCAATATCACTGAAATGAGCATACATTACACCACCACCTAAGTATGGGCGAATTTTACTATCTACAGTACCAAATTGGTATTTAGCAAGAAAAGTAGGCGTATATGCTTTAGTGCTTGCAACTTTATCAAGTTTACTTAAATCTGGACCAACACCAGAAGCACCTGGAATAGAAGCTTCCGCAAGACCAGCACCAGATAATTTCATTTTAGGTGGAGCACCTAAAACCATTTCAAGTGAAACATTATCATTTACGAAATAATCAAGTGTTAAACCAATAGTATCAGCCTTTTGCACTTCAAAACCAGCACCAGCAGAATAGCGAGAACCTGATAGAATAAGACCATCATTTGCTGCAGTATTTGTTACACCTTGAGCAGAGCTTTGCGGCATTACATGTAACCAACCTGCAGAAACACCAAAAGTTTTACCATCTGAAGTTGCGGCATGAGTTGCTGTAACAGCAGTTAAGCCTAAAAGTGCAAGTGGGAGAATCGTTTTAATTGAAGGCTTCATATATATCCCTTAATAGAAGTAGAAGTGTGTTTTGAAATTACTGCAAAGTTTAGGGATTTAATTTTGAAATAAAATATTTAGTTAATAAAAATTACACAATAATAAAAGTTTAGCTGAATCGGTGAAAATCAAAAATCTTTATAAAACATGAGTGTATATTTTAAAATAATATAAAAAATATCATAAATAATTGTTTTTATTGATTAATATTTTAGAGTAATTATTCGATTATTGTTTAATCAGTTATTTTGTATATTTGTAATTTTTAAATAAGAATAATAATCTATTAAGAAATTCTAATGATTTTTGAGTGTGTAAATATGATCTATAAATTCGATTTTTTGATAATTTTAATGATCTTTTAGTTTAAAAACATGCTTAATTATTCTATTGAGTTTGATTAAATATAATTTTTAGCAAAAAAGGTCGTGATCTGAGGTGAAAATTAATACGTAAATCAACATTATTATAGAAATTCTATATAGGATTCAGCTCTTAAATCACTTAACATAAGGCAGTGAAAATAAAAGTGTAAAAGAGGTTGCTATGTCGTCCCAAACGCCATACAAGGTGTTATGTGTTTGTTTAGGAAATATCTGTCGTTCACCCACGGCAGAAGTTGTTCTTAGACAATTTTGCGATCAAGAGCAACTCAATATTGTAGTCGATTCGGCAGGTACAAGTAATTATCATCCCAATAAGGCTCCCGATGAACGTAGTCAGCAACATGCACTTAAGCGTGGATATAACTTATCTTCGCTAAGAGCAAGACAATTGACCATGCAAGATTTTATCGATTTTGATTTAATTTTAGCAATGGATCATGAAAATTTAGAAAATATTCAAATGCTTCAGAAGAAAGCAGAAGCTGTATTTGATAAAAATCAACTTCGTGCAAAAATTGCTTTAATGAGCGAGCATGATGAGAAATATAAACAGCAAGCATTGCCAGATCCATATTATGGAGGTGCTAGTGGTTTTGAGCGTGTATTAGATCAATGTGAATCGAGCAGTCGTGCTTGGGCAAACATCTTTAAAAATGAATTAAGAGCATAGGTTTTAAGATATGAAGATTCAAACACAAATTCAACTTAAAGCTTTTAATACATTGAGTTTAGATGTCATTACATCGCACTACATTAAAGTTCAAGACAAGCAAGAATTGGTAGATGCCTTAGCTTATGCTGAAGATCATCAGTTGAATGTGATGATTTTATCGGGTGGTAGCAATATGCTATTGCCTCAACAATTGCATGCGCTTGTTATTCATATAGACATACAAGGCATAGAATATATTTCTGAAGATGCTGCTTCTAAAACCATTCGTGTAGGCGCAGGTCAGGTTTGGCACGATTTTGTTTTATGGACAACATCTCAAGACTTATTTGGTTTACAAAATTTAGCGCTTATTCCTGGCTTAGTGGGTGCATCACCTGTGCAGAATATTGGGGCTTATGGTGTAGAAGCGGGTGAGTTTATAGATTCTGTACAGGTTTACGATCGCTCTAACAAAGAATTTAGTTCAATTTTAGGCAAAGATTGTCAATTTTCTTATCGTCATAGTATTTTTAAAGATGATCCGAATAGATATGTAATTGTATCTGTGACTTTTAAGCTTTTAAAACATCCAGATTTAAAGCTAAATTATGGCGATTTAAAAACAGCCGTTGGCGAAGAAAAAACAGCATTAAATTTACAAACACAAGTTATTCAGATTCGCCAAGCTAAACTACCAGATCCTAAAGAATATCCGAATGTTGGGAGTTTCTTTAAAAACCCAGTGGTAGATGAGGCGGTATATTTGAAATTGGCAGAGCAGTTTCCGAATTTACCGCATTATCCGCAGCCGAATAACAAAGTTAAAATTGCAGCAGGTTGGTTGATCGATCAAACAGGTTGGAAAGGTAAGAAATTGGGCGTTGTAGGCATGTTTCAAAAGCAAGCTTTGGTGCTGGTTAATTATGCAGATGCAAATTTAGCAGATGTTCAGGCAACATATAAAGCTGTGCAACATGATGTTTATGTTAAATTTGGTGTATCTTTAGAACCAGAACCAGTCTTATATAGTGAACATGGTTTAATTCACGAACACCATGTAATTACAGGATAGTAAATGGCTAAAAAGCATTTAATGGTGAAATTAGTACAAATAGCATCTTTGTTATTTGTATTTTTAGGCAGTCTAATGCTTTTTATTTATTCGCCTTTTTACTCGAAATTGGTCGTGAAATCATTGAATGCTTTTGTCCCTGTAGAAGTGAATGAATTAGCTGCGGAAAGTCAAAAGCTTGCGTCTTTAAGTGAAAATGATACTTTTGAGCCTGGCTCAGAGCTTTGGATTGCACGTCAAGCATATTTAAAAGTGATGGAGGCGGAACTTAAAAAAGGCTCAAATTCTGACTTAAGTACGATTCAAGCACGTTATAAAATATTGCAAAACTCTATTGTTGAAGAACGAGAAAAAGAAGAAAAAGATGAGCCTCTTAAAGCATCCATCCCACTATTGGACGTATCATCAAGTTCTGAAGCACAAGCTATACCTGCTGTTCGAGAGTTATTGGAATTAAATAATTCTGAAAATAAAGCAGCAATGGAAAAGTACACAGATTTTTTATTGACGCATGAAATTATAGAGCCTCAAAAGGAAGGGGTGAATTTACAAACTTTGGAGGATGTTCAGCATATTCAAGAGCAAAATGCTGTTTCAACTCAGGTGCAAAATTCAAAACCTTATGCAATTATTGTATTAGGTGGTGGTTTAACTTTAGATAAAGATGCTAAAACCATTGTTGTGAATGATTACACTCGTTTAAGATTAGAAAAAACGTTAGAAATAGAAGAACAATATCAACTTCCTATTGTGTTAAGTGGCGTAGAAGCACCCTATATGCAAGCATGGCTTAAAACACGTGGAGTTGATGCCAAATTATTAGAAGATAGAAGCATGAATACTTGTGAAAATACACGTTTTAGCTCGTTGTTATTACAAAAGAAAGGTGGTGCACCAACGGTTATTCTTGTAACAGATGAATACCACATGCCTCGTACGCGCCGATTATTTGCCTTAAATGGTATTGAAACAATTCCTGTAGAGGCACCTATGCCAACACAATTAACAACTTGGCGACCTAGCGTTAAAAATTATGATCACAGCCGTAGAGCAAATTATGAAATGCTGGCATCTATTCGAGATGTATTCTTGGGTTCAAGTGATTGTAGGGAGATCCCATAATGCGTGAGATTCCATTTTCAAATCCAAATGAATTAAAGTTGTTAGACTTACCTGTACCTAGTAGAGAAACTACATCGTCACAACTTGAAGCACTGAATTTGCATCGCCAATTTTCGCCCAATTCGGAGTTACAAGCATATCGAAAACTTTATGGTTTTCATTTGTTAGATGGTGAGCATTGGCAAGGCTATGTTGCTATGTCGCTGTTTAAGTTACATGTGCAAGTTTTTAAACCTAATTTAACAAATACGCGTTTTAAAGAAATACAAGGTACTGTATTTTTATTACATGGTTATTTAGAACATAGTGGAATTTATCAACCTATTATTCAAGAGTTGATGGAGCAGGGTTTTAGTGTCATTACATTCGACTTACCAGGTCATGGCTTAAGTGATGGCTCACCTGCAAATATTAAAGATTTTGATCATTATCAAGATGTTTTACATGCTGTTTATCAGTATGTAAAAACAGCAGACCAATTGCCAAAACCATGGCTGGGTATTGGGCAAAGTACAGGTGGCGCAATTTTAATGCATCATGTACTTGAGTTTGCTGAACGTCGAGTTAACCCTTATATTGACCGTGTTTTATTACTATCGCCATTAGTGCGTCCTGCAAAATCTGCTTGGTGGCACAATTCGGTGGGTTTAGGCATTATTCGTCGAATTAAAAAGCAAGTTCCACGTCATTTCCGTAGGAATAATCACAATCCTGAGTTTCTAAGATTTATTCGTTTAAAAGATCCTTTACAACCTAAAATGATGGGTATGGATTGGATTTTAGCAATGTCTAAATGGATGCAAGAAATGGAGCAAAGACCATCTTGTCGTATACCAGTTTGGTTGGCTCAAGGTGCTCAGGATCAAACAGTAGATTGGAAATACAACATAGATTTCATTCGTAAAAAGTTTAGATTGCAAACTTTGTTGATGTTGGAAGAAGGTTCTCATCAATTAATTAATGAACGTGCCGATATTCGTGCTGCATTAACAGGTTTAATTCCTGCATTTTTACATGCAAAGCAAAGCAAAGTTTATTATTAATGAGTATAAAAAAGGAAAGCTCAAGTAAGAAATACTTGAGCTTTTTTATGTATTTAAGATTTACTCAATGATTAACATGTTTTGGTTGTCAAACTTCCAACTTTCAGAATATGCAACCTCCCAATAATAGTGACTTAATACAACATAATAAAAAAGAGGCCGAAGCCTCTTTAATCTCAAATACTAAAATTTAGAATTTATTTACGTCGGCAACTTTCCACATACGATAATAGAAATTATCCGTGTTCGCTTGATCGCAATTTAAAAGTTCACCTTCTTTTAGCCAAAAGTGAAGCTGTGCGTAGTTATTAATTTCACGGTCATTAACACGTTGTGCTAAATGATGCGATTTAATTTCAGACGGGTGCTCTAAGCCAGCAGAAGCAAGTAATTCCGCTAAAGCACGCATAGTGTTTTTATGGAAATTATGTACACGGTCTGATTTAGTTGGAACGTGAATTGCTTTTTGGCGTTCTTTATCTTGTGTTGCAACACCAACAGGGCATTGGTTAGTGTGACAGCTTTGAGCCTGAATACAACCTACGGCAAACATGAAGCCACGAGCCGAGTTTACCCAATCGGCACCTATAGCAAGTGTACTTGCAATATCAAAAGCACTAATGAGTTTGCCACTAGCACCAATTTTAATTTGTTTACGTAATCCTACGCCAACAAGAGTGTTATGTACAATTCGTAAGCCTTCACGTAATGGAACGCCCATATTGTCAATAAGTTCGATAGGTGCTGCGCCTGTACCACCTTCAGATCCATCAACCACAATAAAGTCAGGCACAATTTTGGTTTCAAGCATAGCTTTTACAATGGCCATAAACTGCCAAGGTTGACCAATACAAAGTTTAAAGCCGACAGGTTTACCATTTGAAAGTTCACGCAATTGTTGGATAAATTGCATTAACTCAATTGGATTTGAGAAAGCAGAATGTGTAGATGGAGAAATACAGTCGTGTTCACGGCTAATACCGCGAATTTGAGCAATTTCCTCTGAAATTTTATCTTTAGGTAAAATACCGCCATGACCTGGTTTTGCACCTTGTGAGAGTTTAATCTCAATCATTTTTACCTGTGGAAGCTTTGCTTGTTTTGCAAAAGCTTCAGGAGAAAATTGACCATCTAAGGTACGGCAGCCAAAGTAGCCACTACCTAATTCCCAAACAATATCGCCATCATTTTCTAAATGATATGGGCTAATACTACCTTCACCCGTATCATGATAGAAGTTACCTAGTTTTGCACCTTTATTTAGTGCACGAATTGCATTGGCACTTAAACTACCAAAACTCATGGCTGAAATATTCAAAATTGATGAGCTATACGGTTGAGTACATTGCTCGCTACCAATTTGAATACGGAAAGTAGATGGATCTGCGGGTTTGCAAGGAGCCATCGAATGCATGATAAAGCGGTAATCTTGTTGATATACATTAATCAATGAACCAAAAGGTTTATCTGCATTTTCATTTTTTGAACGTTGATAGACTAAGCTACGTTGCATGCGTGAAAATGGTAAAGCATCTTGATCTGATTCAATGAAATATTGACGAATTTCAGGACGGAAATCTTCAAATAAATAACGGAAATGTCCCATAATCGGGTAGTTTTTTAAGACCGCATGACGTTTTTGTAAAATGTCATACGTACCTAAAAAACTAAGCGCAAGTGTACTCAGCCAAATTGTATTAATCGCAGTATCTGATAGGAAATAGTGTAAATAATGGATTTCAGAAAATACTCTGAACCATGTAAGTGACACAGCGATAATGATACTAATCAGCCAAACTGAGTACCTTGAAAAAAAAGTATTTAAAAATTTATGTCTTATGCTTTGAGATAGGCTGGACACTTTTTAACCCGAAAAATTAAATATATGCTAACAGTGCAACTTTTAGAAATAATTATCAAGTGTTGATTTGTCACCTTTTAAATTCAAAACCAAGGATATCTAGTTGAAATATCAATAAATAAATCAAGTTTGATGAGGTGAAATCATCAAACTTGATTGTGGTTTTATTCGGCAGGAACCAATATTAAAATAGATTCATTTAATAATTGGGCAATATCTTCAAGAATATCTTGATCGTATAAATCTTGGTTTAGTTCAAGTATTTGACCATCTGCTAATTGTTGTAAAAGTGGTGTAAATACTTCTGAAATGCAGATACCTTCACCGTTTGCCCAAAATAAAACGTCACTATCTTGTTCTGTATAAAGTAGTCTAGATGATGGCTCTAAACATAGTTTATAACCTTCTTCTAGTGCTTCTTCTAAATCACCAGCACCAATTTCTTCTGCTTCAGGAATATTTTCAGGGTACTTAGCTTCAGACATTAATGTCATGATGGCATCTTCAAGAACGTTTGAGTTTTGAAGTTGTTCCATGATTTTTTCTTTTAGATATTCGAGTTCATTTTTGCTCACTTCACCTGCAGCTGAAACTTGATCTCGAATAATGTCTAATAGTGGATTACGTAAAGCTTCATTTTCTGAAATTTTATCGCCAACACGATCAACCATATCAGTCACATTTGGCATGCGGAAACCAAAAGAGAATGTTAAACATTCATCTTCTGCAACACCATAGTGCGATAAACCTGGTGGTACATACAGTAAGTCGCCTGGTGCAAGAACCTCATCAAAATGAACATCCATTTCAGGAAGTAGTTTTATAGGTTGTCCTGCAACGAAGTCTGTATCGTCATCACACATTTGCCCTAATTGCCAACGTCTATGACCATAACCTTGTACTAAGAACACATCATAAAAGTCGAAATGTTTACCTACAGAACCACCTTGAGGAGCATAAGACACCATAATGTCATCACGGCGCCATTGCGGAATAAATGGAAATTTCTTCCAAAGTTCAGCAAGGTCAAATGAATAATGATCGACAGCTTGAACCAAAAGCGTCCAAAGTTTGGGCATTTTTTGGAAATCTGCTTTTAATAAAGGTGAAGATTTCACTGACCATTGGTTTGGGTCACGGTCTTTTTGCTTAATAAGACGAGCAGTAATATTTTCGTCTAGCGCAAGTTCCATTACATCGTTAGGTTCTAAGATGTTCGCAATTTCAGGCATTGCATTACGAACAAGGAGAGGTTTTTTTTGCCAATATTCGGCAAGGAATTGTTCAGCGGTAATTCCGCCTAATACGTCTAAAGGTTGTGACATTGCAATAACTACAAATAAATTTTGTATATTGTCCCTTGTGACGAGTTTTGGTGCAAGTTAATAGGTCTAAATGCTTGGATTTTATTTTTCAAGATTGATATAAAAGCACAGACAACTAAATATGGCTGTTTTTTAGGAAATTGAATCTTTCTACTTTTGGATTAAAAATTCATTTCGTATAACAGCCATTATGTTAAATAAATATTGTTAATGTATAATTTCTTATTAAATAAATACGGTATAAAAGATGAAAAGCATGGACTTTAAATTAGGAAAATTAGCAGGCGTGCTAGAAGCATTTTCATGGATAAATACAAAAGCAAATCACTCTTATAGTTTTGAACTTGAGAAGCTACCTGATGAAGATGATTGTCCTCAATCTTTTGAAAAGTATATATTTCAATATTATCCTGAAGCTAGTTTTACACTAGAACCATTTAATATTGATGATGAATTAGTTTATTCAACAATAAAAAATTGGATTTTTTCCTATCAGAAATCACCAAATATTAATGAAAGCTCTATAGGATGTGGACATGAATCTTGCTATTTAGATGATAAATACAGAGCTTTTTCATTAACACACGAGAGCTTTAAAATAGATTTCTTAAAAAATTTCTTAGATGAATTGCTGACATTAGTAGAAGTCCATGCAATTTATAAAGTTCACCTGAAAACAGATACATGGTATGAGGGTGCTTGGGATGATTTTATATTTGAAGGAAAAAATGGAAGGATTTTTCTCCATTTAGGGGTATCAGATTAATTATCAATATTTCCTAAAATTAAAATAATACACGTTATACGAAATATTTTAAATTTTTTATAAATATCAGTGTCTTAAATTATTTTAGCTAAAAAATAGGGTACTAGAATGATTGTAATTTGAAAATCAACGGACATTAATTAAAAAAACCGAGCCATTGAACTCGGTTTTTTTTTAAAGCTTAGATTAAGGCACTAAAATTTTTAACTCTCTTAAAATGCCACATAGCTTAATCATTGGCATGCCCATTAAAGTGGTTTGGTCTTGTCCAATCATTTCTTCAAAAAGGCTAATACCAAGGCTTTCACATTTAAAACTTCCAGCACAATGTAAAGGCTGTTCAATTTCAACATAGCGCTTAATTTCTTCTAAATTTAGCTTACGGAACTTCACTTTGTAATGTTCAATCAAAGTTCTTTCAAAACCAGAAGCTTTGTGTTGAACACTTAAAGCAGTACTAAAGTAAACAATTTTGTCAGAGTTGGCTTGAAGCTGTTTAATTGCTTTTTCATTGCTTAAAGGCTTACCAATAAAAATATCAGGAGCACCTTCACGCCAAGCCACTTGATCAGATCCAATGACAATCGCATCGGGATATTGGTCTGAAATAAATTTTGCTTTTTCAAAAGCAAGGCGCTTGGCTAAATCATCGGCATGGTTTTCACCACGTGGAGATTCGTCAATATCGGGAACAATAGATTGATAATCAATGCGTAAGCGATCCATCAATTCTTTACGGGTTTGGCTACTAGACGCCAAAATAAGTTGCATATTGTTCATTACACTGCGTAGTCCATTAAAACATCAAGCGGTACATAAGACAGAGCCGCTTGGTGACATGCTTGAATTTTAATAGGGGGTGCACAACCATCTTGGTAGGCATCTACCCAACGGGTCACACAAATACACCAAAAGTCACCTGGTTTTAAGCCGGGGAAACCTGCTTCAGGAAGCGGGGTGGTTAAATCATTACCTACACTTTGAGAATAGTTTAGAAACTCAGAGGTCATTTGTGCACAAACTGTATGTTGCCCAATGTCTGATGGAGCCGTATGGCAAAAGCCATTGCGAAAATAACCAGTAATAGGGTCAAAACAACAACTTGCGAGAGGTTCGCCTAAAACATTCAATAAATTGATGCTTGGGTCTGGATGAATGGACATAGATACTGAATTTCGTTGTGACCTAGAGACTATGATAATCAAAAGTACCACTTTCTACATCTTTTATGTAAAAAGAAGCTAACCTTTTTTTGCATAATCATTTAAAATCGTGCCGGTTTTGATATATAAAAAGTGAGCTATACATGAATTTTCAGCGTATGACTGACCTAGATTTAGCTGGTAAGCGTATTTTAATCCGTGAAGATTTAAACGTACCTGTTAAAAATGGTGTGATTACAAGTGATGCACGTTTACGCGCGGCATTACCAACAATTAAAGCTGCTGTTGCTAAAGGCGCTGCAGTAATGGTTTATTCTCACCTTGGTCGTCCTGTTGAAGGTGAACCAAAAGCTGAACAATCTCTTGCACCTGTAGCGGCTTATTTAACAGAAGCACTTGGTCAAGAAGTTAAACTATTTACTGATTACCTAGATGGCGTAGAAGTAGAAGCAGGACAAGTTGTTTTACTTGAAAATTGCCGTTTTAACGTAGGTGAGAAGAAAAATAATCCTGAGCTTGCTCAAAAATATGCAGCGCTATGTGATGTATTCGTAATGGATGCATTTGGTACAGCGCACCGTGCAGAAGCGTCAACTGAAGGCGTTGCACGTTTTGCTCAAGTTGCAGCGGCAGGCCCTTTACTTGCAGCAGAGCTTGATGCTTTAGGTCGTGCACTTAAAACACCTCAAAAACCAATGGTTGCTATTGTTGCAGGCTCTAAAGTTTCAACTAAGCTTGATGTACTTACTTCACTTTCAGATATTTGCGATCAAATTATCGTAGGTGGTGGTATTGCAAATACATTCTTAGCGGCTGCAGGCTTCAATGTTGGTAAATCACTTTGCGAAAATGATTTAATCGACACAGCAAAAGCGATTGCTGCAAAAGTTTCTGTACCATTGCCAACTGATGTTGTTGTTGCAGATGCGTCTGAAATTGATTTTGCAGATTTCTTAGGTTCATTAGCTGCTGCTAAAGCGGTTGTGAAAAAAGTTGAAGATGTAGCAGACAACGACATGATTCTTGATGTTGGTCCTGAAACAGCAAAAGCTTTTGCAGAAATTATCAAAAACTCAAAAACAATCCTTTGGAATGGTCCAGTAGGCGTGTTTGAAGTTGATCAGTTTGGCGAAGGTACAAAAGCACTTTCTCTAGCAATTGCAGAATCGAATGGTTTCTCTATTGCAGGTGGTGGCGATACTTTAGCTGCAATTGATAAGTACGAAGTTGCAGACAAAATTGGTTATATCTCTACAGGTGGTGGTGCATTCCTTGAATTCGTTGAAGGTAAAACGCTTCCTGCTGTAGCAGCACTTTTAGAACGCGCTTAATTGTTCATTTAAAGTGAAAAAAGGTTGGCTTCGGTCAGCCTTTTTTGTTTAGATATTCGTCATAAAAATGAAACATCACTGTCATATTATGCTTTTAATGAATTAAATCGTTGCATATTAAGGTAAATAGATTATGAAACAGCAATTAGCTTTGGCGGCATTATTGGTAGCATCTTTAGCATTAACTGCATGTTCAAAACAAGAACAAGCACCTGCTTCTGAAGCGGATGCATCGGCTGTGACTACAGATTCTGAAAAAGTAAGTGCTGAGCAACAAGCCACAATTGATGCAATTGACAAACCAATTCTTGATGAAAAGAACACAGATGTTCCTGCTGAAATTGCAAATGCATCTGCAGATGCTGCAACACCACACGAAGAAAAATAGCCAAAAGGCAGCAAAATAGCTGAACTTCGCGATATTTTTGTAAAAGTCCTCTTTATATGAGGACTTTTTTTTTAAAAGATACGAATTGTTGCTGAATTGAAACAAATCCCAATGTAGAATATGTGGCATTACCTGGGAGGATATTATGGCTCTTATTTCATTGCGCCAGCTCTTGGATCACGCCGGCGAACATGCTTACGGCGTACCAGCGTTTAACGTAAACAATTTAGAACAAATGCGTGCAATTATGTTAGCTGCAGATGCAACTAACTCACCTGTTATCGTACAAGCATCTGCGGGTGCTCGTAAGTATGCAGGCGCACCATTTTTACGTCACCTAATTTTGGCTGCAATTGAAGAATGGCCGCATATTCCAGTGGTTATGCACCAAGATCATGGTACAGACCCTGATGTATGTCAGCGTTCTATCCAATTGGGCTTCTCATCTGTAATGATGGATGGTTCTTTGGGTGCAGATGGTAAAACACCAACAAGTTATGAATACAATGTAGACGTAACTCGTCGTACAGTTCAAATGGCGCATGCTTGTGGTGTGTCAGTTGAAGGTGAAATTGGTTGCTTAGGTAGCCTTGAAACTGGTATGGCTGGTGAAGAAGATGGTGTAGGCGCAGAAGGCGTTTTAGATCATTCTCAACTTCTTACTTCTGTAGAAGAAGCACGTAGCTTTGTTGCAGATACAAATGTAGATGCATTGGCGATTGCTGTAGGTACTTCTCATGGTGCTTATAAGTTCACTCGTCCACCTACAGGCGATATCTTAGCGATTGACCGTATTAAAGAAATTCATGCTGCGTTACCAAATACGCATCTTGTAATGCACGGTTCAAGCTCTGTTCCTCAAGAATGGTTAGCTGTAATCAATGAGTTTGGCGGCGACATCAAAGAAACTTATGGTGTTCCTGTTGAGCAATTGGTTGATGCAATCAAACACGGTGTTCGTAAAATCAACATCGATACAGATTTACGTTTAGCGTCTACAGGTGCTATGCGTCGTTTGATGGCTGAAAAACCAAGTGAATTTGACCCACGTAAATTCTTCTCTGCAACTGTTGATGCAATGAAACAAATTTGTATCGATCGTTATGAAGCATTTGGTACTGCGGGCAATGCTGACAAAATTCGTCCAATTTCTTTAGAGAAAATGGTTGAACGCTATAAATAATTGCGAAAGTAATCGTTTATAAAAATAAAAGCCCACAATTTGTGGGCTTTTATTTAACAAAAAGAATTCTATAAACAAAAGCATAAGTAGATGATGGTATGGAATTAATATTTGCTGCGGCATTGTGTAGTGTTTTAGTCTCTATTTTTCTAAAAATAATGAAAAATCGAGGATTTGAACCGATTCAAATGATCACTTGGAATTATGCAATTGCGAGTGTTTTATGTTTTATTTGGTTTAAACCCGATTTAGCTCATGTGTCTGTCGTTTCTACGCCGTGGTTACTGGTGATTGCATTAGGTGTGCTTTTACCCAGTGTATTTTTGTTTTTATCAAAATCATTGCAAAGTGCAGGAATTTTAAAGACAGAAGTTGCACAGCGTTTATCTGTAGTTTTATCTTTAAGTGCTGCATATTTTATATTTCATGAACAATTTTCAGATTTAAAACTCGTGGGTATTGGACTGGGGATTATGGCTGTTATTGCCATTTTGTTTTCGAATTATAGCAAATCGAGTGGGGGGAATCAGGGAGTTTTATATCTTGCACTGGTTTGGTTCGGTTATGCCAGTATCGATATTTTATTAAAATATACAACAGGTTTGGGTTTGCAGTTTGCTGTTGCACTTAACTTAATGTTTATTTGTGCTTTTATTCTTTCAGTTTTATATATTTTGATTAAACATAATACCATCGGGTCTGTGAGAAATATTGGTGCGGGTTTGTTTTTGGGAGTGCTTAATTTTGCCAATATTGCATTGTATGTAAAAGCTCACATGTTGCTAAAAGATTCGCCTGCCATTGTATTTGCAGGGATGAATATCTTAGTTGTTGTATTGGGTGTTTTAAGCGGTTTAATTTTCTTTAAAGAAAGATTAAAAACCGCTTCATGTATTGGGCTTTTATTGGGTATTGTTAGTGTGCTTTGTCTAGCGTATTCAATGTCTGTTTAACAATACTTGAAAGTACACTATATGGATGTTTTAAAACATCATCAGCTTCAGCAGTACCAATCAGTAAACCACTTTGATGGCAAGTGGGGCATTCGGGGTAATGTAATTCTGAGTTTTTATAGTGCTGAAAATAAAGCTGATGACAAGTTGAACATTCAAATTTTAAGGGCATAAAAGCAGTACTCATCGTTATTCTCCTGTTTTGTTTTGTATAAAAAATAAGCAATACGTGTGCCAATATCTTCAGATCATAAAAAAGGGACCTTGAAGTCCCTTTTTTTATTTAAAGTAAGAATTAAAGTTTTGTAAAAATTTCTTCAGCACTTAAACGTGATTTTGGAAGTTTTGCATTAAAGTCATTTTCACTTCGGAAACCCAAAGTCATAATGACAGATGGAATTAAGCCTTTAGCTGTTAAGCCTAGCTCTTCTGAAATGATCTTTTCATCAAAACCACCAATAGGTGTTGCATCAATATTTTCAATGCCTGCGGCTAATAGCATTTGACCGAGTGCAATAAATGTTTGATTTTCTGCCCAACGCTGAACATCACCTTTTTCATTGCGGTAAAAGTCGACATAACCGATACGTGCATCTTTTTGAGCTTGTTTAGCGGCTTCATCTTTGAAACGACCATTTTTGTCATCTGTACTAAGCAAGCTTTCTAAATGTTCTTCGGTAATATCGGCTTTGGTACAAAACAAAATGGTATGTGATGAATCGAGAACTTTTGGTGCATTGTAGGCATAACGACCAACCAAGGCTTTTGCAATACGTTGTTTAGCATTGTCATTATCTGCGATAAAATAATGCCAAGGTTGAATATTAATAGAAGATGGAGCTAGACGTAAGATTTTAAGTAAACGCTCAAATTGTTCTTGTGGAATTTTTTTTGATGAGTCATAAGCTTTGGTGGTGTAGCGAGTTTTTGAAACGTTTAACAAATCCATCGTTTGCTCCAATATAAATTATTTCACTGAGTATATAGGTTTCGTTAAGAGGTGTAAGGCTAATTTAATAAGGGGGGAATATTTTATTTAATCTTTACATATATATTTTTAAGATATTTTTGAGGGAGATGTAATTTTGTTGAATATTGAGCCTAAAACTATTCAAGGAAAGATCCGTCAGCAATCTTTACAGAAGCTATTTACTGTTTTTGCATTTGCTTTACTGGTTTTAATTCTTGTTAGTGAATACCGTAAATATGGTGCCTTAGATGTTAAATATTTAGTAATATTAGGTGGTGTTGTTTTTTGGAATTATAAATTAGCCAAAGAAATTAAAAATTTAAAAAACCAAGTTTCATCTGAATGATACTTTAATAATTCCATGTTTTAAGTTGGAAATCTCTTATATTGTTTTCATCAATTTCTAAAATTTGCGCTTCATGTTCTCGCCAATCACCTAAAACAATACGTTTCTTATTATTCACATTATGAATTTCAGGGCGGTGTGTATGTCCATGAATTAAAATATCAACATGTGTCAAAGCATTTTCTACGGCAAGTTGATTCACATCCATAATGTCATAAGACTTTGTCTGCTTGGTTTCGGAACTTTTTTTACGAAAACCATTTGCAAGTTTTTGTCTAAAACCTAAAGGCGTACTTTTCAAAAAGCCTAAAACGAAGGGGTTACGAATTATTTTACGGAATTTTTGATAAGAAACATCATCTGTACAAAGTAAGTCACCATGTTCTAAACGAATTTTTACATGAGCAATTTCTAAATAATCGACATCTTTTAATAAATGACCATTAAATTGATTTAAAAATTTTTGACCTAAAGCAAAGTCTCTATTTCCAAATTGGAAATAAACTTCATTTCCTGAGGCGTTAAACTGTTGTAATGCTAAAACTATTTCATCTAACCACGGGGCGCTGTAATCATCGCCAATCCAAGCATTAAACCAATCGCCTAAAATATAAAGATGTGTTTTCTTATTTTGGTATTCGTTTAACAAAGCCAAAAACCCTCGAATTAATCGAGGGTGATCGGGTGACAAATGTAAATCTGAGATAAACAGATGAGTCACTAAGGTTTCCTATTTTGAAAATCCCTCCCGACCTCCCTTTTAAAAAGGGAGGAGAAAACCACATAAGCATTAGTGGAAATTCCCTCCTTTATTAAAGGAGGGTTAGGGAGGATTCTAAATTACTCAGCAATAATTTTAGCAGATTCGATTACAACGTTCTCTAAAGGAACGTCAGCGTGATAACCACGGTTACCAGTACGAACGCCTTTAATTGCGTTTACTACGTCTAAACCTTCAGTTACTTTACCAAATACTGCATAACCCCAACCTTGTGCTGTTTTACCAGAGTGGTTAAGGAAGCTGTTGTTACCAACGTTAATGAAGAATTGAGCAGATGCAGAATGAGGAGCTTGTGTACGCGCCATTGCAATTGTACCCAAATCGTTTGTTAAGCCGTTGTCAGCTTCATTTTCGATTGCATCACGTGTTGCTTTTTCTTTGAAGTTTTCATCCATGCCGCCGCCTTGGATCATGAAACCATCAATTACACGGTGGAAAATTACGCCATCATAGAAACCGTCACGAACATATTCTAAAAAGTTAGCAACTGTGATAGGTGCTTTTTCTGCGTTAAGCTCAAGAACAATACGGCCTTTATTGGTGTTTAATTCAACTTGAGGAAAACTCATTGTGTAATCTCCTTTACATGGACACGAAAGCCATGGGTTTTTTGGTTGTGAGAAGCATAAGCAAACTGTAAACTACAAGGCAAGTAAAAACGTTATTTTCTTTGTTAAAAATACAGAAAAGCGTTTTAATTATCCAAATTTTTATTTTAAAAGTGATTTTACTACTATGAATCCAAATGATGTTGTTTCATCTCTGCCGAACAATCCGACACCAAGTAACAGTGCTTCTGTCGAAGCTGTGCAGCAAGAACAACAGCCAGGCTTGGACTTTGTACGTCAAGTCATTACAGATGATTTAGAAGCTGGCCGCACACAACAAGTTGTAACACGTTTTCCGCCAGAACCAAATGGTTACTTGCATATTGGTCATGTGAAAGCAATTTGCTTAAACTTTGGTATTGCACAAGAGTTTGATGGCTTATGTAATCTTCGTTTCGATGATACAAACCCTGATGCTGAAGAACAAGAATATGTCGATGGTATTGCAAACGATGTTAAATGGTTAGGTTTCCAATGGAATGGTACACCACGCTACGCATCAAGCTATTTTGATCAGCTTTACACATGGGCTATTCAACTTATTAAGCAAGGTGATGCATACGTAGATTTACAATCACCTGAGGAAATTCGCTTAAATCGTGGTAATTTCCAAGAATTAGGTAAAAACTCTCCACAACGTGATGCAACGGTTGAAGAAAACTTAGCGCGTTTCGAACAAATGCGTAATGGTGAGTTGGGCGAAGGACAAGCTGTTTTACGTGCCAAAATTGATATGACAGCGCCAAACATCCATATGCGTGATCCTATTTTATATCGTGTACTACATTCTGAACATCATCAAACAGGTGATAAGTGGAAAATGTACCCAATGTACGATTATGCACATCCATTGTCAGATGCTATTGAAGGCATTACGCACTCACTTTGTACATTAGAGTTTGTAGACCATCGTCCATTCTATGATTGGATTGTTGAAAAGGTTCAATCTCCATCGGTGCCTCGTCAGTACGAATCTAGCCGTTTAAATGTGGATTACACCATTACGTCTAAACGTAAGTTACGTCGTTTAGTAGAGGGTGGTTTTGTAAATGGTTGGGATGATCCACGTATGCCTACAGTTGTTGGTATGCGTCGTCGTGGCTTTACAGCAGAAGGTTTACGTGAATTTTGTAAGCGTGTAGGTGTAACGAAGGTTGATGGCAGTATTGTTGATGTTGCAATGCTTGAATACTGTATTCGTCAATCTTTAGAAAATACAGCAGCACGTGGTATGGCGGTGTTAAATCCACTTAAAGTGACTTTAACAAACTTACCTGAAGCAATGGATTTAGTTCATTCACGTCATCCAAACGTAGACATGGGTGAGCGTGTTATTCCGTTAACATCTGAAATTTACATTGATCGTAAAGATTTTGAAGAAGTGCCACCAAAAGGCTTTAAACGCTTAACAACGGATGGTGAAGTTCGTTTACGCCATGCTTATGTAATTAAGTGCGATGAAGTGATTAAAGACGACAATGGTGAAGTTGTAGAGCTTAAATGTTCAATTGATCCTGAAACTTTGGGTAAAAACCCTGAAGGTCGTAAGGTGAAAGGTGTTGTACATTGGGTTTCTGCAACAAAAGGTATTCCTGCTGAAGTTCGTATTTATGATCGCTTATTCACAGAATCTGATCCTGAAGTAGGTGAAGATTTCCTAGATAACTTGAACCCTGAATCTTTAAAAGTGGTTCAAGCTGTAATTGAACCTGCTTTGGCACAAGCCAATCCTGAAGATCGTTTCCAATTTGAACGTGAAGGTTACTTTGTTGCAGATCAACATGATCATACAAGCGACAAGCCTGTGTTTAACCGCATCTTAGATTTAAAAGATAGCTTTAAACCTGCTAAGTAATTGAAAAGCACGAAAAGCCCGACCTATTGGTTGGGCTTTTTTAATGAAGGAGTAAAAAGATGATTGTTCGTGATAGAAGTAGCCGTTTGAGTTTGTTAATTGCATGGCATGGGACTATTTTGCCCAAAGTTATGCCTGCATTGCTTGGTGTGGTGATTCTTTCAGGTATTTTGGTCTATTTACGACAAAGTCTTTTTATTGATTTACCGACAGTACCAGCGATTGGTTTTACTATTTTTGGTGTGATTCTCTCGATATTCTTAAGTTTTCGTAATAATGCATGTTATGACCGCTGGTGGGAAGGGCGTAAGTTATGGGGAGCTTTAATTGCGACAACACGCCACTTAAGTCGTGATAGTCATGTTCTCTCATTTGATGAAAGAGAGCGACTATTGAGCCGAATGATGCTATTTACGCATTTGCTAAGAGATCGCCTAAGACAGTCTTCTCAAAGTATTGAGCATTATCAAAAAAGTGTAGGATTTAGCACAGCTGAATTTGAAAATATTCGTAATCGTGTTAATCCTTCGCAATGGGTACTTGAACAAATTCAAATTCAATTGGTTCAGATTTACCATCATAAAAATATTAGCGATATTATTTATAATAATCTAAATCAGCACATTGTGAGCTTGGGGAGTATTCAAGCAGGCTGTGATCGTATTTTATCGACACCATTACCATTTGCTTATTCAGTTTTATTACATAGAGCTGTGTATTCATTTTGCTTTATTTTGCCTTTTAGCTTGGAAGCAAGTTTAGGCTTATGGACACCTATATTGGTGGTTTTAATAGCTTACTTATTTTTAGGCTTTGATGAATTAAGTGCTGAATTAGAAGAGCCTTTTGGTACGCAAGATAATGATTTAGCACTCGATTCAATTGTTCGAATTATTGAGCGAGAAACATTAGATGCGATGAATAAAGAAATTCCTGAGGTTTTAATCGCAAAAAAAGGTTTATTGAACTAATTTAAGTTAGTGCTTCAAATCTTGAGATTCAGTTTGATCTTTCAAAAGCTGTTCGTATTTTCTCGTTTTTTTCTTTGCTTTATCACGTAATTTTTTCTTTATATAAAAGACTAAAGCAAAGCTAGTTGTAGTCAGCGTTAAGAATAAACCATTCATATAGCTCATTACTGAGCTTACATAGCCAATGGTTGTAAGTCGATTCATCATTTTAATGACTTGAGGGCTGCTTTCTACACCCGTAATTGCCCATGTACATAAGTGTTCACAGTTGTTGATTATAAGATGGTAGTTGTTTTCATGCATACGACTACGCATACGGCGTACAACTTTACGACCTGAGTATTTAGGAGAGGTATATTTTTGAATTTTGATTGCTTTACCAAAGCTGAATTTTTCAATTGATGTGATTTCAATGGGGTGCTTTTTAAAGAAATGGGCGAACCCTGAATAATGAATAACACGCCCACGACCAGCGTAAATCCCGTGATGGGTATAGCCAAAGTGGGTAACAATAAGATGAGACCCTAATGGAAATCGCTTTTTCTGCTGTAGCATTGACGTATTTACCAAAAAAGTTACAAATGTATATCAATTCGTTATTTTACAGCGTTTGATGACAGATTACGATAGCCGAAAGCGACAACAAATATCACGATACAAATGATTAAACGGACAATAAAGAAGAACATTAAAACGAGAAATATCATTCATTCTAGCGATTTTCGTGGCATTAATACAAGCCAATGATACATATCGATAGATAGTTGATATATAAATTGGAAGTATGTGTATTTTTATAAGCAAATGGCTCTAAGCAAAAGCAACTACAAAATAGCCTAAGCAAATTTCATGATTCAATTAGAACAAGACCATCTCTAATACATAGAAAGTGAAAAGGGCATAAATAGACTTTAAAATACATTTTATCTAGATCGAGCATAGTGTTGGAATTATATTGCCCATATCACTTAAAGCAGTATATCAAGACTCAATGTGCTTATTCAGCCATTTGTAAAATAGCGTTTTGAGTAGAACAAAGTTTGACAGCTTCTTTAGGATCCATTTGCTTAATGTTGTCTTCAAATTCATGTTTACGTTTTTGAAGCTCTTCTTTAGAAACGCTAAGTTTTTTACCAAACTTTTCCATTTTATTCCAAGACTCTTGGCATTCGCTGGGCATTTTACTGCAGGCAGTAAGTGAAACAAGTGTAATCCCCATACTTAATAAAATTAACTTTTTCATATTCATCCCTAACTTTTATTGTTTATTTTTAAGTCAAACTATTAAATCATAGAGCGTAAACATTTGTAAATTGTTTCAATAAAATCTGAATACAATAAAAAAGGTATTTAGATTTACACCTAAATACCTTTTTTGCAATTTTTCACTACTATTGTAGGGGTAAATGCTGAAGTTCGTTTAACTCTTTGCGGCTATAACCTCGAGAGGCTAAAACTTTCTTAATACCGATAATGACATCTTCATCTGTTGCTTTCGCTAAAGCTTCAATGAGCTGTTCATTTGTCTTACAAGAGCAATCATTTTCAACACAAGAAATCTGGTTCTTATGTTCGTTGTGTTGTTCATTTGAGAACAACTTTTGCCAAAAACTCATAGAGCCTTCATACGCAACCTAACATAGATCGAAATATAGACATATTAAAAAATAATGCAAGCTTTCTTATGTGATGGTTTAGTCATTTAAGTGAAATATTTTTGTAATTTTGGTGTAAAAAAAAGCCAAACAGTACATCATGGTTTATAAAGTGAATATAAATCATTCATTTATAAATATAAAAAAAGAGATGTAAAATACACCTCTTTTATGACAATTTAGTTTTATGAAACAAATTGTTTAAATCTTTTCAAGTAAAACGCCAGATTCTACATGATGCGTATATGGGAATTGATCGAACAATGCAAACTTCGTAATGCGGTGAGTTTGGCTTAATAAACCTAGATTGTCATGTAAAGTATCTGGGTTACATGAGATATAAATAATACGTTCAAAGCGCTGTAAAAGCTTTAAAGTGTCATCATCGATACCTGCACGCGGTGGATCTACAAATACAGTGTTGAAGTCGTAGCTTGAGATATTAATTTCAGCTTCTTCTAAACGTCTAAATTCACGCTCGCCATTATAAGCTTGGGTAAATTCTTCAGCAGACAAGCGCGCGACTTGAATATTGTCTATAGCATTTTTTTCGATATTCCACTGCGCAGCGTATACAGAAGATTTTGCAAGCTCTGTTGCCAATACGCGGTTAAATTTCAAAGAAAGCGGTAGGGTGAAGTTACCGTTACCACAGTAAAGCTCAAGTAAGTCTTTATCTGTTTTTTCAGCTGCATTACATGCCCATTCAAGCATTTTTTGACATACTTGAGCATTGGGCTGAGTAAAGCTACTTTCAATTTGTTTATAAGCAAATTTACGGTCAAAAACCTGAAGTTCTTCTACAACATAGTCATCTGTCAAAATAACTTTTTGACCACGACTACGACCGAAAATTTTAATATTTAACTGTTCTGATAATGCTTTTGCAGCGGTTTCCCATTCTGCTTCAAGTTTGCAGTGATAAATAAGGGTAACCAGCATTTCACCACTGAGTGTCGCTAAAAAATCGACTTCAAATAAACGCTTAGACAGAATAGGCTCAGCTTTTATCGCTTCAAGTAGTTTTGGCATTAAAACATTAATGCTTTTATCTGCAATTGGAAACTCATCTATACGAACAACGGTTTTTTGGTTGTCTTCATCGCGCTCGAACATCGCATAGAACATATCATCATCTGTATGCCAAATACGGAATTCTGCACGCATACGGAAGTTTTGTTCAGGAGATGCAAAAACTTCTAATGAGGGAGGATTAAATTCGGCAAATTGCGCTGAAATACGTTCAACTTTTGCTTCAAGTTGTTGCTGATAAGATGAAGTCATAATGCAGTAAAAATCACAGACATGTTCAAAACAGGGATGTTAACAAAGTTTGCCTTTGAACACTAAAGGAAATGGATAATTTTACGAAAAAACTGTATGTGGTGGTGTTGTATGGAAACAAACTTCAATGAATTAATATCTAGTTCTATGAGATTAGATGATCATTTTAAAAATAGTTAGCTCATCGTTTGAAGAAAAAATTTCCAAATAGAATATTGGTATTTAAATCAAATAAATTTTTAAATAAAAAAGCCCATAACAATTAAGTCATGGGCTTTTCGCTTTTATATGAAATGAATTAGTTCATTGTCATTAAGCTTGCATTACCACCAGCTGCAGCAGTGTTAATACTAATTGCACGTTCAATGACAAAACGCTCAAGTGGAATGTTGTAGTCACCAGAGTTTAGGTGGGTAATACCTACAATTGCACCTTTACGGCTCGCAATTTTCTTCTGAAGTTCGAGAAGTTCAGAAGAGTTGTTGTGATGTAAAACAGCTTCAAAATCGCCAGTTTCAACATCATTCACAACTTTAATTTGATCAGCTACAGCTTTAGGCATGCTAGATAAGTGTTTAAGCACAAAAGTATTATCAGCTAATACAACAGCATGGCTACCAACAGCAAAGATTGAAAGAAGCTGTTGAATTTGATCTTGTTCATTTATTGCTAAAGACAATACACGTTCACGTGGAACAACAACGTATTGGTTGCTTTCGCCCGTAGGACCTTGTAACTCATAGCTACTGCCTACACAGAATGCAGGTGGAATTTGCAAGGTATATTGTGGGAACGTTTTTTGTGCCCAAGTTTTGAATTGTTCCAAGACAGATGTATTGTCTGTTAAAGGTGTAATTTCACCTGTTGCGTATGGCGTAGCTAACTTTTTACGGTCACAGTTTTCCATTAAGCGGTATAAGTAAATTGGACCACCAGCTTTAGGACCAGTACCAGATAAGCCTTCACCACCAAATGGTTGTACACCAACAACAGCACCAACAATGTTACGGTTAATGTATAAGTTACCCACTTGAGCTTTTGCTACAACAGTTTGAATGGTTTCATCAATACGTGTGTGTAAACCCATTGTTAGACCGTAACCTTTAGAATTAATTTGATCAAGTAACTGATCTAATTCCCCATATTGGTACGTAATTACGTGTAGAACAGGACCAAATACTTCACGTTCTAAGTCGTTAAGGTTTGGAAGTTCGATTAAAGTTGGCGGAACAAAGGTACCATTTACTAAATCATCGCTATTTGCATTACGCATAAGTTGATGAACTTTATGACCTTTTGCAGTCATTTTTTCAATATGGTTTCGGATAATACCTTGTGCCTCTGCATCAATTACAGGACCAATATCAGTTTTTAATAAACTTGGATTGCCTACGCGTAATTGTTGCATTGCGCCTTTTAACATTGTAATTACGCTTTCAGCATTATCTTCTTGAACACACAAAATACGTAAAGCTGAACAACGCTGACCAGCACTGTCATAAGCCGAGTTCACAACATCTAAAATAACTTGTTCAGTTAAAGCAGATGAGTCAACAATCATGGCATTTTGACCACCTGTTTCCGCAATAAGAGGAATAGGTGTGCCTTTGTTGCTTAAACGGCTTGCTACAGTTTTTTGCAAAATTTTTGCAACTTCTGTAGAACCCGTAAACATAATGCCTTTAATACGGTCATCTTGGCTAAGTTGTGAACCAACGGTTTCACCACGACCTGGTACAAGCTGAACCACAGATTGTGGAACACCAGCTAACCAAAGAATACGAATGGCTTCAGCGGCAATTAATGGTGTTTGTTCAGCTGGTTTTGCAATAACGGCATTACCTGCAACAAGAGCTGCTGCAATTTGACCTGAGAAAATTGCAAGCGGGAAGTTCCACGGACTAATACATAATACTGTGCCCAAAGCTTCAATATTAGTATTTTTGTCAAGATCAACCATTTGAGCAGCATAGTAACGTAGGAAATCTACAGCTTCACGAACTTCTGCAATTGCATTGGCATAAGTTTTACCACTTTCACGGCTAAGAAGAACCATCAGTTCTTGTAAGCGAGATTCCATGATGTCTGCTGCACGAAGTAAGCATCCTGCACGTACATCTTTGTCTGTGTTAATCCAATCGTTTTGTGCATTTGCAGCAGTATTTAAAGCAGCATCAACTTGTTCAGAAGTCGCTTCAAATACATGACCTACAACATCTTTATTATTTGCAGGGTTGATAATGGTAATAGCTTCAACTGTTGTATCCGCAGGAATTTCTTTTCCTAAAGGTAGAGAAGTCCATTGGTGAGAGATCAGTTTTGTTGCTGTTGCATTTAATGCAAGTAGATCTTTATCGTTCGCAAGGTCTATACCATCAGAATTTTTGCGGTTAAAGCCGTATAAATCTTTAGGGAATGGAATGCTAAGATGTTTTTGACCCACTTTACCTTCTTTATTTGCAGCAGCATTAATTGTTAAACGTGGGTTTTCAATTAAGTCTTCAACTTTAAGGTTTTTATCTGCAATGCGATTTACGAATGATGTATTTGCACCATTTTCAAGTAAACGGCGTACTAAGTAAGCCAATAAAGTTTCGTGGTTACCTACAGGTGCATAAATACGGCAAGGTACGCCTAATTTATTTTCAGATTTAGGACCAACAACTTGTTCGTAAAGCGGTTCACCCATGCCATGTAAACATTGGAATTCGTATTGACCTGGGTAGTATTTAGCAGGATCTGCCATTTGGTAGATGGTTGCTAAAGACTGTGCGTTGTGTGTTGCGAATTGCGGGTAAACTTGTTCAGGTGCTGCAAGTAGTTTACGTGCACAGGCAATATAAGATAAGTCTGTATGTACTTTACGAGTAAATACAGGGTAGTCCGTCATACCTTCAATTTGTGCTTTTTTAATTTCGCTGTCCCAGTATGCACCTTTTACTAAACGAATCATTAAGCGTTTTTCACTACGTTTTGCAAGGTCAATAATATAATCAACCACGTAGAAACAACGCTTTTGGTAAGCTTGGATAACAAAACCAATGCCTTTCCAATCTTTTAGTTTTGGTTCGAAGCAAAGACGTTCTAATAACTCTAAAGAAATTTCTAAACGGTCTGTTTCTTCAGCATCGATGTTTAAACCGATGTTGTATTGTTTTGCAAGTAATGCAAGGTTGTAAACTTTGCTGTAAAGCTCATCATGTACACGGTCAATTTGCGCACGTACATAGCGAGGGTGTAAAGCAGAAAGCTTAATTGAGATACCTGCACCATCGTAAACATCTTTATCGGCAGCAGCTTTACCAATTGCATGAATTGCATTGGTGTAGTCTTGGTAATAACGTTCTGCATCATGATCTGTTAATGCAGCTTCACCAAGCATGTCGTATGAATAACGGAAACCTTTTGCTTCTAGTGATTCAGCATTTTGTAGTGCTTCACCAATGGTTTCGCCTGTAACGAACTGTTCACCCATCATACGCATAGCAACGTCTACAGCTTTGCGAATAATGCCACGGCTAGAACGTGCAAGAAGACCTGTTAATACGGTGCTTAAGCTTTTTTGCTTTGGTGTTTCCATTAACTTGCCTGTAAGCATTAAGCCCCAAGCGGCAGCGTTTACGAACATTAGGTTACTATTACCTAAATGATCTTTCCAACTACCTTGATTAATTTTATCACGGATAAGTAAGTCACGAGTTGCTGTATCTGGAATACGTAACAATGCTTCTGCAAGGCACATTAATGCAATGCCTTCTTGAGAAGAAAGAGAGAATTCTTGAAGTAGACCTTGAACAATACCAGCTTTACCACTTGAGCCTTTACGTTCACGTAAAGCATGTGCAAGTTGGAATGCTAAATCTTGAATGTTGCCATTAAGTTCATCTGAAAGTTCGCTGTGAGCAAGTAAATTTTCTACACACTCACTTTCATCAATGCGCCATGCCGCATTAATTTTTTCTTCATACTCATTTTTTTCACGAAATTGGGAGATATATTCTAAATGAGGTTTTGAATCATCAATTTGAAATTCGTTTTCAGTGATATTCATGTCAGCATCCTGTGACTACAAAAATTAATAGGTAAAAAACCAGATATAATTTATGATTACAGAAAATTTGATGAACAACTCACTATAATTTTTCTGTTTTTTAGAGAATAATTCTGATGACCAATCATGTAACAACCCTCGATCGTATAGATATTAGAATTTTAGATATTCTGCAGAACGATGGAAAAATTTCAAATATTAAACTTGCTGAGGCTGTTAACTTATCACCAACCGCAGCTTTAGCACGTGTGCAGAAGTTGAGCAAGGAAGGTTATATTTTAGGCTATGGGGCACGATTAAATCCAGATAAATTAAATTGTAGTTTTGTTGTTTTTGTCGAAATATTGCTCGACAAAACCACACCAAATGTATTGGATGAGTTCTCCGAAGCTGTGGTGCATTGTCCAGAAATTGTCGAATGCCACATGATTAGCGGTGGATTTGATTTTGTTGTGAAAATTCGATGTTCAAATATGGAAGAGTTTAGAAAAATTTCAGGACAGATTTTGTGGCAGTTACCTGGTGTAAAAGAAACACGTAGCTATCCTGTTATGGAAGTGATTAAGGAATCGAGCCAAATTAAGCTTAAAATGCCAGTTAAACCTGCTGTTTAATAAATGTAGTACTGATAATGTTTAAAATGATTAAGGGGCATATAGCCCCTTAATCATACTAACTGTAAAGAAATAATATTATTTCTTATCGTATTTCATTTCTTCCATTGCTTGAGCATAAAGTTCTTCAGCGCGGTCAAAACGATCTTCAACGTCTTTAGACGGTGCTTTGCCCATTAAACTTACAACAACAATTGAAAGCGTAGAAAGAATAAAGCCAGGAACAATTTCGTATAAACCTGTATCGGCAAAGTAAGTTTTCCATACAATTACAGTTACAGCACCTACAATCATCCCCACAATTGCGCCATTCAATGTCATACGTTTCCAGAACAATGAAAGAATAATAAGTGGACCAAAAGCAGCACCGAAGCCAGCCCAAGCGTAAGCAACTAAGCCTAAAACTTTACTGTCAGGGTTCATACCTAGGCAAATTGCAACAATTGCAATGAGGATTACCATTAAACGACCAATCCAAACTAATTCGTTTTGAGAAGCATTTTTGCGGAAAAATCCTTTGTACAAATCTTCAGTTAAAGTTGTAGAACATACTAATAACTGACAGCTTAACGTACTCATTACAGCAGCAAGAATTGCAGCTAAAATTACACCTGCAACCCATGGATTAAATAATACTTTTGTGACTTCCATGAACACAATTTCAGGGTTTGCATCAACTACAGCACCGAACTGTGGATTTGCATGGAAATATGCAATACCGATATAACCAACGGCTACAGCACCGCCTAAGCAAAGAATCATCCAAGTCATACCAATACGACGTGCAGCAGGAATTACTTTTACAGAATCCGCAGCCATGAAACGTACTAGAATGTGTGGTTGACCAAAGTAGCCTAAGCCCCATGCCATTGACGATAAAATTGCAACAACACTCAAATCGCCAATTAAGCTGTTTGCGTGTGGACGTGCATTTTCAATAAGTACAGTCACACTTTGTGCATGATCGCCAATTGCAAGATACGTTACGATAGGTGCAAGTAATAATGCAAAAATCATTAAACCTGCTTGGAATGTATCAGTCCAACTAATTGCAAGGAAGCCACCAATACATACATAACTGATTGTTGCGATCGCGCCAATCCATAATGCAGTGGTGTAGTCCCAACCAAAGAGGCTTTCAAATAATCGCGCACCTGCAACCATGCCTGAAGCACAGTAAATCGCGAAGAAAATAAGAATAACGACAGCAGAAATTAAGCGTAAAACTTTTTTTGTATCGCCAAAACGACTAGTGAAATAGTCTGGGAGTGTTAAGGCATTATTTTGAACTTCTGTATGTGTACGTAGACGTCCAGCAACAAGTAGCCAGTTGAGCCAAGCACCAATAACCAAACCAATTGCAATCCATGCTTCAGACAAACCTGAAAGATAGATTGCACCAGGTAAGCCCATCAATAGCCATCCGCTCATGTCGGATGCACCAGCAGACAATGCAGTTACTACGCTACCAAGGCTTCGTCCACCGAGAATATAATCATCAAAATTTGTTGTGGCTTTGTAGGCATATAGCCCAATACCAATCATAGCCACGATATAGAACATGAATGTTACTAATGTGGGATTCAGTTGGCTCATCATTTTGCCATCCTTTGTCAGTCCTAAAAGAATCATCTATCCAAGATGAATTTTTATGCATTTTTTGCAAGTCGCTGATTCAAGCACAAATTTAAAATTACGCTCTGTAATAATTGAGTGGCGCTTATATGTTGTTTGTGAAACGAAATGTAATTTTGGTTACAAAGGTCGATGCAATGGGGCGTTATCATGTGAACTTTCTATCTATAGAAAATTGAAATTTGCTCTGTGTTATTATGAGCAGTAGCTCTTAATTACAATAATTGGTATGTATAGAATATTTCTAAAATGGTTTATTTTTTCTTTTATAATTTTATTGTGTATTGCATATTCAATAGCTATTTATGCTATAGGCTTAGATCAATTATTAGGTGTGATTTTTAATGGAATAATTAATGATTTATTAATGTTAACGGCACCAAGCATAGTTGTTGCAATAAGTTTAACGAGATGGCAATTAAAAAAAGAAAGAAAAAGGTAGTTAATTGACTCTTATAAGAAGTTTTTTTATTACATCAACATATTACGTAAGTCTATTTTTAGGATTCTGTTTTGAAGCTTGAGCGGTATTTTAAGTCTTTCTGTTTTGGTATGGCAGCTTTTTTATTATTCACTATTTATTCGAGTATTTCTTCGGGAGATATAGAAGTTGACGGTTATCTCACGAAAATAGGATTGCTACTTATCGCCATTGAATATGGTGTTCTTATGACAACTGATCAGCTTAAAAAGAAAGTAACTTTAAAATCTTTAATCGTGCCTGAACCTGAAAAAATTGAAGTAACAGGTATTGGTGTATTTGCTCATGTTTTAGGGAGAATAGGATTTTGCTTTCTTGTTATTGGGTTTGTAATGAGTTTTATAAAATGAATATAAATAAAAAATTTAAAGAAGTATTTTTGTATGGTGGTTTAGGCTGGGGATTACCATTTTTGTATTTTTCTCAATTTTAAGGTGGATTGAATATAAATCTCCAGCATTTGGTTCTTTAAGTGTCTTTTTTGTTGTAAGTGTAATAGCCGGTTGCATTTTAGGCTTGATAACTAAGATTTTTACTAAAAATGCTGTGGAGATAAAATTCGATATAGAAGTATTCTGCAAATCCATTTTACTTTTTGCTTTTGCAATTCTTATTTATGGTGTTGTGTACAGATACATTCTTATTTCTAATAGTTGGGATAAGCCGCTTATTGGGACGATTGTTTTACTTATCTTATTTTTTCTTTCTTCATTAATTCAAAATAGAATGACTAAAACATCAATAGCCGAAATTACTGGAAATTAAACACTAAAAATAAGTAATGTTACTTATGATTTAAATTAAACCAAATTTAAATACTACCTTCTCATAGTTTTTTCATGAATACAAACTCATTAAGAATCAGTCTTAAGGGGGAGGGCTTATTTATTTAAAAACTGTATTACTAGTAAAGGCACTAAGAGCTGTACTAAGTAAAAAATATTTAATTGTTAATAAAAATTACAAAATGATCACAAATTTTTTACAAAAAATAATCAATATCATCAAATATATGTTTAATATTGAAAAAAACAACACTAATTAAGTTAAATGTTAATTAATTGATGTTTTATTAAAAAAACAAAAAATACTTCCATTACTCCGAAAACTAAATGGTGATTGTATGAATAATAAATTTAAAATTGCTTTTGATACAAAAAATGGCAACTTTGTTGTGATATTAGACAAGGCTAAAAATAGAGTAATTGGAGAGCGTTCAGAGCATGATTTTATATTTGATTTACAGAAAACAGTTTTATCTTTTGCTATTCTATTTTCAACGACATCCCTTATCAGTCAAGAGTCATTAGCAGTTACTTATGACGGAACATTAGCACAGTCGAAGTCTAGTACTGATGTTGGTGGGAATTTTAATATATTAATTGGAAGTGATACTGTTAAAGGAATGGTTGAGTTGAGTAATAGTGCACCTGTTGTTGTGGATTATGCTCCAGCAGCACTTGCAAATAATTTTATTTTAGCTGGATATTCAACAATTGATAGTGGTACTCAGGTCAATGGTAATGTGATTACGTTAGATAAAGGTAGTCAAATTGGAGATATATACTCTGGATTGTTACATTCGACTAAAAAGTTTCCATCTGTAAATTGTGTAACAAATCCTGTGAGTGATTGTTCTGGAAAAGCTTTTTTATCTACACAAAGTAATAAATCACTATCTACAAGTAATAATACAGTCAGTATTTCAGACAAAAATGCCGTAAATGTGACTGGCACAATTAATTCAGGTTCTACTCAGATTAATATTGATAATGGCGATGTTGTTAATGGTGTTTATGCGAATGCTACAGTGACTCAACTAGAAACTATTAATGCAAATACAATGCAAACCAATTCGAATAAAGTTGTGGTGAGTGGTGATCAGCATCAAACAAAAAATGCGAATATTGGTAACAATACTATTGCTGTAATATTAGGGGATGTTACAGGTGGTACTTCAGTAGATCTAGGGAATGCAAGAGCTTATGTAAATGCTCAATCAAATGTGAGAACAAATAAGCTTTATACAAATAAAAATGAAATGAGTGTAAGTGGGAGTAATAATAAGTTTTTAGATATTAATGCAGGGGCAAATACGATTCTTATAGAGAGTGGAAATCTTAAAGCGGGTACTTCACAGTCGATAAACACTAATATTAACACGGTAGGCGCTACTTCTTATGTATTTGGTTCTAACTATGTAATATCAAGTGTATTAGATTCAAATGAAAATAAGCTCACAATTACAGGAAATGATAATAAAGCAGATAATATTAAAGTCGGACATAATACGATAAGCGTACATAATGGTAATATGATTGCAAATACATCAAACTCTCATGGCTCCGCATTTTCTTATGTAGAATATTTCAGTAATTTAGAAAAAAATAAGTTAAATGCTAACTATAATTTGGTGGAAATTGCTGGGGATAATAATGTCTTAAACGATATAGTTGCAGGTTATAGTACGTTTGATATAAAAGCTGGAGATGCGATTGGTTCTGAATCAACATCTACACTTCAGACAGACGATAAGGCTGATGCGACTTCAACGATAAATGTCAATGGGAATACATTAGTTCAAAAGAATAATACCATTACAGTTAAAGGAAATAATAACAAACTTAATAATATAATGTCCGGTTATGCAGATTTTAATTTATCGGTTGGAGAGACAATTGGTGGTAAATATATCGTTAATGGTTATACTAAGATAAGTAACGCACAGTTAAGAATTAACGCGAGTGGTTTAAATATTTATGCAACAGATAATAAAATAAATTTAAGTGGTACTTCTACAATTGATGGCAGCATCAATACTGGCTATATCAATTTTAATATTGATTATGGCTTGGTAAAAAAGAATGATGGAACATTGATAACACCAACCATATACACAAATTCGGCACCGAATACTGCTGATAGTTATATTGATTTAAGACAAACAAATGTCAATGCTACAAAAAATACAATTAGCATTGAAGGAAGTCATACTTTTACTAACCCTAACAGCACACTTTATGGCGGCTATTTACATTATAGTGATAGCACAACAAAACCTGCAAGTTTTGATGTTTTTACAGGTAATACTTTAATTTATGCGAATAAAACGCCTATTTCCATTAAGGAGGTGGCAAATTTCCAAACATATGATTTTACAATTAGACCTGATTTTGCAAATTTACCGACGTCTTTGATTACTGCTGAAACTATTGTTTTAGGAAGCCATGCTTCAAATATGAGTACACCGCAAGCAAATTTAAAATCTGATATTTCTGTTTCATATATATCAGCTGGATCGCTTGTGAAGAATCATAGTGAATTTATTTTAATGAATGCAACAAAAAATTTGGTTGGTAATGGCCAAGGTTCTACTACAAGAGGTGTTGCACAGCAAGGTGTTTCCTTAGTTTATGATGTTGATACTTTTATTAGAAATAATCAGGTAATTGCGTTGGTAGAAGGTGGTCCTGATGATGTGGGACCAGAGACAAACCCTCAACTTAAGTCCTTATTGGAAGGAAATCTATCAGGCTTAATGTTACTTACAAGGAACGCTGACAATATTGCCGATAATATGCTCAAGGCGATCGGCGAACAAAATAATCAACGGGGTTTGGTTCCATTTATAATTTTTAATGGAAATCGCACTCACTATAATACTGGCTCCTACATTAAGTCGGATGGTGGTTCTGTTACCACTGGTGTGAGTTATCAAAATAGCCAATTAACTGGCGGATTGTTTATGGAAAATGGCTGGGATAGCTATAAAACGTTTAATGACTTTGAGGATGTTAAAAACGTACATGGTAGAGGTCATAATAGATTTAACGGGCTTGGTGTGTATGGTCATTATGATTTTATTAATAATTGGTATTTAGATGGTTCTGTACGTGGTGGTAAGTTAAAAACAAATTATGTTTCTGATGACATCATTCATTCGGACACAAAACAAAGAGCAGAATATGAAGTAAGTGGTAATTATTACAGCGTACATTTGACAGGTGGATATGGGTATCAATTAAATGAAAATAATGATTTAGATGTTAATTTGAAATATCTATGGTCTGGAATTGAGGGGCATGATATTGAAATTGCAGGTGAGCAAGTGGAGTTTAATAAACTCAACTCACATCGAGTTAGATTAACTGGCGAAAATAATTATCAGTGGAATAAAGATATTCAATTACTTGCTGGTTTAGGATATGAATATGAATTTGATGGTACTGCAAAAGGAACCGCACTAGGCACATATAATATCGCGGAACCAAGTGTTAAAGGTAGTACAGGGATAGTTACATTAGGTATTCGATATGATCCTGAAATGTTTAAAAATTTTAGTATGGATTTGAAAGCGAGTGGTTATTTTGGTAAGAGAGACGGTGGAAGCGCATTGTTACATCTAAAATATGCTTTCTAATAAATTGTATATCGATGATAAAGAAGCCTCTATATAGAGGCTTCTTTATTTAAGCTAGAAAACTTATTTTAAGAAACGTTGATAACCTAAGTTATTGGTAATTTCTTCGTATGGATAAGTAATACTTTCTAATGTTTCAATTAAACCATCTGGGTTTTGTTGCGCATCTTCAGCTTCTAAACCAACCAATACACGACCTTCGGCAGCACCATGGTTACGGTAATGGAAAAGCGTAATATTGTGAGTTGGCCCAAGACGTTCTAAGAAAGTGAGTAATGCACCTGGGCGTTCAGGGAATTCCACACGGAATAAACGCTCATTCTCAATATCGGCATGACCGCCAATTAAGTAACGAATATGTAGTTTTGCAACTTCATCATCAGATAAATCGTCTACATCAAATTGAATTTTTAATGCTTCAAAAATATCTTGGCGTTCTTTTTCGCCAGCTTTAAGGCTAATACCAACAAAAACTTGTGCCGCAGAAGCATGACTTGCACGGTAGTTAAACTCTGTAATGTTACGACCTTGTAGTGCACGACAGAAGTTAAGGAATGAACCTTTTTCTTCTGGAATAGTCACTGCAAAAATAGCTTCTTTACGTTCGCCAAGTTCTGTACGTTCTGCAATATAACGTAGGCGGTCAAAGTTCATGTTTGCACCACAAACAATCGACACCATGTTTTTATCTTCTAGACCATGTTCAGCCACGTATTTTTTAATACCTGCCAATGCCATTGCACCAGATGGTTCAACAATACTGCGACATTCATCATAAGTATCTTTAATGGCAGCACAAATTTCATCTGTATTGACCAATACAACATTAGGTTCAACAATTGGTCCTGAGTTATCAGATTTTTGTAGGCGAATCACATCAAATGGTTTTTCACCAATTTGTGCAACAGCCGTACCATCAGCAAATAAACCAACTGTAGGAAGGATTACGCGTTCATTTGTTTCAAGTGCAGCTTTCAGACAAGCGGATTCGTCATATTCAACAGGAATAACTTTAACATGTGGTGCAACATCACCTAAGTACGCCGCAACACCCGCAATTAGACCGCCACCGCCAACAGCCACAAATACATAGTCGACATCACGCCATTGACGTAAAATTTCATTACCAATTGTACCTTGTCCCGCCATAACAAGTTCATCGTCATAAGGGGGAATAAAAGTCATACCGTCTTCTTGGGCACGAGCAATTGCATATTTATTGGCTACATCAAAAGAATCACCATGCAATACAACTTCACCGCCTAAGCGTTTAACCGCTTGAACTTTAATGTCTGGTGTTGTTTTTGGCATAACAATAATGGCGCGAATACCGAGCTTTTGACCAGATAATGCCACGCCTTGAGCATGGTTACCTGCTGAAGCAGTAATAACGCCACGTTCCAACTGAGATTTCGGTAATTGACTAATACGGTTATAAGCACCGCGTAGTTTGAAGGAAAAGACAGGTTGTAAGTCTTCGCGTTTGAAGCGAATGTTATTTTTTAGTTTTTCACTAATTCGTGGCGCTGCTTCGAGTGGGGTTTCGATTGCAACATCGTATACGGTTGCTTGTAATATTTGTCGAACCAAACGAGACAGCATGTTAATTTTCCATCTAACAGTTTAAAATAGGTGCTTATTGTAACAAAACCCCATACATTTGGGCTGTAAAATCAGCAACAAATGTGAAAAATAGTTGAGTAATGTCATGAGTCTATATGCAACCCAAGATGAGAAGAAGCAAGCAGCAGCAAAAGCTGCTTTAAAACACTTACCAAAAGGGGGCATTTTAGGCGTTGGTACAGGTAGTACTGTAAATTTCTTAATTGAGCTTTTACCTGAGCTTCAATTGGAAGCAGCTGTTGCAAGTTCAGAAGCGACTGCGGAACGTCTTAAAAAATTAGGTATCGAAGTTGTAGATATGAACAGCGTAGGTGGTTTAGATGCTTATGTGGATGGTGCGGATGAAATTGATCGTCACATGCACATGATTAAAGGTGGCGGTGCTGCGCTTACACGTGAAAAAATTGTGGCATCTATTGCAAAAAAATTCGTTTGTATTGTAGATGATTCTAAATGGGTGGAACAATTAAGTCGTGAATTCCCACTTCCTGTAGAAGTTATTCCTATGGCACGTTCTGCTGTAGCACGTAAAATCGTTGCTTTAGGTGGTGATCCTGTATATCGCGAAGGTGTTGTAACAGATAATGGCAATGTAATTTTAGACGTTTATAACCTAAATATCTTAAATGCACTTGAGTTAGAAAAAACCTTGAATGATATTCCAGGTGTTGTATGTAACGGTATCTTTGCATTAAACAAAGCTGATGTTGCTGTTGTAGCAACTGATAACGGTATTGAAGAACGTACTGCGGTTTAATAAATTTTTTAAGCCAAAATCCCTCTAACTAAATCTCCCTGAGCGTAGTTTTAAAGCATTGCTTTAAAACAAGCGCAAGAAGGGAGACTTTAAGTAACTTTTTGAAGAGATAATCTCCCTAAATCCATCTTTATTAAGAGGGGCTTTACAGGTTAGGGGGATTTCAAACTAGCAAAGAATAAAAATGACTTTAAGTGATTTACCTGAAATTCAAATTACTCGAAATATTCGATCTACACGTTTAAGACTTCGTGTAGAGCCAACACGTATACGTTTAACAGCCCCAATATTTTGTACAAAACGACAAATTCAAAACTTTATAGATCAGTCCGAAACATGGCTGATTAATACATGGCAAGCACAGCAAAATAAAATTGTAGAAATTGATAGAACATTACCAATAGAAATTCAGTTGTTTAATTTATCTCAGCCTATTCGTATTGAATATTTAACACAGAAAAATAATTTTGTTTTTGATGCTGAAAATTTGATTTTAAAAGTAAGTGATCGCACACCTGAAAAATATTTAAAAGCTTTTGTTGTTGAATATGCAAAAGAATACTTGCCGATGTATTTAAATGAGGTAAGTCGAGAAATCGGTCTAAAATATACAGAATGTAGTATTCGACAACCTAAAACACGTTGGGGAAGTTGTTCTGCTCAACAAAAGATTATGCTAAATAGTGCTTTGGTGCTATATCCTACAGCCGTTGTAAGATATGTTTGTGTGCATGAGTTAGCTCATACTGTTCATTTTAACCATAGTGCACAGTTTTGGCAGTTGGTTCAAAAGCATGATATGAATTTTCAACATCATCAAAAGTTACTTAAACAGACACCTGTACTATATTGGTGGAGCGTAGTTTAATCCTAAGAGTTACTAGCTTCTTCTTCTTTAATTTCATAATATTCTTTTTTTAGACGTAACAGTTCATTTACAACAGTATCAATATCTTCTATCTCAATAGTTACAATGATGTTTTTAATTTTCCCTGTTTCAATGTCTTCAACATCTGGGTGGCATATAGATATAGATTCTTCTGCATTAATAAAAATATCTAAAGCTTCTCGTTTTTTAATTAATGTCATTTTTATAACTCAGTATAGTGTTGTTAAACAGTTGATTATTAATCTAATTAATCAAATAGAGTGTAATACTTAATAGGTTATTTATCTAGTAAATTTTCAACTTCTTTTGCTGTAATGGCATCTTTAAATAAGAAGCCTTGTCCTTGTGGGCAACCCATTTTTTTAAGCATATTGAGTTGCTCTTGGTTTTCAATACCTTCGGCAATGACATTCATGTTTAGCAAATGTCCTAATTTGATAATACCTTCCACAATAGCAGCACTAGAGTGTTCTTTGGTTATTTTCTCGATAAAGCTATAGTCAATTTTAATACAGTTAACGGGTAAATCTCTTAGATGTGTTAAAGATGAATGTCCTGTACCAAAATCATCGAGCGAAATTTTAATGCCTGCATCATGAAGTTTATTTAAAGCACGTGTTACATAATCCACGCCATGATCGGCAAATAAATGTTCTGTAATTTCTATTTCTATATGTTGGGGCGAAATACCAGCATCGTGTATACGCTGTAATAAGATTTCTGCGTAGTTATCACGGAAAAACTCAACAGGTGAAGCATTAATTGCAACAGGGATTATTTTTTTACCTTTTGATTGCCAAGTTTTGATATCTGCAAAAATTTTACTTTGCATATCTGCACTAATTTTAGTGGAAAGTTCAAAGTCATCAAAAGCTTCAGTAATGGTTTCAGGGGTAAAGACAGTATTGGATTGAGGGCAGATCCATCGAAGTAGTGCTTCTAAACCGATAATTTCTAATGTTGAAAGGTCAACTTTGACTTGATAATACGGTGTAATGGATTTTTCACGCAGAATACGCCGTGCTGTTTCTATTTGAATTGCTTTATTTCGAGGCTCATTAAACATATTTTCATTGAAATATTGAATGCCACCACGACCACGTATTTTTAAATTCTTTAAGGCGGTATCAGCGCATTGTAATAAGTTAGAAAAATTGTCAGCATCTTGAGGATATAAAGAACAACCTACACTCATACTGCTATTTAATAGCTTTCCATGATATTCAAATGGCTTAAGGGTGAGATCTAGAATCCTTTGGCTTATTGCATTGATATCATCAATACTCTGTATATCGTAATAAACGACAGCAAATTCATCGCTTCCAAGTCGAGCAATTAAACTTGAACTTGAGAATTCTTTTTGTAGTCTTTTGGCGAGATGTTTAAGAACAAAATCTCCAGCGGTATAGCCTTGCGTATCATTAATATTCTTAAAATGATCTAAACCAATGATAAATACACCAATATGTCTATATTTTTTATCCGATTTTAATAGATTTTGTACGGTATTTTTTAATCCATAACGGTTGAGTAAACCTGTTAGTTCATCAGTTTCATTGGATATGCATAAGGCATTTTTAACTTGATGGTTTATTTCTTCTTGAGTTTGCAATTGGGTTAGAACATTTTTATGCGCTTGATAGTGTTTTTGTACATTAATAAGACTTACAAACCATTCGACTGTTTTTAGCGCATTAATGTTTGGTTTAGCAAAGGCAAGAAACCAGTAGTACTCATTGTTACTATTTTTAATTCTAAAAGGATGTTGAACATTATGTGGGTTAGTCGTTTCAAGATTTAATAATTCTTTAAAGTTTTCTAAATCTTTATGGTGAATTGCATCGAAAATATCTTGTAATTGTAAGTTGGTTTTAGATGGGTTGAGATAATGCTGAAAATCTTTATTAATATAAATGTTGTCTGAACGTAGTATGAAAGCAAAATTTGGAATTTGATTTAATAGTGTTTTATTGTGTTTTGAAATTAGGGAATGTGCTGTCGCTACAGGCTTCTTTAGGGCTGTAAGATCATGTTTTGACTTTATCGTTGTTTTCCGCACTTTTTTGACCTTGTTAAAGTAGCAGTGGATTTAAAAAAATCACTTGATCTATTTGTGTTTTGAGTAATTAAATTTATAGTTAAAACACGCATTTTTCAACATGCGACTTTTTCCGCTATGTATTCGCTATCATATAGATAAACTTAAATAAATATACACAAATTTATTATTTTAGATGCAATGTTTTTATGACTACTTAAGTGAAAGTAATGAGTAGACTAAATAAAGAAGTTAAAAAATCAACAAACTCGATCAAAATTGTTCAGAAAGTTTTTAAACCCTGCCATACTAAGCAAGGAATATATCAATAAATTTTTTAAATTGAGGTAACTAGCGTGATTTCTGTCGGGATTGTTGGTGGAACAGGTTATACAGGCGTTGAATTATTACGTCTTTTATTGCGTCATCCAAATGTGCAAGTCACTGTTTTAACTTCTCGAACTGAAGCTGGTCGTCGTGTAGATGATATGTTCCCAAGTTTACGTGGGCAAACAGATCTTAAATATTCAGATTTAGACATTCAAGAATTAAAGAAATGTGATGTTGTATTCTTTGCAACGCCTCATGGTGTCGCAATGAAACATGCTGCCGAGCTTGTAGCTGCAAATACTAAGGTTGTTGACCTTGCTGCAGACTTTAGATTGCAAGATTTGGCTCAATTTGAAAAATGGTATGGCTTAGAACATGCTTGCCCAGATGTATTAAAAGCTTCGGCATACGGTTTGTCTGAATTAAATCGTGAAAAAATTAAACAAGCGAGCGTGATTGGTAACCCTGGCTGTTATCCAACAACAGTTCAATTAGGTTTAGCGCCTGTATTGAAAGCTGTTGAAGCATTAGTGAAACCAGAAAGTATTATTATCGATGCGAAATCTGGTGTATCTGGTGCAGGGCGTAAAGCAAGTTTAGGTATGATTTACTCTGAGAATGCAGATAACTTTAAAGCCTATGGTGTTGCAGGGCATCGTCATCATCCTGAAATTGTAGAAGCACTAGAGAATATTTCGGGTCAAAAAGGCGTGTTTGATCATATTTTGTTTGTACCACACTTAGTTCCGATGATTCGTGGCATGTTTAGTACAATCTATATTGATTTAACAGAAGCGGGTCAAACAGCAGATTTACAAAGTATTTATGAGCAATTCTATGCGAATGAACAATTCGTAGATGTAATGCCTGCAGGAAGTTCGCCTGAAACTCGTTCTGTACGTGGCGCAAATCAATTACGTATTGCACTATATAAACCTCAGCCGCAAAAATTAGTGATTTTGGTTGTACAAGACAACTTAGTGAAAGGCGCTGCGGGTCAAGCAGTTCAAAATATGAATTTGATGTTTAATTTTGCTGAAAATGCAGGGTTAGATGTGATTGGGTTATTACCATAAGTAACGCTTTTCAACTACACAGAGAGAATGTTTTCGAATTAAATCTGTGTTTTGAAAAATATTGAAGAAGAGATGACGATGAGCAACATTGAATCTAATGCTGAAGAAAAACAAATAAAGTCGAAAAAGCTACATTTACAAGGCAATATGCCACTTGTAGTTGGTGCAGCAGTTTTGATTTTAGGTAGTGGCTTGTTAGGCTATAGTGTTGGACATCGTCAAGGTTTAACGGTCGCTGGTTATGATGCCGATGCACAGCAACTTGTAGAAGTTGTTGGTGTACAAAAAAATCGATTAGAAACGCTCAACAAATCTCTAAACGCTGCTGTTCAAGAGCGTGATGTTGCTATTAGTAATTCAAATGATTTATTTGCACAGGTGACGCAAGCCAAAGCAGATAAAACTCAAACCGATAGTATGCTCACAATTTATCGGGAAGTACTTAGACAACGTGGTGGCTTAAGTTTGACAGTTCAAAACTTAGGAGTTAAACCACTTGTTGATAATGCCTATGAATATCAAATTGATTTAATACAAGTTAGTCCATCTAGAACTAAAGCATCAGGTAATGTAGAACTACGTTTAATCCAAGGTTCTGAAGTTCTTGTGGTACCTATGGAAAGTACCCATTTTGATTTTGAAGATTTTCAGCGTTTAACTGGACGTTGGACTATGCCGAAAGGTTTCTCGCCTCAATATATGGAAGTGCGTGTAACAGGATCATCTCCAATTGTTAAGCGTTTTAGTTGGTCAAGAGGAAAACCTGTAGATGCTGTTTCAACAACTGTTGCAGACATTCCTCAAGTAAAAGCAACAGTTCAATAGTGTGTGTTTGAATTAAATATGAGTAATTTAAAACGTCAAATTTGTTTGGCTGATATAAAAAATGGATTTTCTCAATCAGGTTTTGTGGATTGGCATTTAAATATTCGCACTAACATGCAAGACGAGAATCATGAAGAGGATGGTGATACAGTTGTTCAGACTGCACCTCCCGAATTTAAACGTCCGCCTATGTACGCCGTCGTTCTATTAAATGACGATTACACACCAATGGACTTTGTTATTGAAATTTTACAAGAAAAGTTCGCAATGAATCTTGACCAAGCTACTCAAGTAATGCTAACTGTACATTATGAAGGAAAGGGTATTGCTGGCGTCTATCCAAGAGATATAGCGGAAACAAAAGCAAACCTAGTCAATAATTACGCTCGATCACAAGGTCATCCTTTACTTTGTCAGATAGAGCCTAAAGATTAAGGGGATCACATGCTAAGTCGACAATTAGAAGTATCATTACGTTTGGCTGTTAGCATGGCTCGTCAAAAGAGACATGAGTTTCTGACAGTTGAACATTTGTTATTGGCATTATTAGATAACGACTCTGCGGTTAATGCTTTAAAGGCATGTGGCGCAGATATTATTGTACTGCGTAAAGAACTAGAAGAATTTGCAGAACAAAATACACCTAAATTAGCTGAAGATAGTGATTTAGCACCTCATCCTACAGAAAGTTTTGATCGTATTTTACAGCGTGCAATTTTTCATGTTCAGTCTAGTGGCGGAGATCGTACTGTTGAAGGTGCAGATGTTCTTGTTGCTATGTATTCAGAGCGCGATACATTTGCTGTATATCTATTAAAACGCCATCAAATTAATCGTCTTACTTTAACGCAGTACCTATCACATGGTGCGCGTAAACAAGAAGAGCATACAGAGGAAGAAGTAGAAGATCTTGATGGTGAGCAACTATCATCTTCAAATGCAGGTCCTTTAGAGCTGTATACGTTGAATCTAAATGCTGAGGCGCAAAAAGGGAAAACAGATCCTCTCATTGGTCGTGAAAAAGAAATTGAGCGTGCAGCACAAATTTTATGTCGTCGCCGTAAAAATAATCCTTTATTGGTCGGCGATCCTGGTGTGGGTAAAACTTCAATTGCTGAAGGTTTAGCTTGGCTCATTGTGAATGGTAAAGCACCTAAGCCTTTAGCGAATGCAGAAGTTTATAGCTTAGATATTGGTGCATTGGTTGCAGGTACAAAATACCGTGGTGATTTTGAAAAACGCTTAAAACAACTTTTAAATGTTTTAAAGAAAAAACCAGAAGCGATTTTGTTTATTGATGAAATTCACATGATTATTGGTGCAGGCTCAAGTATGGGCAGCACAATGGATGCATCAAACTTAATTAAACCAGCACTTTCAAATGGTACTTTGCGTTGTATTGGTTCTACAACATTCCAAGAATATCGCCAAGTTTTTGAGAAAGATCATGCTTTATCACGCCGTTTCCAAAAAATTGATGTAAATGAGCCTTCTATTTCAGAAACTATTGATATTTTACGTGGTTTGAAATCTAAATTTGAAGAATTCCATCATGTGAAATATGACGATCAAGCGATTATTACCGCAGTAGAGCTTTCTGCTAAATTTATTAATGATCGTTTCTTACCAGACAAAGCCATTGATGTTATTGATGAAGCAGGTGCTCAGCGCCGTTTAAAAGCGGAGCAAGATGACACCGTTATTACGGTTGAAAATGTAGAAGATATTGTTTCTAAAATTGCACGCATTCCTGCAAAAACAGTATCTAAAGACGATAAAACTGTACTAGCAAATCTTGAACGTGACCTTAAGCGTGTTGTGTTTGGTCAAGACGATGCCATTGTTGCATTAGCATCAGCAATCAAGCTTTCACGTGCAGGATTAAAATCTCCAGATAAGCCTGTTGGTAGTTTTGTATTTGCTGGCCCAACAGGTGTAGGTAAAACCGAAGTGACTAAACAGCTTGCCAAATTACTCGGTGTAGAGCTTGTCCGTTTCGATATGTCTGAATATATGGAGCGTCACGCTGTATCACGTTTAATTGGTGCACCTCCGGGTTATGTTGGTTTTGACCAAGGTGGCTTATTAACCGATGCAATTCATAAAAACCCACATTGTGTTCTATTGCTAGATGAAATTGAGAAAGCACATCCAGATGTGTTTAATCTATTACTGCAAATTATGGATCATGGCTCATTGACTGATAATAATGGTCGTAAGTCAGATTTCCGCAATGTGGTTCTTGTTCTTACGACAAATATTGGCGCAGAAAGTATTTCACGTACCAATATTGGTTTCATGGAACAAGACAATAGTAATGATAACCAAGATGCAATGAAAAAAGCATTTTCACCTGAATTCCGTAACCGTTTAGACAGTGTGATTCAATTTAAAGCACTACCAACAACAGTGATTGAAAATGTGGTTGATAAGTTCTTAACTGAACTGCAAGCACAGTTGGATGAGAAAAAAGTTATTCTTGAAGTTGGTAAAGCAGCACGTACATGGTTGGCGGAAAATGGCTATGATCGTTTAATGGGTGCAAGACCTATGCAACGCTTAATTCAAGAACACTTGAAAAAGCCTTTAGCTGAAATGATTCTTTTTGGTGAATTAGCAGAAAATGGCGGTAATGTTGCTGTCACTGTTAAAAAGGAAAAAGGCAAAGCTGTAGGTTTAAAACTTGCTATTTTCGAAGATCAAACAGCAGAACCTGCTTAATAAACTTCCATGCTAAAAATAACTCGTGTATACACGAGTTATTTTTTATCTAAATTTTTTAAAGATCATGTTGTGAGGCATTGCTATGGATTTTCAAATTACAAAAATAATCACGACATTCTTTTTATTTTTTATTACGGCTATTGCTGAAATATTAGGATGCTACTTCCCATATTTAATTTTAAATCAAGGGAAAAGTCATTGGTTATGGATTCCTACTGCAATTAGTCTTGCTGTATTTGTTTGGTTGCTGACTTTACATCCTGCAGCCTCGGGACGAATTTATGCTGCTTATGGCGGTATTTATATTTTTACCGCATTACTGTGGCTTAAATATGTCGATCAAGTGAGTCTTAGCCGTTGGGATATTGCTGGAGGATGTGTAGTTGTTATTGGTGCTGCATTGATTATATTACAACCACAAGGTTTAATTCGTTAAAATATAGCAGTTTACAGTTGTTATAGAATATTAAAAAAGGATGCCTACAAGCATCCTTTTTGACATAAATTAATTGATATTAAAGAGCATGTTTTAATTCTTTTCTATGTTGTTTAACTTGTTTTGCGTAGCGTTTACCTTGTTTTTTCATTTTACGATTGGTGTTATAACCCGTTGGACCAACATTATAATATGCCAATGCTTTAGGCATGCTCCCTGCGGATGCTTCATATTTTTTTAAAACATAAGTTCCACAATTCACATTTGCAGTTTCATCAAACAAATCTCCTGGGCAAATATTTTGCCAATAACGTGGAATAACTTGTGTTAAGCCTACAGCAGAAGCATTTGATACAACAGTAGATCTGTATGATGATTCTTGGCGAATTAGTGCTGCAATCAGCAGGGGATCCATATTATAACGATCTGCAGTTGCAACAATAATAGGAGATACACGATCTGCGGTAGTTGGGTTTACAGAGTAGGCACGTTGAATGCCAGAAGATAATTTTGTTGCACGTTTTTCTACAGAGCCCATTCCTAACGAAGAACAACCTGTAAAAATAAGCGTAGTCATTGAAATTCCAACAACTTTAAGCATATTTAAGTTTTTTATTTTAGGGATAAAGTTAACGCGTTTTAAAGTAAACAAAATACAAACCAACTCAAACAAAATATTTACCCGAATATAAGGAAAGCATGTATTTATCGTCAAGGGTATATTCGCAATGATTTTATAGAATTTGTTTACAGGAAATGATTTAAATTATGACTTTAAAAATTAACAACTAAATTTAAAAGGCATATAATTTACATCATAGTGATTTTTGATTGATAGACCGATGACACCAGCATGTAAAATTTTAAAATCAAATAAAATAGAATACAGTATTCATGAATATGAGCATGATCAAAATGCTAAAAGTTTTGGTTTAGAAGCTGCTGAAAAGTTAGGTTTAGATGTTCATGAAGTGTTTAAAACCTTAATGGTCACAGATGATAAGACTTACTTTATTGCTGTATTGCCTGTGAATCATCAACTAAATTTAAAGAAAGTTGCGAGTGCCTTAGGTTGTAAAAAATTACACATGGCAGATCCTAAAGATGCTGAACGGCTAACAGGATATCTAGTGGGTGGAATTAGTCCTGTAGGTCAGAAAAAGCGTTTAAAAACAGTTATTGATATAACCGCAGAAACCTTAAACAAAATATATGTTAGTGGTGGAAAGCGAGGGTTAGATATCGGTGTAAACCCTAAAGATTTAGCAAAGGTATTAGGGGCAAGTTTTTTCGATATTCTTGATATCTAATACAAAAGCACAGATATTTTTGCTTAAAATATAGGCCTTATTTAGTTGAAGTTTACAGTAAAACTCAATGTTATAAAAATCCTCGGGGATATATCTGCATAAAAACCTAAAATGATTAGTTTTTTTAATAAATGTAATATCGAAATATAGCAACATGGCGATCAATTTAAAAATAGCCTAAGCAATCTAAGCATTAACTCACAAACACGTGGATACATAACAGCTATTTTATGACTGTTGTAATAAGTATTTAAGCGTAATGTGGAAGGAATTAGCTTATCGCATCAAAATAGCCTAAGCAAATTTCTATTTTTAAAAGAAAAACCTATAATCCTATAAATCTCAAAAGCAAACAGCAGCACATGATCCTTAATTTTGAATATCAAGAAAATAAAGAAAATCCTGAAGCTCGAACAATCGTATTTATTCATGGTTTGTTTGGAAGCTTAAGTAATTTAGGCATGCTGGCGAGGGCATTCACGGCTACACATCATGTCTTACAAATTGACGTGCGTAACCACGGCAAATCAAGTCATTCCTATGAAGTAAATTATAAAGTGATGGCTCAAGATGTTATTGAAACGCTAGATCATTTAAATATTGATAAATTTATTGCTATAGGTCATTCAATGGGTGGAAAAATTTCCATGAAATTGGCTGAGCTTGCACAAAAGCGTTTAGAGAAGCTTGTGGTATTAGATATGGCACCGTATGCATCGACACAGCGTAACCACGATAAAGTTTTTGAAGCTTTATTTGCTGTAGAAAATGCGGAGATTGAATCTAGACAAGATGCACTACATATTATGCGTGAATATTTAAATGAAGAAATGGTGATTCAATTTTTAATGAAGTCATTTAATAAGGGTCATTGGCTTTTTTATGTAAAAGCACTTTATGATAATTATTCAAATATTTTAGATTGGGATGCGATGCATAGTGAAGTTTCTGCCATTTTTATTCGTGGTGGCGTTTCACCATATTTAGCACACGATGCTCAGCAACAAGCTGTTTATACGCAATTTCCAAATGCAATCATTCATACTGTAGATGGTGCTGGTCATTGGTTACATGCAGAAAAAACAAATGAAGTTTTAGAACATATACAAAGTTTCATTTAATATTCTAAATAACAATGCATCTAGAGCTACATATATAGGTGCATTTTTTAAACTGAAAACATTTCGTATAATGTATATTATGTTAAATCATGAACACCTAATAATAACTTCATATCCTTCTTACTTAAACCACAATTCAATAACTTAAGTGATTTCTATTTCACTTATAAAATATGATATGTTGACCTTAAGAGTAAGTTACGAAAAAAACTTGAAGAAAATGGTTTAACAGGCTTACATTATGAATGTGCGCGGCGTTGGTTATCGATTGGATCAGAATTATGACACTTAAATCGTTTAAAAACTCCATTGGGATTAATTCCCAATTTATTCTGATGATGAGCCTATTAAATCTAGGCATAACATTTTTATCCTATTTTTTAGGATATTTTGTTTACAGTTGGGCAATTGAGAGCGGTTTTTTTGGATGCTTCGGTCATTAATTCGGACGACTTCCCTATTACTCAATTTGATTTTGTTTGGTTTTTTTTAGTGATTTTAACGGGTTTTATACTGTCTACTTTTTTAGCTTTTAAATATGGCAAACGGTATACGCAACCCATTAGGGCTTTAGCCAATGTCGCACAAGAAATTCAACAAGGGAATTTATCCGTTAGGATTGAAGAACCGCATCATGATATCCCACACGAGTTAAAATCATTAATTCAAAATTTTAATGCTATGGCAAATCAACTTGAAGTTTCAGTGAATAATTCAATTGTTTGGAATGCAGCCATAGCTCATGAATTACGAACACCTGTGACGATTCTACAAGGCCGTTTACAAGGTGTAGTCGATGGCATCTTTGTTGCGGATCACGCATTACATCAAAGTTTATTAAATCAAGTCGAAGGATTATCTTATTTAGTTGAAGATTTACGTACATTAACTTTAATCGAAAATAGACAACTTCGCTTGGAACTTGAAAAAACCAATTTACAAACGAGTATTTATAAGTGCTTGCACATGTTTCATGATCGTTTTGAAACCAAAGGATTAATTGAAACCGTTAACCTAACCAGTGATAACGTAACCTGCGATGTTCGACGCATGGAACAAGTTTTTATTGCGTTGTTTTCCAATACTTTAAGATATGCAAATCCTGGGCAGGTATTAATTACAACTTATAAAACATCAGAATATTGGACTTTGACCTTAGAGGATGAAGGACCTGGTATTGATGAAGAACATCTTGAACATTTGTTTAAGCCTTTTTACCGATTAGAAGACTCTAGATCTCGATCTGATGGTGGTACAGGACTTGGTCTAGCTGTGATTGATGCCATTATCGAAGCGCATCAAGGTAAAATTCGTTACTCAAAATCAAAAACATTAGGTGGAAGTTGTTTTACCATTCAACTTAAATCGACGTGATTTTAAACTATTTATCTAAACACTGATCTTCAGTCAAAATAGAGAATGAAAAACACTCTCTATTTTGCTTTTTAAAAGCTCAACCGTATTTAATGTGACTGTGAAGATTGGCTATATTTAGCAAGCATAAGTAATTTGAAATTCTTGCTGAGCACGTTCTATATTTAAGGTCGCAACACGTAAATCTCGATTATTATCTAAAGCCAAATCAATCACTTTAAGTAAACGAGCATCGGAAAAAAATCTTGATAGCCTGTTTCAGCAATAGATTGACCCGCCGTTTGCATATAACTTGCAGGAATATTGGCTTGTATAGCAGGTTTTGAACCTTTCATGCTTTGACAAGCAACTAAAGTCAGCGCAAGTGTGGAAATGGTCATACCACGACCAAGCGTCGACCATGTAGCGTATTTCATAAAAACTGCTCCGAACGAAACATCGTTTTCGGTTTAAATTTTAAAATATTGTTAAATAAGAACGTGTGACTAAGGTGTGCGTTTGGATGAAACTTATACTTGTTTAAGCTTCCACTCTTTTTTAAGCACGGCATATTGCAAAGTGTTTTCATACTTTGGTGTGCCATCGGCATGAGTCACAAAAGAGATAAATTCCAAAAACAGCGCTTCTTTACGGAAACCTAAACGCTCACATAACTTTTGCGAGGCAATGTTGTCATCTTCAACATAGGCATAAATACGGCGCGCATCGCATTGCTCAAAAAGGAAATTAATCCATGCTTCTGTACTTTCTTTGGCATATCCTTTTCCTTGAAATTTGGGATTAAAATTCCAACCGACAGAATAAGTATCGGGTTCTTCTTTCATAAAGAAAATTTCACCAATCAGCTGATCTGTATCTTTCAAGCAAACTGCAACATAATCCTGACTTTGTTGTCGTTTATGAATTTTCGCTAAAGCCTCTTCAAACGTATGAATTTGATCCGATGCAAAACAGCTTGGCTGAGGCTGTGATAAATAATCTAATAATCCAGAAGCATCACGTTCTGTAAAACTTTTTAATATTAATCGAGGCGTTTCTAGGTCAATATTCATCTTTAATCTCTCTTTATTCATTGTTGGACTATAAAGTGAACGAAAAGCTTATATGCTTCCCGCTCACCTCATCAGTTCCTTAATGTGCAATTTTTCGTTTAGAAAATTTCTCTACTGTTGCCATTACAACAATGAAGAAGATCGGTACAAAAATAACAGCGAGGATGGTTCCACTAATCATTCCGCCAAATACACCTGTACCAATGGCCTTTTGCGTTTCAGAACTTGCACCTGAAGCAATGACCAAAGGAAGCACAGCATAGCGATGGTTTTATGCTGAATCACTTTAAATAAACCACGTTCATAGCGATTATTTAATTTTTCAAAACCACGATCAAACCAAGCAAATACACCTTTTTTCACATGATCTTTATCAATCGGCTTTAACATAGTGGCACAAAGTGCAGGTGTTAGCGTTAAAGCAAGGAATGCAGAAAATAAAATTGAAACCGACATGGTGATGGTAAATTGGCGGTAAATAATACCGACCGAACCCGCTGCCATAGCCATAGGTAAGAAAACTGCTGCAAGTACCAAGGTAATCCCAATAATTGGATTGGAAATTTCCTTCATGGCTTTTGAGGTTGCTTCTACAGGTGAAAGCCCTTCTGTTGCCATAATCCGTTCAATATTTTCAATCACCACAATGGCATCATCGACAATAATACCGATCGCAAGCACCATACCAAACATGGTCAACACGTTGATCGAAAAGCCTGCCAAAAGCATGACTGCAAAAGTTCCCAAAAGTGCAATGGGTGCAACGATGGCAGGAATTAAGGTATAACGTACGTTATGCAAGAAAATAAACATGACAATAAACACCAATGCCATGGCTTCAAGCAAAGTCACAATTACTTTTTGAATCGATACTTTAACAAAGGGCGCTGTATCGTAAGGAACCGAAAAGTTCATACCTTCAGGCAATGCTGAACTTAATTGCTCTATTTTAGCTCTAACACCCTCAGCCGTTTTTACTGCATTGGCACCCGGACTCATTTGAATTGCGACCGCAGTCGATGGATTACCATTTTCCAAAATCGCAAAGTTATATGCCTGCGCACCTAATTCAACACGTGCGACATCAACCAATCGAACATTGGCACCACTGCTGTTTGAACGCAAACTAATATTTTCAAATTGCTCAACCGTTTCCAACTGTCCTTTTGCAGTTAATGGAATGGTAATTTGTTGCCCACCCAATGCAGGGACATCACCTGTACGACCGGGTGAAATCGGTAAGTTTTGGTTTTGAATGGCTGTCGTAACATCTTTAATGCTTAAACCATAAGACACTAAACGTGTAGGATCAACCCAAATACGCATGGCTTTTTCAGCACCAAAGTTTTGGACTTTACCGACACCATCCACACGTTTGAGTTCTTCAATGACATTACGGGTCATATAATCACTCAAATCGACTTCAGTGAATTTATTATTCGGCGAATTTAAACCCACCATCATTAAAAAGCCTGATGATGCCGCATCAACCATTAAACCTTGTTGTCGTACAGGTTGAGGTAATCTTGGTTCAATCGCTTTAATCTTGTTTTGTACATCTACCTGAGCCATTTCAATGTCTGTGCCCGGTTTAAATGTAGCCGTTACGGTCGCACTACCAGAACTGTCTGAACTTGAGTTGTAATACAGTAAGTTTTTCACCCCTGACATTTCACGTTCAATCAACGTCACGACACTATCATTCAGTGTTTTTGGCGTTGCACCTGGGTAAGTTGCTGTAATACTAATTTGCGGTGGCGCAACACTTGGAAAACGCGCAATCGGCAGTTTCGGTATACTCAGTACACCAACTAAAATGATAAATAAAGCAATCACCCATGCAAAAATCGGGCGCCTAATGAAAAATTGAGACATTATTTTTGCCCTCCATTTTCATTACTACCCGCCTTTGTAGACGTTACAGGTGCTTGCCATTGTTTGATTTTTAAAGTCTGATTCGGCTGAATACGGTCAATGCCTTCAACTACAACACGTTCACCTGTTTTTAGACCTGTTTGAACAACATAACTATTGTTAAAACGCTGACCAATTTGCACAGCTCTGTTTTCAGCCAAGCCTTTTTGATTAATGACAGTGACATTTGCCTGACCACTAATATCATGCTGTATTGCTTGTTCAGGCACCAAGATTGCATTATCAATTTTGGCACGGCTTAAGTTGACACGAACATACATCCCTGGCAGTAGTTTTTGATCTGTGTTGTTCGCCACAATACGAATAGTGACATCACCCGTATCTGGATCAACTTTGGTATCTGAAAATAATATTTCGCCCGTTACATTGTAAGGCTTGCCTTGGCTATTTAAAATTTCAACTTGATGATTTGCATTAGTGGCATTACCTTGTTGTAAGGCATCTTGTAATTTTTCATAATCACTAATTGACTGTTTTACATCAACATAAACTTTATTAATTTGTTGAACGACCGCCATAGCATTGGTGTCACCTTGACTCACCAAAGCACCTTCTGTCACCAAAATTTCACCAATAATGCCTGAGATTGGTGCTGTAACCGTTGCATATTTTAAATTCAGTTTTTGTCGAGTAAGCGTCGCTTGCATTTGAGCAACATCCGCTTTTGCTTTGCTCAATTCTGCTTGAGTATTATTGAACTCTTGCTGACTAATCGCATTTACTTTCACTAATTCGGCATAACGATTTAACAAAACTTGTAAACGAGCAACTTCTGCTTGTACACGATTTAAACTTGCAATATTGCTTTTTACATCTGCTTGAAATATTTCAGAATTTAATTTAAACAAAGGTTGTCCTGCTTGCACATAAGAACCTTGTTTAAACAATACTTTATCGACAATTCCACCCACTTGCGGACGAATTTCTGCCACCCGATATGCAGCAACACGCGCAGGAAGATTTTCAATTAAATTTAATGATTGTGCTTGAACTGTCATTGCACTCACTACAGCTGGAGGCATTTCAGCTGTAGTTTCTTGATTCTCTGATTTGCCACATCCTGTCACAAGGATGCTCATTGCCAGAACTGAACCAACCAAATGAAGTCTTTTTTTCATGATTTTCACGAGAGAGTTTTAGATGCTCACATTATGAAAAACGATTGTTTATGGAGTGCTAACGATATGTGGAGATTGTGTGGAGAGACAAAAAATAGTTTTGATCTTCATCTAAACATGCGCTATTCGAAAACAACATGTATCATTCACACATATTTAAAAATCATCTTATTTTCTGTATGAACAACTCTTTTGCGAATAACCCTCAAATTAAAGTCGTAAATAACTTCTCTGAGTTGGTGACTATAGATTTTCACGGCTTAAACAATGCAATGTGTTGGCAACGAAATTTAATGGGAGATTTCAAGGAAATTACAAATAAGCTCTCATTAAATGAAAATATGACTGAAATTTCTATTGAAGATTTAATGGCGCTCAATTTGTCTGAACATGGAAATTTAGCACGAAAAATCATTTTAGAAGATATTCAGCACTTAACCGATTTTGGTGCATCACCTTCATTAAACCTATTGAAATGCTATGAGCGTGATGATGAGCTCGATTTTATTTCTACAGATGTTTATTCATTTCATGTTGATCGATCCCCCATAGCAACCGATACTTTCTTATGCACTTATCACGGCGCATCAAGCGATATTATTGCGAATGATCAGGTTGAGCAAAAAATTCTAATTCCTGAAATACGTACAAAACTTAAAACTTTATATGATGGTGATGAATCTGGATTTATTCAGTTTCTTGAAGAATATTTCTTTGATTTACATTATCAGCCTAAAGAAAATGCGAAACCTATTAATTTAGGACATGGTCATTTATGGCGTTTAGCGGTTGATCATCCAACACAGCAAGTTTTACCCTGTGTTCACCGAGCACCTTTAGAAAATGAAGGTGAATATCGTTTATTATTGATTTGTTAAATATTTTAATCATTTAAAAGCAGCAAGCGACAATTTATGTCGCTTACCTAGTAATTTAGCCGAATATTCACTTTAAATAGAACGTGTAATACCGCCATCAACACGAATATTTTGTCCTGTTATATAACCCGCCCCATTTGATACTAAAAAACTAATAGTTGAGGTAATTTCTTGACTTGTTCCGTATCGTTGTAAAGGTACAGACGCTCGTCTATCATCTGTTTCAGGAAGACTATCAATCCACCCCGGAAGAACATTATTCATTCTCACGTTTTTAGATGCGTATTGATCTGCAAAAATTTTAGTAAAAGATGCCAAACCTGCACGGAAAATAGCTGAAGTAGGAAACATTTCACTAGGCTCAAATGTCCAAGCACTCGAAATATTAATAATAACCCCTGATTTTTGCTGTTCCATAATAGGGGTAATGAATCGTGTTGCACGAATAACATTCATTAAATAAGTATCTAAACCTTGATGCCATTGTTCATCGGTAATTTCGAGAATAGGTGCACGTGGTCCGTGACCAGCGCTATTCACTAAAACATCTATGCGCCCCCATTTTTGGTAAGCCAAATCTACAAGTTTTTGAATATCATCAACAGATTGGTTCGAACCTGTCACACCTATACCATTTAGACTTTTTGCAATTTCTTCACCTTTACCTGAAGATGAAAGAATACCAATATGATAACCATCTTCATGTAATTGGTACGCTGTTGCTGCACCTATACCGCTACCGCCAGCCATAATTAAAGCTACTTTTTCTACAGTCACTTGTGCTATCCTCAAATTCGATTTATATCTATTTATTAAGATTTAAAACAGAATAACATGCATTTTTTTGTATTTGCCCCAAGCTTTTCTGTGTATTAACTATAGAAAAACTACTGTATGAAATCATTAAAAAAACTACCCTCACTCAATGCTTTGAAAGCATTTGAAGCCGTAAGCAGACATCTAAATTTTAAACTGGCAGCAAATGAGCTTAATGTCACACAAAGTGCTGTCGCTCAACAAATACGAAGCCTAGAACAAGAATTATCGGTTCAACTTTTTGATCGTCATTCGAAAGGTGTTTCCTTAACCGTAAATGGTCATCACTATGCAAATAGCATTCAGCTTGCTTTTAATGTCATTCATGAAGCTACACAGTCGTTTATTGATGAAAAACAGAATATTACAATAAGTACAACACCAACTTTTGCATCTAAATGGCTTATTCCTAGACTTGCTAGCTTTACAGCTATACATCCAGAAATTGAGTTGCAAATTTTAGCGACAGAAAAAATATCTCACTTTCAAAATGATCATGTAGATTTAGCCATACGTTATGGGAATGTGCCATCAAGCGTAGGATTAAATGTTGAATTACTCATACAAGATTCTTTTATTGCAGTTGCGAGCCCCGACTTAGTTAAGCTCAAACACGAATATATGCACTTAGATGAGTTATTTGAATATCCTTTATTACACGATGCCCATAATTTATGGAGTGTTTTTTTAGAACATATAAATTCTAAAATTAGACCTAGAGCATTTAAAAATTTAAGATTTAATCAAACAACATTAGCAATTGATGCTGCAATTTCAGCACAAGGAATTATTCTTACAAATCCACTTTTTATTGATACCGAACTTAATAATGGAAGATTAATAAAAGTAATTGAACAAGAATTGTGTTTGGAAACAGGCTTTTATTTGGTATCACCCCGCTATTCTAAAAAATCTGAAAGCTTGATTAAAGTTCGTGATTGGCTAATTTCACAATTTCAATGAATTTTACTTTTTATAATATTAAGGAACCTACGAATGTAGATTCCTTAATGGCTTTTAATATTAATAAATTATTGAATTAAAATAATTTATTAATTAAAACTTTTAACATCAATCACAAATCTATATTTAACGTCACTTTTTAACATACGTTCGTATGCATCATTAATACTTTGCATATCAATCATTTCAATATCTGAAACAATATTATGCTTACCACAAAAATCAAGTAATTCTTGTGTTTCCGCAATACCACCAATAACAGAACCAGCCACAGCTTTACGTCCCATAATTAATGGAATGGTATTTGTACTAATTTCACCTAAATATCCAACTAAAACGATAGTTCCATTTAAAGATAGTGTTGGGATATAAGGTTTTAAATCATGGTTATAAGGCACAGTATCAATAATTAAATCAAATTGATTACGTACTTCTTTCATCTGATTTTTATCGGTTGAAAGAACAACATGATGTGCGCCTAAAATTTTCGCATCTTTTTCTTTATCGGCAGATCTAGTAAATAATGTAACTTCTGCACCTAAAGCATGCGCCAATTTAATTGCCATATGTCCTAAGCCACCCAAACCAACAACGGCAACTTTAGAACCCGAACCAATATTCCAATGACGTAATGGCGACCATGTCGTAATACCTGCACATAATAATGGCGGCACAGCTTTAGTATCTAAGGTTTCAGGAACTTTGAGTACAAATGCTTCGCTACAGACTATTGTTTTTGAATATCCACCATACGTTGTACGCCCATCATGACGGTCAATACTGGCATAAGTGCCTGTATTTCCATTTTCACAATATTGCTCTAAGCCTGCATCACAAGATGAACATGTACGGCAAGAATCCACCATACATCCTATACCAACTAAATCGCCTACTTTAAATTTAGTCGCCTTTGCACCTAATGCTGTAACCCGACCTACAATCTCATGACCAGGTACAATAGGATAAGTACTAAATCCCCAATCATTGCGTGCTTGATGCAGGTCAGAATGGCAAACACCACAATATTCAATATCTATAACGACATCATCTTCACGCGGATCACGGCGCTCAAATGTATAAGGTGCGAGTGGACTAGATGAAGTTTGTGCTGCATATCCTAAGACTTGTATTGGCATAGGTATTCTCCAGAATTTTTAATCTTCTAAAATGGCTATAAATAAAAATACACTCGATTTATATATACCAATATCACATGAAAAAGGGATTGTGTAAGATAAAACGTAAATTAAAAATTCATTTCAAAAAAACTACTTATTTAAGCTTCTATAGCACATACTTTATGTGTATTTTGTATACACAATAGCTTTCTCAAATGGATTGGGATTTTTAAATGATTAAAATATTTTTAGGATTAATAAGCATATTTATCTTGTCTAATATAACAAATGCAGCAGATCCACTTCATGGAACTAAATGGAAAACTGTTGATGATAAACTTCAGAAATCGGTTTCTATTGTTCAATTTAATGAAAGTTCAAATGGCATACTCTCTGCAAAAATTATTCAAATTTTAGTGCCTGAAGATGTTGCTAAGTGCGTAACATGTGTTGGCTTATTTCAGAATAAACCTCTTCAAGGTGCCCAAATTGTTACGGGTTTAAAAAATAAAGGTAACAACAGATATGAAGATGGAAAAATTATAGACCCTAAAAACGGTAAAACTTATAGCTTTAATGCACAGTTAGCACCAGATGGAAAAACCTTAACAGGTCGTGGTTATATTGGTATTTCAGCACTAGGTCGTGACCAAACTTGGTTACGCGTTAATTAAATCATTCATTATTATGCTCATAAAAAAGTCTCATATTTGAGGCTTTTTTTACATGGTTTTATGCCCAAATAACAAGCATTGCAGCAACAACAACCCATAAAAGCCCCCAATGATCTGTAGAGACTAATTTTTCTTTAAATAAATAAACAGAAATAAGTAAGCTAAATAAAATTTCAATTTGTCCCAATGTTGTAACTATCGCAACAGATTGCACACTCATAGCGGTAAACCATCCTAAAGATGCAATACAACTACTAAAACTGATTTTAAAAACTAGACCTATACGATCCCACATTGCCCATAACGTTGAGCGCTTAAAAATCATTAAAAAGACAAGAAGTACGGCGCATTGTATACCTGTAATTGTAAATAAAATCCAAGCTGCACGGTGTAACACAGGTAACATATCAAGTTGTAAGCTGGCTTGGCGTACCAATAAAGATGTGATCGCAAAGCACAAACCACTACCTGTGCCAATAATGAGCGTACTCCAAGAGAATTTAGTGCTTTGAATACCTCCTTTGCTTAATAAAAAGATAGCAAAAGCACCTAAAAATACACCTAGCCAAGCCAATAAACTTAAATGCTCACCCAGTAAAATCACACCAATAATTGCAGCAAGAATAGCCTCACTTTTAGCTAATCCAACACCAATGGCATAATTTTTTTGACGAAATAGTCGAACTAATAAAATAGTCGCTAAAATTTGGCTCATTGCTGCAATAAAAACAAATATCCAAAATTTTGCATGAAAACTTACATGTGCCGTGACTGTTTGTTCTGTATAAAGAAAATTTAAATATAAACCTGCAATTGGAAATGCAAAAATAAATCGTGCAAGTGTTACGCCATAGCCATCTACTGAAGTGCTCAACTGTTTTTGAAAAGCATTACGCCATGCCTGCATAAATGCAGCCATTAATGTGAAGAGAATCCAGCTGATCGCCATGAAAGATGACTTATCCTATAAATTCAGGCAAATGTACTCCTTTCACATTGTCATTTCTAATAGATATTTTGGTTAAAAACTTAAATGTTTAGAAGTTGTTCATCTGATTATTTTACTAAAATATCATGGAACATTTTACGGAGCCATTGGTGGCTTGTTTTATGATGACATGACATATGCCAATATTGTTTTACTGCGTATGTAGGAAAAGAAATTGGCGCATTAAAAATTTGTAAATTACCACGCGATAAAAGCACTTCGCTCAAATAATAAGGCACAGTGGCTATAGCATCCGTTTCTTGTACAACTAACCCCACACCTAAATAACTTGGCAATCGCATTAAAATATTACGTTTCAAATCTAAATTTAAAAGTTCATTTTCAATATGGTAGTGCCCAATACCTGCATCAATATCAATATGCGACTCTTTTAAATATTGTGCTGTTGTAATATCAACATCTTTTAGTCTTGGATGGTTTTTTGATGCAATCACGACATAATATTGTTCAAATAGCTTTTGCTGATAAAAGCCATTTTCTAAATGTGGTAAGAACCCTAGTGCAAGATCAATTTCACCATTGGCCATTTGATATGTTGTTTCAGTTGTGATTGGACGTACATTTAAGCGAATATTCGGTGCATACTGTTTCAAATATTGTGAAATTTTAGGTAATAACACCAAATGTGAAACATCAGTCATAGCTAAAGTAAATTGCTGTTGAGAGGTTGTTTCATCAAAAGCAACATTAAAATTATTAATCGTTTCAACTTTATTGAGTGCTTCACTAATGAGTGGGAACAACTGCTTAGAAAGTTCAGTTGGCACCATTTCATTACCAATACGTAAAAATAAAGGGTCGTTATAGTGTTGACGTATACGGTTTAGAATATTACTTACTGTAGGTTGATTCATACCTAAATGTTCAGCAGCAACAGACACACTCTTATGCTTATAAACATATAAGAATATATTGAGCACCTTACAATCGAGTTCAAACACTTAAGCCAATTCCTTTTTTTTTATAACAACACAGACCTATATCATCTGCTTTTTAGCGTTATTTTCAATGTGAAAAATATACAATTTACTTTTTATTTTAATCTTATACTTATAAAAAAGTAAGAACCTATACAAGATAAGTTCTTACTTATAGTTAAAACAGCTTATTTGTAGAATTAATCGGCTGAAATATCTTCAAAAAGAACAGAAGATAAATAGCGTTCACCAGCATCAGGTAGAATCACAACAATAGTTTTTCCTGCATTTTCAGGACGTGCAGCCAATTTTGCAGCAGCAGCCAAAGCCGCACCACTTGAAATACCTACAAACAAACCTTCAGAAGTTGCAGATTTACGCGCAAAGTCAATTGCTTCAGCACTTTCAATGGCAATCACTTCATCTACTAAGTCTAAATCTAGGTTTTTAGGAATGAAGTTTGCACCAATACCTTGAATTTTATGAGGACCAGGTGTTAAGTCTTGTCCTTTTTTCGCTTGACCAATAATTGGAGATTCTGCAGGTTCAACAGCAACAGAATAAAGTGCCTGTCCTTTTACTTTTTCAAAGTAGCGTGAAATACCTGTAATCGTTCCACCTGTACCTACACCTGCCACAAGAATATCTACTTTACCTTGTGTTGCTGCCCAAATTTCAGGACCTGTTGTTTCTTCATGAATTTGTGGGTTTGCAGGGTTTGCAAACTGTTGTGGCAAGAAGTATAGCTCAGGATTTTCAGCAACAAGACGTTCAGCTTCTTCTACCGCACCTTTCATACCTTTAGCAGGTTCTGTAAGAACTAAATTTGCACCTAAAGCTTTTAATACTTTACGACGTTCAACACTCATACTTGCTGGCATTGTTAATGTAATGTCGTAGCCTTTTGCTGCGGCAACAAAAGCCAAAGCAATACCCGTGTTTCCACTTGTTGGTTCTACAATATGCATACCCGCTTTAAGAACACCACGTTTTTCAGCATCTGCAATCAGTGCTGCACCAACACGATCTTTTACGGAAAATGCAGGATTTCTACTTTCAATTTTTGCTAAAACAGTTGCACCATTTGCTAAGCGATTAATACGAACTAACGGCGTGTTACCAATCGCTTCTGCGTTATTGCTATAAACTGCAATTCCAAGATTATCGGGAGTTGTGAATGCTGAATCTGTTGTCATTTTAAATTCCTATATCATTATTGAATCTATAAGATGAAATTATCATACATCTTTATGAATATAGAAGCTTAAAATTTATCTCATAATAGTTACAAGAAAATGTGATTAACTTTCAACTAAATATGAATAAGACTTCGATTTTTTATGCTATTAAAATTGAAATACCGCTATAAAAACCCAATATAAGGTTAAACTTATGTAGTTATATCAAGATGATAATTAAATTTTTTCTTAAAGCCTTTTAAAATCGTATCTTTATCTATTCACCACATGTATGTGTCATTTATAGATATAAGAAAAATAAGTAAAAAAGCTTCATGTGAATTTAATGCGATATAACTATCTACGTAGTCATAATATTTAGGAAACACAATGTCTAACACGCGCTATAGTAAGATTTATCGCAATCTAACAAAAAAAATTCTAGATAAAATTGTGACGCCTCAAGTATTAGGGAATACTGCCGAGCTTGAACAAAATGTTGCACAAAGCTCAGATAAAACAAAAATTTGTTATGTGATTGAAGATCCTTCTGTTAGCAACACTGTACTTATAGACAAAGAAGCTCTAGAGCGAGGGTTACCTTCTTTATTCTCTCCATTAGAAATTGCAAAACTGAATGAATCCGATTCAATTCTAGCGTTAAACGAAACAGAACAAACAGATGAAAATTATCACTATTCAGCAAAACTTATACGCTTAATAGAAACTTTAGAAAAAAATACAGAATACGATATTCAACTTATCCCCGTGACTGTATTGTGGGGGCGCGCACCTGAATATGAAAATTCATGGTTTAAAGCACTATTTGCAGATGCTTGGGCAAAACCTAACAAACTAAAACAAACCATTAATATTTCTTTATATGGGCGCGATAACTATATCGAGTTTCATAAAGCACTTTCTTTGCGCGAACTCATTGAAAAAGCAAAAACTGAACACCCCAACTTCTCTCCTGCTCATTTAATTGTTCAAGAGCTAGATGAAAATTTTAATAAACATAAAGAAGCCATTTTAGGTCCAGACTTGTCTGACCGCCGTAATCTAATTAATAAACTAATGAAAACGGAAGCTGTACAAACAGCAATTCGTAAAGAAAGTATTGATAAAAAAGTCAGTATGTTTGAAGCAGAAAACCGAGCAAAAGGTTATTTAACCGAAATTGTCTCCGATTTTTCATATTCAACATTACGTTTTGCTGAGCTTGCATTAACTAAACTTTGGACGCAACTTTATGATGGCATTGAAGTTCATAACTTCGATACTGTACGTGAACTTGCGAAAGACTATGAAATTGTCTACACACCTTGTCATCGTAGTCATATCGACTATTTACTCTTGTCTTATGTGATTTTTAACCGTGGTTTAATGGTTCCACATATTGCAGCAGGTATTAATTTAAATTTACCTGTTGTTGGGCAAATTATGCGTGGTGGTGGCGCTTATTTTATTCGCCGTACATTCAGTGGTAATGCACTTTATTCATCAGTGTTTAAAGAGTATTTACATAGCCTTTTATTACGTAACACTCCTCTTGAGTACTTTATTGAAGGTGGTCGCTCACGTACAGGTTTATTGCTACCACCTAAAAAAGGCATGTTGGCAATGACTATTGAAAGTCATTTACGCGGTTCAACTAAACCTATTGCTTTTATACCTACGTATTTTGGTTATGAAAAGCTTATGGAAGGCACTTCTTATTTAAATGAACTGAATGGAAAACCTAAAGAAGCAGAATCTTTATGGGGGATTTTAAATTCAGCTCGTAAAATTGAAAAAGTGTTTGGACAAGTTTATGTGAACTTCGGAGAACCTATTCTTCTAAATGACGTATTGAAAGACAATAATGCTGAAGAAATCAAACTCAAATTAAACGATGAACTACCTGAGGCTGTAGCCCAAACAGTTGATCAGACAGCAAATGAAATTTTAGAGAATATCAATAAAGCAGTTGTTATTAATCCTATTTCTATTATTTCATTAATTTTGCTGAATACAGAAAATCATACGCTTTCTCAAAACAAATTAAGTCAACAAATTGGTCTATTCAGAGATTTGTTGAAGTCCTTAAAATATGATGCACGTATGATTATTACAGACTTATCTGATGATGAAATTATTGAATATGCACATAAATTAAAGCAAGTCGAAATATATACGGAAAATAATGAAACACTTGTTCGTGTTACAGAAAGCCAAAAAATTCTACTGAGTTATTTTAGTAATAACATTTTACACTGCTTTATTTTACCGTCACTTATTTGCGCCTTAATCCAGTCAGATATAGATTCAACAAACATAATTAAACATCGCATCACTCAACTTTATCCATTCTTCAAAGAGGAGTTTTTCTTAAAGTGGGATGAAAGTGAATTAGATCGTGAAATTGATAAAATATTACAAAAACTCTCTGAGCTAAATGCGATTCACATTCAAGATGGAAAAATAAAGCCATCTTCAAGTGATACGCACAATATTGTAATGACATTGGCAGCACTTTCTGAATTAAGCTTGAATAATATGGTTCTTATTTCTCAACTCATTCCGAAATATAGCTCAAATATTGATTTGGATTTAAAAACTTTAGAGAAAATGGCTAAATCTGCATTAAAAAACTTATCAACTCATGAAGATTTTAAGTCTGGTTATTATTTTGATAGCGCAACATTACGTAGCTTTGTAAATGCCTTAAAACAGCATCAATTACTTATCTCGAGCCATCCTATTATTCGACCGATTGCTGAATTTGAAATAAAAACTTCAAACTACTTTTCTTGGTACAACCCTCAACTCACAGAACTCATTTATATATCCAATCAGTTTTCAGACAAAGAGTTAAAACAGTTTAAAGAGGCCACTAAAAAATAAGTTTCCATATAATATTATTTACTATTTTTTAATAAAGCTATCACATTTACTTATAAATAAAATTTGTAAGTATATAATAAATACCCATTAAAAATTAGACTAAATGCCCATGAATAAAGGGTTCTAGCATCATATACTAGAATCCTTTATTTCATGGGAATAGTGATGAACAGCGGGTTAAAGATTCATTCTATACAGAACTCTTCCGAGATTTTAGTCGGTGTTTTAAAAGCCATTGCGAATACAGATCGCCTTCTCATTTTATGTCATATTTCTAAAGCAGAACTTAATGTTTCTCAAATTGAGCTTGTGACAAAGATCAACCAACCCACCTTATCTCAACAGCTTATGGTTTTAAGAAAAAGTAATGCGGTACAAACCCGTAGAGAAGGTAAACAGATTTTTTATAGTATAAAAGATCATAAAATCGTGGAATTATTGAAAAACCTCGATCACTTATATTGCGCTTAAGTTATTTATTTTTCTCAATAAAAAAAGCTAAGAAAATCTTTCAAAGATTTCTTAGCTTTTTTTGTGCATAATATATATTAATTTGTGATTTAAAAAAAATTATGCGAAATATCAAGTCTACACTTCTTGAAAAAATACCTGCTTGGTCATGGTTGCGTCATTACAATCAAGATGCCTTTAAGTCGGACTTGTTATCTTCACTCATTGTCATTGCAATGTTAGTACCACAGGGAATGGCTTATGCCATGCTTGCGGGTCTACCGCCCGTTATGGGGCTTTATGCCAGTATTGCTCCAATGATCATTTATGCCATGGTTGGTAGTAGCCCAACCTTGTCCATTGGTCCTGTCGCAATTATTTCAATGATGACTTTTGCCACTCTAAATCCATTATTTGAAGTTGGTTCTCCAGTCTATATTCAAGCAGCATGCCTCCTTGCTTTGCTTGTTGGTATTATCTCTTTATTTCTAGGTTTGTTTCGATTCGGTTTTTTAATTCAGTTAATTAGCCACCCTGTAATCAAAAGTTTTATTATTGCATCTGCACTTTTAATTGCCTTGGGGCAACTTAAATTCCTATTTAATGTTCCGTTAAATGCAAACAACATTCCTGAATTTCTGAGCAGTCTTTTCAATTACTACTCTTATATTCATATACAAAGCCTTGTCTTTGGTACATGTGCAATCTTATTTTTAATCTTTGTACCGAAAGTTTTTAATCTTCAAACAGTGCGTAAGTTTTTTAGTTCTTCAAAATTTTTATCACGTGCTGTTCCTTTATTTTTGGTTGTTCTCTCTATTGCTTTGGTTTATTTCCTAAACTTGCAAAATTATGGCATTAAAACGGTCGGAGTTATTCCTTCAGGTTTTCCCCCATTAAATATGCCCTATTGGACATGGGATTTAGTTCTAAAACTACTTCCAGGTGCGGCAATGATTGCAATGATCAGCTTTATCGAGTCATTGGCTATTGCTCAAGCAACAGCATTACAACAACGTAGCCAGCTTAATAGTAATCAAGAATTAATTGCTTTAGGTTTTGCAAATATTGGAGCAGGTATAACATCTTCATTTCCTGTAACAGGTAGTTTGTCTAGAACGGTTGTCAATGCCGATGCAGGTGCAAAAACATCAATGGCCGGTGTGTTTTCATCTTTATTTATTATTGTTGTGAGTTTATATTTTACGGGCTTTTTTAGTGATTTACCTTTAGCTGTTCTTGCCGCGACAATTATCGTATCAATTTGGAAACTGGTTGAATTCAAACCTTTTTTTGAAACATGGAAATACTCCAAAGCCGATGGTATTGCAATGTGGGTAACTTTCTTTGGTGTAATTTGTATTGATATTTCAACCGGTCTTATTATTGGGATTATTTCAACATTTATTTTAATGCTATGGCGTATTAGCCGTCCCCATATTGCTGTAATTGGTTTAATTGAAGGTACACATCACTTTAGAAATATCCAAAGATATGATGTGGTAACAAACCCGCATATCTTATCTATACGTGTAGATGAAAATTTAACTTTTTTAAATGCAAATGCACTTAAAGGCTTTCTAATTAATGAAGTAAGTAAAAATCACAATTTAAAACATGTTGTTTTGAATTGCTCAAGTATTAGTTCTATCGACTTAAGTGCATTAGAAATGCTAGAAGACTTAAATCTAGAATTGGCAAAACTCAACATTTGCTTAAATCTATCCGAAATCAAAGGACCTGTTATGGATAAATTAGAAAACTCTAAGCTTTTAACATATTTGAAGGGACAAGTTTTCCTGACTCACTATAAAGCAATGCAAGTACTTTCCAAGGATGTAAATATCGAGTAAATTACTGCTCATAAAAAAAGCTTTATTTTTTTAATAGAGTAAAAAATGGTGTTATATTTTTTTAAATATGATGTAAAACAATAAAATTTGACTGTAAAAATAAGAGCTTATATTTTATATCGAAATTTTTTTTTAGCTAAATCTATTTTCGGTATAAAATACGCAACTAATTTTATATATGTCCTCGTAGTTTCTGACAAGGCCCCCTTATGTTTTCTGCTTTTACGCGATTAAGTTTAGTACAAAGAATTATTCTAGCCATTATTCTTGGTGTTGCCGTTGCAATCGTTTTCCCAACTTCTGCACATTATTTAAGTCTACTTGGTGATTTATTCATTAAAGCACTTAAATCGGTTGCCCCGATTTTAGTATTTGTTTTGGTTTTAGCATCTATTGCAAACTTTAAAATCGGAAGCAGTAACGCTTACATTAAGCCAATTATGGTTATGTATGCTGTTGGTATGTTCTTGGCTGCATTAAGTGCAGTTATTGTGAGTATTCTATTCCCAAGTGAATTATTCTTAAAAGTTGCTGCAACAGATATGGCACCTCCAGGGAGCTTGGCTGAAATTTTAAAGAACCTTCTTTTGAGTTTTGTAGCAAACCCTGTAACAGCAATTAGTGAAGCGAACTTTATTGGTATTTTAGCTTGGGCTGTTGCTCTAGGTATTGCTTTTCGCCATGCCTCAGATCCAACAAAAACAATGCTTAAAGATGCTGCCGATGCTGTAAACCGCGTTATTCGCTTAGTAATTTCATTTGCACCTGTAGGTATTTTTGGTTTAGTTGCTGTAACGTTTGCAGATGCAGGTTTAAAAACATTATCAAATTATGTACATCTTCTTGCTGTATTAATTGGAACTATGTTCTTTGTTGCATTGGTCATTAACCCTTTTATGGTTGCGATTATGACTCGATCTAATCCGTACCCATTGGTTTTTCAATGCTTACGTGAAAGTGGTATTACTGCTTTCTTTACACGTAGCTCTGCTGCAAACATTCCTGTAAACTTAGATTTAGCAAAACGTTTAGGTGTTCCAGAATCTACTGCGAGTGTTGCAATTCCTTTAGGTGCTGCAATTAACATGGCTGGGGCATCTGTAACAATTACGGTTCTAACATTAGCAACAGTAAATACTTTAGGTATTTCTGTAGACTTTACAACAATGCTAATTTTATCTGTTGTTGCAACTGTTTCTGCTTGTGGTGCTTCGGGCGTTGCTGGTGGATCATTACTTCTTATTCCTGTTGCTTGTGGCTTATTTGGAATTAGTACAGATATCGCAATGCAAGTTGTTGCAGTAGGTATGGTCATTAGTGTGTTACAAGACTCAACTGAAACTGCACTAAACTCTTCGACTGACGTATTATTTACAGCAGCTGTAGATCGTGGTTTAAGATAAGCTATTAAAAAGCTAACTTAATTAGAGAGCTATGCCATTTCAAACTTTGCCATATTGGCTACAATTTGGGACTTTTTTTCTAGCGATTAATGCAGGAATGGTGAATGTACTTGGTCTTGTGACTGTGCTTCACCAATCTATTTCACATATGACAGGCAATGTCAGTATGTTCGCTTTAGCCCTTCTTGATTGGAATTTCGCACAGCTTTTCTATTTATTCTTAATTATTGTTTGTTATGTAATAGGCTCATTTTATAGTGGGCTTATTTTAGCAAATAGCTATTTCAGCTTAAGTCGCCGTTATGGTTTACCACTAAGCCTAGTCGCATTATTTATTTTTTTCTGTTGGGCAGTTTTACCCTACTACCCTCAATATGCGCTATTGTGGGCAAGCGTAGCGATGGGTATGCAAAATGCAATGATTAGCCATTATAAAGGCACAATCATTCGTACTACCCACCTATCTGGCGTACTTACAGATTTAGGTCTAGTTTTAGGCTACTTCCTTCGTGGTTTAGATGTTGATAAAAAGCGTATTACGCTACATTTATTCATTCTCATTGGTTTTTTAATTGGCGGGATTCTCGCAGCAGCGATTTATCCACGATTAAAATTAGATGCTTTCCTTGTACCTGCATGCTTAAGTTTTATTTTAAGCATCATTTACTGGGGCGTTTATTTCCGTTATCGACATAAATTATAGGTTCTTAATTTCTCATGGTTAAAAATGCACTTCAAGCTCAACTACTTAAAGCAGGTTTAGTCGATAATAAAAAAGCTAAAAAGCTATCTAAACAAGCTGTACATGCAAAACGTACAGGTGAAAGCACAGATGTAGAAATCAAAGCTAAAATTGAACAAGATAAACAAGCAAAATTTGCAAAAGATCAAGCAATTGAATTAGAGAAAAAAGCCGCGTTGCAAGAAAAAGAATTACATGCCGCGATTGTTCAAATGATTAAGCAGCACAAAATCCGTGATACAGATGGTGATGTTGTTTATCAATTTATTGATGAAAGTAAGATTAAAAAAGTATATATCAACCAGCAAATTTATAATGCTTTGGTTACAGGTAGCCTTGTCATTGCTAAAGATGGTGAAAGTTATGCATTTTTACCCAAAGCACTTGCAGATCGTATCAATAGCAAATTAGAAGGTTTTATCATTGTAAATAATTCTGAAACAAACGAAGCAACAACCGATGAAGAAGACCCGTATGCTGCTTATGTTATTCCAGATGATTTAATGTGGTAATAAGTTTGCTCTAAATTTAGGGCAAACTCATTCAAAAAATTAATCAAAATCTATTGTAAAACCTGCACTATTTGATTTTTGCCCAGGGATCATGAAATTAGTATTACTATTTCTTTGGGCATCATATTCTTTTTTTGTGATCTCTCCTCGTTTAAGTGCGTTATTTAATGTTTGCGCTCTTTGAGAGTTAACTTCCTGATTTAAACCTACAATATCATTTTGACCAATATAATATTGTGCACGGTCATAAGCGCTCATATTAACTGTTGAAGAAGCATCCCAATTGGGTGTGGGCGTCGGTACTTCATTTTTTTTAGCTAGCTCAAAAAAATCAACTTTCTCTTTAGATGAATTGGTATCTGGCATTGTATTCTGATGATCTTTCTGAATAAAAAGCTTACTTTTAACATTTGTATCCGCATAAACTACGGATGTAATAGCCAATACATTTATCACAAAAAATGAAATTATAGTTTTCATAAATATCTCTCATTGGGAATAAAACTTAATTTTTATTGTTAGTAATTCTAAATAATTTATATTTTTTTATTGTTACATTCATGTGTACACAATAAATTTCACATGAAATGCTAGATATTCCCCCATCCCATAGTTGCTATTGTTTTCATGCTAAAATGACATTCATAAACTTAGATCATGTTTTCTAATAGCATGATTTACAAGATTCCATAACTAAGTGAGTTTAAATATGTTGAAGTGGTTTGAAAAACTATTGAATCCTTATCCAAATGAAGGACTTAATAAGCCACTTCCCACAAAGTTTTTCCCTTTTGTCTGGCAGGCATCTAAAGGTGTACGTCCTTATTTATTTATATTAATTATTTGTACTGCTGGCGCTGCCAGTTTTGAAGCTTTATTTTATGCAAAAATTGGCGACTTAGTGAATTGGCTAAGTAAAAGTCAGCCGGATACCTTTCTTGCTAATCATCAAGCTAATTTAACTATTTTAACCTTTATTTTATTTGCCAATATATTCTTTGCAAATTTCCAATCAATTATTAAACATCAAATTTTATATAGTACTTTTCCAATGCGTTTACGCTGGAAATTTCACAATTTACTTCTGCAACAAAGTTTAGATTTTTTTCATAATGATTTTGCTGGGCGGTTGTCCTCAAAAGTTATGCAAACTGCATTAGCAGTACGTGAGTTCTGGGTTATTTTGGGCGATATACTTGCCTATGTATTTATCTATTTCTTCACCATGATGATTGTTTTAGGTTCAATCTCACCGTTATTAATTGTGCCACTTTTAGTTTGGTTTACACTTTTCATTTGTGCTGCACTTTATTTTATTCCACGATTAAGCAAAGTTTCACATGCACAAGCAGATGCTCGAGCAGTCATGACTGGTCGTGTAACAGATGCCTATACAAATATTCAAACTGTCAAACTTTTCGCGCATGCTGGACGTGAAAGTCAGTATGCAAAAGCCTCTATGAAAGAGTTCATGGTTACGGTTTATAAGCAAATGCGTTTAGGCACAATGTATGAAATAAGCATTAACTTACTCAGTATTGTTTTATATGTTGGTGTACTTGGAACTGCTATTTGGCTTTGGACAATTGGTAAAGCTGAATTAGGTGTTATTGCTGCTGCAACGGCAATGATCCTAAAATTAAATAGTATTGCTGAGTTTATTATGTGGCAAACATCTGCATTATTTGAAAATGTCGGGACGATTCAAGATGGTATGAAAACACTTGGTCGCCCTATTAGCATTCAAGATAAAGAAAATGCTCATGAACTTAACATTAAAAATGGTGAAATTAGCTTTGAAAATATCACTTTTGCATATAACGATAAAAATGTGATTGATCACCTTAATTTAACCATTAAACCTGGTGAAAAAATTGGAATTGTAGGACGTTCAGGTGCAGGTAAATCCACACTTATTCAACTTCTTCTTCGCTTTTACACATTAAATGAAGGCAAAATTCTAATCGATAGTCAAAATATTGAAGATGTAACTCAAGATACATTAAGAAAAAATATTGCCCTTGTAACGCAAGATACTTCTTTATTGCATCGAACTGTTTCTGAAAATATTAAATATGGTCGTCCAAATGCAACAGATGAAGAAATGTTTGAAGCTGTACGTAAAGCAAAAGCTGAAGAATTTATTCCACATTTAACTGACTTGCGTGGCAAAAAAGGTTATGACGCTTATGTAGGAGAACGTGGTGTTAAACTTTCAGGTGGTCAGCGTCAACGTATTGCCATTGCTCGAGTATTTCTAAAAGATGCGCCTATTCTTATCTTAGATGAAGCAACAAGCGCATTAGATTCTGAGGTTGAAGCTGCTATTCAAAGTAGCTTAGATGAATTAATGAAAGGTAAAACAGTTATCGCAATTGCACATCGTCTTTCAACAATTGCACAAATGGATCGCTTAATTGTACTTGATCAAGGTCATATTGTTGAACAAGGTACACATGATGAATTAGTGGCTCTAAATGGAATTTACGCTCAACTTTGGCAACGTCAAACAGGTGGCTTTATTCTTGAATAAAAATACCCTCTATATAAAATAATAGAGGGAAATTTATAGAGATCATTCATCTAAAATAGAGTATGAATATAGTCTTTTAGCACTCAAGTCGAATGAGCACGACATCTTGCATAAGCTTATACTGTATTTTCAATAAATTATAGAAGTGGATGAAGTCTAAGCAATTGATCTATATCTCTTTACCAATTCATCTTTTGTTTTGTTGTAAAAACATGTATAAATCATAGCACATGTTATTTTGCCGTCTTTTAAGGAGTTACCACAATGAATCACCCTGCTGAATTAAAATATGCGACTACGCATGAATGGGTTCGTATTGAAGGTGATCTTGTTGTTACTGGTATCTCAGACCATGCACAAGATGCATTAGGCGATTTAGTTTATGTTGAAGCACCTGAAGTAGGTCAGCATATTACTGCGGGTGAACAAGCAGGTGTAGTGGAATCTGTAAAAACTGCTTCAGATATTCACGCACCTATTTCAGGTACAGTTGTAGAAGTGAATGCTGACTTAGAAGATGATCCCGATTTTGTAAATGATGCACCATATAGCAAAGGTTGGATTTATAAAATCAAACCTGACAATATTGCAGATATTGAAAACTTACTTTCTGCTGAACAATATGAAGCTGGCTTATAATTAAAATATAAGTGAATACTCAATAAAAAGGCATCTATTTAGATGCCTTTTTTATTCAAATACTACTTAAAATTATAAAAATTAAGCATCATCAGATTTATTCATTGTGAATGATGAGGATTCTGCAGGAATAGCTGAATCTTGACGTGTAGATTTCAATTTAATCTGTAGGCGTAATTCATTCAATGAATCTGCATTACGTAATGCTTCTTCATATGATATTTCGCCATAGTTATATAAATCGAATAGCGCTTGGTCAAAGGTTTGCATACCCAATTCACGTGAACGAGACATCACTTCTTTTAATTCATGGAAATTGCCTTTATGAATTAAATCTGAAACTAATGGCGTATTCAGCATAATTTCAACAGCAGCTCGACGTCCCTTACCATCCTGAGTTCGGATTAAACGCTGCGAAATAATGCCTTTTAAATTACTTGATAAATCCATAAGCAATTGATTACGGCGTTCTTCTGGGAAGAAGTTAATAATACGGTCAAGTGTTTGGTTGGCGTTATTTGAGTGAAGTGTACCTAAACATAAATGCCCTGTTTCCGCGAAAGCAATTGCATGTTCCATGGTTTCTGTATCACGAATCTCACCAATTAAAATTACATCTGGCGCTTGGCGTAATGTATTTTTTAAAGCATTGTGCCAAGAGTGGCAATCTACACCTACTTCACGATGCGTAATCATCGATTTTTTATGCTTATGTACATACTCAACAGGATCTTCTACAGTAATAATATGCCCTGCCGAATTTTCATTTCGATAGTCAATCATTGCAGCTAAAGATGTAGATTTACCTGAACCAGTACCACCTACCACCAAGACCAAACCGCGCTTTTCCATAATTACGCTTTTTAAGGTTTCAGGAAGCTTTAGTTTTTCAAAATTTGGAATTTCTGCGGTAATAGTACGAATTACCATACCAACATTAAGTTGCTGTTGAAAAATATTTACACGAAAACGAGAAACATTGGGAATACTAATCGCAAAATTACACTCAAGCTCAGATTCGAACTCTGCTCGCTGACGTTCATTCATTAAACTGTAAGCAAATAACTTTGTTTTTTCCGCCGTTAACTCTTGCTGACCAAATGCTTTCATTAAACCTTGATGTTTAATGCTAGGTGGGAAATCTGCGGTAATAAATAAATCAGATCCACCATACTCAACAACTTTTGTGAGCATATGAAACATAAATTTACGCGCTTCGTCGAGCAATTCTGTGGTGTACATTAAGTAGTTTCACTTTAAAATATATGAAGTATTTTTAAATATTGCCTTAATAAACAACATTTTAACTTTTATCTAAAATCATATTCTTATAATTTTCATCATGTTACAATATGCTATTAATTGAATTAACTCACATTTATTCATATAAATGATAATTATTTTATATTTTGCATTGTTTTTTATCTTAAAATTAAAAAAACCTCTAAATTTTAGAGGTTTTTTTGGACAAACAATAATTTAAGCACTTAATTTAATTTCATTACATCTTAAATTTTCAGCAACCTCGTTTAAAAGTTGTGCTGTTTTTTCCCAGCCTAAGCAACCATCTGTAACCGATTGTCCATAAGTCATATCACATGAAATTTTTTGATTACCATCAACTAAATGACTTTCAAGCATTACACCACGTACATTGCTTTGTAATCTTTCCGCTACAATTGTTTTTAACACGTCAGGTTGATTTAACGGATTTTTAGCACTATTACCATGGCTACAATCAATAACTAATGCGGGTAATTCACCTTTTGCTTTTTGTTTGATTTTTTCAATTTCAGCAAGTGTGAAGTTAACGCCTGTATTTGAACCACGTAAAATTAAATGTGCATGTGGGTTACCTTTAGATTCAATTAATGAAGGTAATCCAGATTGACTCATGCCTAAAAATTGATGTTCATTTGATGCAGATTGAATGGCATCTAATGCAATTTGAATTGAACCATCTGTACCATTTTTGAAACCAATGCTAAATGGCATGTGACTTGAAATTTCACGGTGAATTTGTGACTCACTTGTTCTTGCACCAATTGCACCCCAAGCCAATAAATCATCAAAATATGCTGTTGCCATTGGACTTAATATCTCTGAGGCAATAGGTAGCCCCATCTCAATAAGCTGCAAATATAGTTGACGAGATTTTTCTAAGCCCAATTGCATATTTGCAGATCCATCTAAGTTTGGATCGTATAAAAAGCCTTTCCATCCCACAGTGGTACGTGGTTTTTCAATATATGCACGCATAACAAGGAAAATTTGATCAGATACTTGTGCTTGTAATTCTAATAGTTTTTCAGCATATTCAAGCACTGCAATAGGATCATGAATTGAACATGGTCCTGTAATTACCATTAAGCGTTTATCTTTCCCATCTAAGATGTTTTGCACAGTTTGACGATGTTCTAAAATTTGCTGCGCTAATTTTGCAGATAGTGGTAAAGCAGCCTTTAGCGCTGTTGGTAAACTTAAAGTCGTTTCTTTCTTTATTTCTTTTTCTAATGTCGTTACTAAAGCATTCATTCTTCATTCCTTTGGACTGCATTTTTCAGTCCGATCATTTATTTGAGCATATTGGGTCTTGTGGATTGCGTCATAAGTTGACTAAAGTAAAACCAATAAGAGTTGCTAAAATATGACAAAGTAAATGTATTCATTAAAATTCTCCAAAATATAAATCAAAAGATATAAAAAAACCCGATTGGGTTGCCCCAATCAGGTATAAACTTGTGGGCAACCTATTTTGTTAGCCCAAACGCGTTCAGGCAATTATCTAAATTGCCAAAAATAATAAGTTGCGTTTGAAATTACAGGTTGCTTTAACATCTTTTCATCAATTAAAAATAAGCTTTCCAACAAAATACCTGTAGTTAAAGGCTTTGACAAGCTATTTTTTGTTTAATCTTAAAATTAAGACAAATCTTCGATGATTGCGCTCAACCATTACATTTTTAAATATACCTTTCATAAAATGTAAAAAAGCCTAATAAATTAGGCTTTTTTACAATCAATACTTATTTTAAAAATGTACAACAGAGCGAATGGATTTACCTTCATGCATTAAATCAAATGCTTCATTAATTTTATCTAGGCCCATTGTATGCGTAACAAAAGGTTCAAGTTTAATATCACCTTTCATTGCTTCTTCAACCATACCCGGAAGTTGTGAACGACCTTTTACACCACCAAATGCAGTACCTTTCCAAGTACGACCTGTAACAAGTTGAAATGGACGAGTTGAAATTTCTTGTCCAGAACCTGCAACACCAATAATGACAGATTGCCCCCAACCACGGTGAGCACATTCAAGCGCAGAACGCATCACATTCACATTACCAATACATTCAAATGAATGATCTACACCCCAACCTGTCATTTCAACGATGACTTCTTGAACAGGCTTGTCAAAATCTTTTGGATTTACAAAATCAGTTGCTCCAAACTCTTCAGCTAGTTTGAATTTTTCTGGGTTTGTATCGACTGCAATAATACGACTTGCTTTAGCTTTTTGAGCACCTTGTACAACAGCAAGACCAATACCACCTAAACCAAAGACTGCAACTGTGTCACCTTCTTGAACTTTGGCTGTATTTTTAACAGCGCCTAAACCTGTCGTTACCCCACAACCCAATAAACATACATGTTCTGGATTTGCTTCAGGATTAATCTTTGCCAAAGAAACTTCCGCAACAACTGTATATTCAGAGAATGTCGAACAGCCCATATAATGATAGATAGGTTCACCATTATAAGAGAAACGTGTTGTGCCATCAGGCATTACACCTTTACCTTGTGTTGCACGAACAGATGTACATAAGTTCGTTTTACCAGACTTACAGAATAAACATTCGCCACACTCTGCGGTATAAAGTGGAATAACGTGATCACCAACTTGAACGCTTGTGACACCTTCTCCAACTTCGACAACAATACCCGCTCCTTCATGACCAAGAACTGCAGGGAAAATACCCTCAGGATCATCACCAGATAAAGTGAAAGCATCCGTATGACAAACCCCTGTATGGGTGATTTTGACCAATACCTCACCAGCTTTAGGTGGTGCTACATCAATTTCAACAATTTGTAATGGTTGACCTGGAGCAAATGCGACAGCTGCACGAGATTTCATGTAATGCATTCCTTTATTGAGTTACTGACTTACAGATAATTTACAGTATCGTTATTTTATTCTCAGTTTCAACCTTTAACATACGTTATATTAAAGAGAAATGAGATTTAATGATTCACATGAATCTACTTTCTATGGAAATTAAAAAAACGCTTAAAATTACAATATTATTCATATTACTTACAGGATGTGATGTACCCATGAATCGAGCGGTCGAAAAAGAACATATTCAGCCTATAGATTTAAAAGAAAACAGCGATTATTGGCTACATGGGGAAAACTTTAATGCAAAACTTGAGCAAAATTTAACTGCATATTTAGCCTTAGATGATGCTCTTTTAAGTATTGCATCTAGATTACATATTATTAATAAAGCCAAACACAGCATAGATTTACAATATTACATTTGGGAAAATGACAGTATTGGACGCCTATTACTTTCAGAGCTTTTAAAAGCAGCGGATAGAGGTGTAAAAGTAAGGCTGTTAATTGATGATCAGAATGGTACACAATTAGATTCGACATTACAGAAACTTGCTCAACATCCAAATTTTGAAATTAAATTATTCAACCCATATAAGTTTAGAAAATTACGCGCAATAGACTATTTATTTAGATTAAAAAAGATCAATCATCGTATGCATAATAAATTGATTGTTGGTGATGGTGTTATTGCGGTAACAGGTGGACGCAACATTAGCCGTGAATATTTCGATGCGAGCGATCAGTTTCAATTCACCGATCTTGATATTATGTTTTATGGCACACCAGTATTAGAAGCAAATTCTTTATTTAACAGCTTTTGGAATGATCATTTAAGCTATTCTGTTCAACAATTATTAGGTGAAAGTTCATCTGAAGATTTAAAAGTTTTACGTAAAAAATATGAGTTAGATGGTTTAAGAAAAACACAACAAGAACAAAAAATTTATAATGCTGAAAAACTAATTCGTAGCACATTAAAAAGTAGTGCTATTCGCTGGGCTAAAGTACATTTAGTCGCAGACTCGCCCAATAAAATCAGAGGGACAATAAAGAAAGAAGAACTTATTTCTACACAAATTTTCAATATTATGGGACAACCTCAAAAGCATCTAGACTTAGTTTCAGCCTATTTTGTTCCGCAGCAAAAAGGTTTGGAATATTTACAAAATCTTCAGAAAAATAATATTGCTACCCGTGTTTTAACCAACTCCTATTTGGCTAATGATGTTCCTGTTGTCCATGCTTTTTATCAAAAGTATAGAAAAAGCTTATTGCAATCTGGCGTACAGTTATATGAATTTAAACCTTATATAGAGCGAAAAAAGCGTACATGGTATGAAGTCGCGACAGGTAATGTTATTCCAGCTAAAAATAAGAATGCATCTCGCTTGCATGCAAAATTTTTTGATATTGATGGCATGGTCTTTATTGGCTCATTTAATTTTGACCCCAGATCCGTTCACTTAAATACTGAAGTTGGTTTAGTGATTGAATCTGATCCATTACAACAAGAAATCCAACACAAATTAAATGAATACTTACCTAAAATTGCATACGAATTAAAACTTGATAAAAATGGTGAGTTAATTTGGTTAGAGTACAAATTAGATGGCTCTACCGTCATTTATCAAACAGAACCTGAAACCACTAATTTTCAGCGTTTTGCCTTTAAAGCTGTCTCATACCTACCTATTGAATGGCTAATGTAATGACAACAAATACACATTTTTATTCTTTATAGGTGTTTTAGTTAAAATATAAGCAAATTTTATTTTTGTATTTCGTTGAAAGTAGAAATAATTTAAAATTCACATTTTATATCTCCCCATTTGTTTATCTGTAATGCAATTTTTTGATTTAAGTCGCCAATTCAATTTAAGTAATATCTTAACCCCCTTCCAAACTTTAAATGATTTAAGCCGGCAAGAATGGTTTTTATCTAAAGTTCGAGTAGATCATGATTGTGAAAGTGATAATGAAATACTCGAAGGACAAGTCATCTTAAAGTCTAATCATAATATTCAAATTGAATTGGAATGGTTAATTCAAGATACTGGTCATGAATTACAAGTACTCTTTAAAGGTATAGAAACTCCTGCGAATAATGAAACATTAGTTATTGTTAAAGGTGCTCAGTTAGTTGATGAAGCAGAACAAAAACTTTCAACACAAGCCTTAATTTTATGGCTTGATGGAACACTTTTAGCAATGCTTCCAAATTTACGTAAAGAAATTAAAGCGCGATTAAACCTTTGGGATTATGTTGAATATGATAATTAATTTAGTCTTGTGTTTTCTTGCTTTAATTCGTCAATAGCATTTTCAAGTACATCAAATATTTTTTGATCTATACATTGTGCAACGTTAAAACGCATATAACATTCTGCACCTTCAGATTGGCTAAAAGCATTACCAGGTGCAAGAATGATGCTTTGTTTTAAGCATAATTGTGAAAGCTTTGAAGCATGAATCCCTTTGGGCAATTTACACCAAATGAAAATTCCTGCTTTAGGAATAATCCACGGTTCAATACCTAATTTTTCAAGTTTAATTATCGTATCTTTGGTAAATTTGAGTAGCTGTTTTTTAAGCCAATCAATGTGCTTAGGGAAACTTGTATCCATTAATGATTGATAAATAATTTCTGCATTTAAATTACTATTACTAAAATTTGTTGAAATTCTTAAATCTATTAAAGCATCAATGAGTTTTAAATTAGAAATAATATAACCACAACGTACAGCAGCAGATAAGGTTTTTGTATAACTACCAATTTGAATGACATGCTCAAAACCTGCTAATGAGGCATATCTAGGCGCAGGAGTGTATTCAAAATCTGAAAATATTTCATCTTCAATAATGGTTAAATTTGCTTGTTCAGCCAATTTTGCAATTTGATACGCTGTATGTAAGGAAAGGATAGCTCCCGTTGGGTTATGAATACCTGTATTTGTTAAATAAATTTTGGGCTTTAAACTAAGAGCCTGCTTAAATTTTTCTATATCTGGTCCATTTTGTGTGAATGGTATAGTAACCGCTTTCAAATGATGCGTTTTAATTAAAGCTTGAAAATTAAAATAACAAGGATCATCAATTAAAATGACATCTCCTGCTTTTAAAATAAGCCTAAAAATAAGATCAATAGATTGTGTAGCAGAATCAGAAATAAGAATTTGATTTGGATGTACTTTTAAATCATAAATTTCTTTTTTACGTGCAATAAGTTGTCTAAGTGGCAAGTGCCCATGTGGTACTGCGTAATTTATTAATAAAGATGTACTCGATTTGGCTGCATGTTTTAATGCTTTTCGTATAGTTTGCTCAGGCATCCAAGCTTCAGGTAACCAACCACAGCCCGGTTTTAATGTATCACGACTTGCTTCTAAAGCTTGCCTTGAAATCCATAGAGGATCGACTTCTCTTTGATAACTAAACTCTTGTTCAACAAAATTATAATGCTGTCTATTACCTAAAACATAATAACCTGCACCAGCACGAGACTCTAAAACACCTTTTGCAACAAGACGTGCATAGACTTCGACAATAGTAGACACGGAACAATTCATTTGTTGAGCAAATTGGCGCACAGATGGCAGTTTCGAACCTGCAATTAAACTTTTATTCGAAATTTGTAATTGAATAATTTCCGTAACAGATTCTATTTTGGTTTTAGACATAATCTAATTTCATATTTTTTAAAAAATTGTACTGCAATTTAAACCATAACAGTTACTTTAAATTGTATTGGATTGTATATGCAAGCTTTACCTTAAATGTCGTTTAATCAATTTGAAGATGCATGAGAATTGAAAAATGACGAATACAAATAACGGTTTTTTATATGGTTTTATCGGTGTTGTAATATTTGCTGGTTCATTACCTGCAACACGTATTGGTGTAATGGAATTCAGCCCCGAATTCATGACCTATGCTCGCTCATCTATTGCAGGAATTATTGGGTTAATTTTTTTAATAGCGACTAAACAAAATTTTCCAAATTATCGTCAATTCAAATCTCTACTTCTTGTTGCTTCAGGTGTAGTCATTGGATTTCCTCTTTTGACTGCATTTGCTTTACAAACAATAACTGCTGCAAGAGCAATTGTTTTTGTTGGAATGTTACCCCTTTCTACTGCAATTTTTGCTGTGCTTTGCGCCAATGAAAAACCTAAACCGATGTTTTGGTTTTTTGCGCTTCTAGGAAGTTCTTTTGTTGCTGGATATATGTTGCTACACGATCAAGGTTCAGTCTTACAAATAGGTGATTTATATATGATTGCAGCAGTTCTTATTTGCGGTTTGGGATATGCCGAAGGTGGAAAGCTTTCGCGTGAATTAGGTGGCTGGCAAGTGATATGTTGGGCTTTAACCATTATGTTACCTATCATGTTAATTTTTTCTATTATTTATGCACCTACACATTATTCAACAACTCAAATAGCACCAATAATTAGCCTTATATATGTTGCTTTATTTAGCACACTCATTGGTTTCTTATTTTGGTACAAAGGCTTAGCTTTAGGCGGAATTGCAAAAGTTGGACAAATTCAATTATTACAACCATTTATTGGTATGCTTATATCTGCTGTAGTTTTACATGAAAATATTGATGTCGCGATGATTATCATAAGTATCGCGGTTGTTATATGTGTCGGTTTAGCTAAAAAATTCGCCTAACCCAAATTATAGAAATAGACTTACCTAAAGTAAGCCTGTTTCTTCAAATAAATGTTTATAAGCTTCTGCCTTCTTCTCTAATGCCAATGGATATGCGCGAGATGATGATGGCATACGATATAGCGTTAAATTTCGATCATTAAATGAGCATGTAGAGGATTCACCAATTTTTGGCTTTGGTGTTCCTTCAGACATAGATAGCATAAGCGTATCAGTTGCTTTATCACCTGTAGTGACTATAGAAAAGCAGTTTGGCATTTCACTTAATAGTAAATGTATATCTGTCGCTGTTTCAATTTGCAAAAACTTATCTGACGCATTGGCTTTTAACCGCTTAACTTGATACGCCGTATCAAAAATACCAATACCTTTTTCATTTAAAAAATCTATTATTTTTTCTAAATGAAAATTCTTATTTGGCAAATCTAAAAAATAATCTTTATCTTGAAAAAAACAAATTCCAAATATACGCCACATATCATTTTGATAATTTGGATAATAAAAATCCATTTTCCATCGAGTCTTTGGTGGCGGAAAACTCCCTAGCATAAGAAGTTTCCCATTTTTAGGTAAAAATGGTTCTAAAGGATGTGTTTCTATTTCAACGTCTAGATTTTGCATTTCAATATCATTATTGCCCAACTCTTTATACTGTTATATTAAAAGTTTTTACGCACTTTATCCGCGACTTCTTTTGCCCAAATTTGATAAATTTCCTTACTTGGGTGGAATCCATCTTTTGCCATAGGTAAATTTAAATGCTGATATTTCAAAATATCGTACTCAATCCACTCTAAATACGGTGTTTTTTCTACAAGTTGTGAAAGCTCCTCATTCATTTTTTTAGAATATTGACCAAACAGCCAACCTAAAGGATTGGGTAATGCTGGGAATAAATTCATAGGAGGAACACCTGCTGCAATCACCAAATTTGGTTGAAATTTATCCTGAATAAGTTGATATAATTTTTCTTGTTTTTTAATCCAAGTATTTGCAGACATTAATTTTGTCACATCATTAACACCAACAGATGTAAGAACTACATCATAGTGTTGATTTGGTAAATCTTCTGTTGCTCGTACAATTTGAGCCGTTGCATCACCAGATTTTGCATGAAGTTTCCATGTAATTTCATAATGATCTTTCAATTCAGATAATATGCCTCCTAGTAAAGCATCATCTTGTATTTCAACACCAACACCTGCCGCAGCAGAATCGCCTAAAATAAGAATTGAAAGCTTTTTCCCTTGTCCTGTTACTCCATCACGTAAACCTTCAGGTTCAGGTAATCTGGGTGTATTTTTCTTTACTTTTTTGCCCTGAATAATAAGCGCAGGTATTAATGCAATAGTCGCAGCTTTTAAAAACATAATGATATCTATACATTTTTCTATGTATAAAATTGTATGATGAATAAGAGCTAAACTACATTGACCAAAGTGTCTAAAATACTAAAATTTATTACCCAAAATGCTCATAACAAACAAGTTTTAGTTTTGAAAATATATTTTTTGCAAACTATAAAATAATAAATCCCGCATTTATAGCAGGATTTATTATTTTATATTCATGGATGGAAGTTTAATTTTAGTTCCAACGGTTCACACGTTTAAAAGTGCCAATATCATTAAATCGAACACCAACCTCTTTCATCACTATATGTGCTGTTTTAGATGTCATTTGACGTACATAAAACGGTTCTTTTACAACAAAATGGTGAATTGCATGTGTAGAACCGAAGTTGCAACAAAACAATTGGAATGGCATTAACCACCACGGATTTAACACTTGTGTTTGCTTAATTACATCCCGTGGATCAATATCACCGTAATAATGCATATTTGAACTAATAAACTGTAAGCTAAATGAACGTACGAAATTAGGAATAATCCAAATAACAGCTAAAAAGTTAATTGTTGGCATGGCTTTTATTAATGTTGCAGACCAATGTATGGTTTGCCCAAATAATGGTGCAATACCATTTACTACATGATAAATCACAAATACATACCATAAACCGTAATAAATTAAGCTTAATGGTACAAAACCAAGTAATTGCGAAATAAGTGCAACTTTACGTTCTTTTTCAGGTTGTTTTTCAATAAACAAACCAATCATTTTATACATTTTAAATGGACGTAAATAAACAGTCATCAATTGATCACTAATAACAAGAATACGCTTAATCCCCCACGGCATACCATTACTAATGCCACGTTCCTCTAAGTCAAATTCTGAACCAGAATATTTATGATGATGCAGATGTAATCGTCTACGTGACCAAGGACTAATTGTGTTAGGTCGTGCTAACCAAACTAATGCCATCATTAAATGATGAGCCCAAGGCTTTTTCTTAAAATACATATAATGAATTAAATCATGTTCTAATTCATGTGTTAAAGATGCAAAAAATGCAATTAAAGGAATACACGCCCATACAGGTAGATAATCATACGCATAACCCACTGCACATAAAATCATTCCTGCAAGTGCAATAAATAAAATACTTGCACCAATAAAATTTTGATGTTTAAGAATAGGAAAACGCTGACGTAAATCTTCTCCTGCTTTAGTCACAACAGATCTAACTTTAGAAATTTTTTGCTGATCTGTCATTTCTGAAGAAAAAGACATATGGGTGAACCTTAAATTAATGAACATTTGTACATTAAAGTATTTTAATAAAAATGGAACTTGTTTTAATCAAAACATCATTCATTTGATTATCTTTTCATCATATTGATTTTAAATTAGATTGGTTGCTCTAAAATATATTTTTTAGTCATTCTATCAAAAGATCCATCTCATTAATTCACCATCTTAAATCATACGTAATATCGTATTTTTTATTTTAATTTTTACAGTTTTGTTTGAATTATGATGAAAATAATGACAATAGCTATGATGTGTTTTCAATACAAACTAGACTTCATCTAAACGAAACATTCGCAATTTAGCGATAAAGGCACGTAAATATGATGTATGGAAAAACCGTTCCATTATGGTTTTTAGCAATACTAACGCTCAGTGGCACATTGGCCATGCATATTTTTGTGCCTGTTTTACCTTTAGTAGGTCAATATTTCCATGCAGATATGCACCAAGTACAACTTACTTTAAGTATTTATATATTGGGTCTTGCACTTGGACAATTAATTTACGGCCCTTTAGCAGATAGCATTGGTCGAAGACCTGTTCTTATTTTTGGCATGATTTTATATACCTTGGCGGGTTTGGGTGCAATTTTCGCTAATAATTTATATTTCTTAATTATCATGCGATTTTTACAAGCATTAGGTGGATGTACGGGATTATTATTAGGTAGAGCTATTGTTAGAGATACATCTACAGGTATAGAAACAACCAAACGCCTTTCATTTATGAATATGATGGTGATGTTTGGTCCAGGATTAGCACCTATTTTAGGTGGATTCCTTGCTTCTATTTCAGGTTGGAAAAGTATTTTTGTATTCTTATCGATACTGGGTTTATTGAATTTACTATTAGTATGTATTTTTATCCAAGATACAACTCACAATAAAAAGAATAAAACATCCATTAAAAATGTCTTTATTGATTATCGTAAATTAATCACTTCATCTAAGTTTTTAGGTTATACCTTAGGCGGCAGTTTAGCGACAACCGCCTTTTATGGTTTTTTAGGTGTTTCCTCTTATATTGTTTTACATCAATTACATGGCACCCTTCATGATGTTGGTGTTTATTTAGCACTCATCATGGTTGGTGTTTGGTTAGGTACGTTTACATCTACACGATTAGTCTCACGTATTACCTTAAATAAAATGATTACTATGGGCTGTTGTATTAGCTTATTTTTTGCTTTGATATTATTTGGCTTTACCTATATCAATTATTTAACACCATATACCCTAATGGTACCTGTGGTGAGCTTTTGTTTTGGCGTTGGATTAACATCTACGGCAACTCTCACCAATGCATTAAATGTAAATCCTAAAATTGCAGGTTCGGCATCTGGCTTATATGGATTTACCCAAATGGCAATTGGTGCAATATGTACATCTTTAAGTGGAATTGGCGATAACCCTGCATTTTCCGCAGCTTTAATTTTAGTTATAGCAAGCGCAATTTCTATGGTTTGTTTTTATATTGCTAAACATGCCGATGCTTAAAAGAGGCTTTCGCCCCTTTTTACTCAATGAATGAAATTAACTTTGTTAACCTAATTTATTGACCAAGCTTAATGGTAATACTTTCATTGCTAAACCAATAGGTAGCCAAGGCCACTTAGGTACATAAGCTTTAGCTGGTGCTTTTTCAATTTCAGCTGCAAGCAAACGTGAACCTGTTTTTTCATCCACTTCAAAAGGTAGCTTTTTAGCACCTTCATTAATTTCTGTACGAATATAACCAGGGAAAATGGTTGTTACTTTAATTGGTGTATTTAATAATTCAGCGCGAATACCTTCAGCTAAAGCAGCAACACCCGCTTTACTTGCACCATACGCAGTTAAATGTTTAGGCATTCCACGAACAGCACTCATAGATGAAATCACGACAAGATGCCCATATTTTTGTTCACGGAATATTTCAACAGCCGCTTCACACTGGGCAAGTGCAGAAATAAAATTAGTTTCTACTGTTGCACGGTTAATGTCAAAATGACCTTTTCCAATACGACGTCCATCACCAATACCCGCATTTACAATAATACGATCTATGCTTCCAAGTTCTTTTTTAAAAGCTCTAAAAACTTCAAAAACTTGTTCATAATTGGTCACATCCAATACTTTGGTACTGACTTGAATGGCGTATTCAGATTCTAACTCTTGTTTTAAAGCATCTAAACGCTCTAGACGTCTTGCACAAATAGCTAAGTTATATCCTTTTTGTGCAAATTCACGTGCCATGCCAGCACCAATTCCTGAACTCGCACCTGTAATTAAAATTGTTTTTGTCATGGCTATTTTCCCTATCTTTATATTTACCTTAAACCCATGTCAGTAATTTTGGATCAATTGCTTTTAAATAATGATGTTCATTTAAGCTTAAAAGTCGCGGTTCGTTACCCACCAAATTTAAAGTTGTAATACTCGTATTCGCAATTGCCCACATTAAATTAAACGTTTTTTCTTCAGATAAACCGAGTAAATATCCCATTAAAAATGAAATAACTCCGCCAGATGTATAGACAACAGCATATTTAGGTTTTTTTTCCGCCAACTCATTACAAAGCTCTGTCAAAGCTCCAGTCACTCGAGTTTGGAAATCAATCCAAGATTCATCATAATCATGATATTCATTGCTCGTCCAACGCTTTGCTGCTTTTACAAAAATATCAGTTAAAAACTGCTCAGGATTTTCTGCAGCTGCAATACTTTCTTTTAAGATTGTTGGATTTGAAAATTTTGGATCATATTTTTCAAAAACCTGTCGGTGATCAAACTCATTCCAACCAGCATTTGTATGAATATTTGCTGTTGGAAAAAATTCATCTAAAGAAATTCTTGCTGTTTGCTGATGTCTTTGCATAGAACCAGAAACAATATAAGGCTCTTCTTTCAATAGCTTCTTTAAATATTTTCCTAATTCTTGTGCTTGAATTTCACCTTTAGGAGATAATTTATCGTAACTTTCAGCACCGAAAGAAGCTTGTCCGTGGCGAACAAGATAAATAGTCGTCATTTATGCATCAACTCTTTAAATTTAGTCATGTATTTTTGTGCAACTTCATTCGCTTCAATTTTCTGTAAGCCAATAAGTTTTAAAGCACGAATATGTAGGGCATGAATTACAATCCAAAAATCTTTAAATGCAGGATTATTGGTTTGTTTATGGTAATAACGATAATAAATTTGCTGCGCAATAACAGCTAAACGGAAAATGCCAAATACTTCATAGAATGTCCAATTATCCGTTTTTAAACCTGTTTTATTTAAATAATATTCAACCACTTCAGCACGCGTAAACATACCTTTTAAATGTGTAGGCTGACGACGCGTTGCTTTAAAAATTGGATTATCTGAATCTTCAACCCAATAGGCTAAAGCTGAACCTAAATCCATTAAAGGATCACCCAGCGTTGCCATTTCCCAATCCAATACACCAATAATTTTGGATGGATTTTCAGGATCTAAAATAAGATTATCAAAACGCCAGTCGTTATGAATCACACAAGTTCTTGAATCATTCGGAATATTGTCATTTAACCACTGACGTACATATTTAAAAGATGGAACATTTAATGTTTTAGCTTTTTCATAACGATGATCCCATCCTTCTACTTGTCTACGGCAATATCCTTCACCTTTACCTAGTTTTTCAAGATCTGTGCCTTCATAAGGAACTTGATGTAGCTCAATTAATTTATCAATAAAATTGGTACAAAGTTCACGAATTTGCTGTTCATTAAAATTAATTTCTTTGGGTAAATTCGCACGAGGAATAATACCTTCAATACGTTTCATTACATAGAAATCACATCCAATAACAGCTTCGTCCTGACACAATAAAACCATTTCAGGAACGACAGGATAAAATGCTGCAAGAGCTCGTTGCACATGATATTCACGTGCCATGTCGTGTGCAGATTTTGCTTTTGTTCCTTTCGGTGGCCTACGTAAAATTAAATCAGCATTTTGATATTTAAGTCGATAAGTCCAATTTGAAGCTCCACCTGCATATTGCGTTACGTCTACAGGACCTAAAATTTCTTCTCCGTGTTCAATTAACCAATTTCCCACGGCACGAACATCAAGCTCCTCACCATTTCGAACATTTCCACCTACATCTATCACGGACATTTTTATTCCCTAAATCCTGAATTTAAATATGTATATAATTAATTTATAACATGTTTATATCTATTTTAGACAAATATACTTATATCAATAAATTATTTACGTCTTTGAGTACGATAACCACGTTTAGCCAATTCCAGTTTTGCAATCATACCTTTATGAACTTCATCTGGACCATCTGCCAAACGTAAAGATCGAGCTTGTGCAAAAAAGCCTGTCAGTGGTGTATCACGAGAAACTCCTGCACCACCATGAATTTGCATTGCCATATCTACAACTTTTTCTAAAACACTGGGTGCAACCACTTTAATGGCAGAAATTTCTGTAAGTGCAGCCATATTACCGAGCTTATCCATTTTATAAGCCGCATATAATGTTAAAAGTCGTGCTTGATCAATCGCCACACGTGCTTCAGCTACACGCTCTAAGTTACCACCAAGCTTTAAAATTTCTGTACCAAAAGCTGTACGGCTCATACCTCGATCAATCATCAACTCGAGTGATTTTTCTGCAGCACCAATACAACGCATACAATGATGAATACGACCAGGTCCTAAGCGACCTTGTGCAATTTCAAAACCTTGTCCTGCTCCACCAATAAAGTTTTCTATCGGTACACGCACATGATCAAAACTCACTTCGCCGTGACCGTGAGGTGCGTCATAATCTCCAAAAACAGGAAGCATTCTTTCAATTTTGACACCTTTTGTATTTACAGGAACTAAAACCATCGAATGTTGATGATGACGATCTTTTGTTTCATCTGGTGTATGTGCCATAAAAATAATAACTTTTGCATTAGGATCGCCTAAACCTGAAGACCACCATTTACGACCATTTAATACAATTTCATTACCATCAATAACCGCCGTTGCTTGCATATTAGTTGCATCACTTGAAGCAACAGCAGGTTCTGTCATACAAAAAACTGAACGAATTTCACCTGCTAAAAGTGGTGTTAACCATTGTTCTTTTTGTGCATTTGAACCATAACGCCAAAGTACTTCCATATTTCCGCTATCGGGTGCATTGCAATTAAAAACGGTAGGTGCAAGTAAACTTCGACCTGAAATTTCTGCAATATGTGCATATTCTTGAACAGATAAGCCTTGCCCGAGTTCAGGACAAGGTAAGAACATATTCCATAAACCTTGTTGTTTTGCTTTATCTTTTAAGCCTTTTAGCTGCGTTGGCCACTGCCATTTTGTCCAATCCGCCCCCTGATTCAACTCATGAACTTCATGCCAAAAGTCGGCTTCAATAGGCTCTATCTCATCTTTTATAAATTTTTTCGTTCTTTCTAAATAGTCTTGTGCACGTGCCGAAAGTTCAAACATGACAGCATCCTTTTATATATTTACTAGAAATCCTTTACATACATTAACTCGAAAACTAATATGAATGAAATGATTTGATTCAATACAACACTATGAATAATACTCATAATATAAATACGATTGATTTATCACTTTTTCATAAAATAGATATCAATTTATATCCTCTGTTTATTGCTATTTACGAGCATAAAAACATATCTAAAGCAGCACAAATATTATGTATTAGTCAGTCTGCAGCAAGTCATGCTTTACAACGATTAAGACAGCAACTACATGATGATTTATTTGTACGTGCAAATAATCAAATGCTGCCAACTCCTTTTACTGAGCAAATTTATCCATCTATTAAAAATGCTCTTTCTGCCATTCAAAGTATTTCTTTTCAAAAACAAGAGTTTGAGCCAAATATGGTAAAGACCTTAAAAATTGCAATACATGATGAAATTGAACCGATGATTTTTCCAAAATTGGTTCAACACTTTCAACAGCATAATTTAGATATCCAATTTTTAAGTAGTAAGCTAGATCGCAAAACAGTTTTAGCAGATTTAGCCTCTCAACAAATTGATTTTGTAATAGATTTAGAACGCCATTTTGATGAAAAAATTCAGTTTACTCCCCTAATTTCGGACTATTTTGTTGCATGCTCACAACTCAAATATATTGATCAAGAGATTTATTTAAACTCACCTCATATTGGTGTTTCTTCACGTCGCGTAGGTATGCTGGTTGAAGATATTTATCTTGCGAAACAACAATATTCCAGACAAGTTTTTTTGCGCTGTCAGCATTACTCAACAGCATTACAAATTTTGGAACAATATCCTCATGCAATTTTGACCATTCCTAAGAATGTCTTAATGCATTTACAATTTTCAAATAAGCTTAAATTTTTTGATGTTCCTGTGGACATTCCTGAATTGAATGTTGGGATGTATTGGCATAAAGATTTAGTTGAAAATAGTCGGCATAAGTTTTTAAAAAAAGAAATAATTCATATTTTTGCTTAGGCTATTTTGTATTTATTCACTCATAAAAAAAATCGAGCACTTTGGCTCGATTTTTAATTACTATATAAACTTAGAGTAAATTTAAAATCACTTTTACTGGATCTTCATTATTTCCTGATAAGAGTTTTTTATGCATGGTTAGGTTCTGCATCACTTGAATCTGTGCGGTTTCGTCATTCATGAGCTTTTCAATTTCTGTTGCCAATTGTTCAGGTGTTGCATCATCCTGAATCAACTCTTTAATAATTCTCTTACCTGCAATAATATTAGGCAAAGAATAATATGGAATTTTAATTAGCATTTTAGCAATAACATACGTTAACCAATTCAACTTATAGAACGTCACCATAGGTCTATGTAAAAGCATAGCCTCTAATGTTGCCGTACCTGATGCTAAAGCAATGATATTCGAAGCATTCATCACCTGTCGTCCAATTTTAGACTCCGTATGATTATTTTCTAAAAGCTTCACATTTTGCTTAAAATTTGATGGATATTTTTCCAATAATGCTTCTATTTGCTGTTTTCGTGCATCATTAATGGCAGGAATAAGAAATATGTATTCAGGATGCTTTTGATAAACAATTTGAGCTGCATCTAAAACCAAAGGTCCAAGACGTTCAATTTCCCCACGGCGACTTCCCGGCAACAAAGCAATATGCTTATCATGCGTATTTAATCCTAGTTCCTCTTTTGCAGCTTGAATTGGATTTTCTAAAGGCAACTGACTTGCCAACGGATGTCCTACAAATGCGGCAGGTACATCAAATTTTTCATAAAAAGATTTTTCAAATGGAAATAAACAAAGCACTAAGTCAATTGACTTTTTAATGCCGTGTACACGCCCTTGACGCCAAGCCCAAACAGATGGACTTACATATTGAACTGTTTTAATCGGTAAATTTTTTTGCTTAATCGTTTTAGATAAACGTAAATTAAAATCTGGCGCATCAATACCAATAAAGATATCTACAGGATTTTTAGTCCACTTTTCAACTAACCCATCCCGTACAGCAAAAAGTTTTTTAATATCTTTAAGGACTTCCACAATCCCCATAACAGATAAAATATCCATTGGATAATCACTTTTGAAGCCTTCAGCAATCATTTGTGGACCACCAATACCCTCAAATTCTGCATCAATACCTTGCTCTCGAAAACTACGCATTAATTTAGCTCCGAGTGTATCTCCCGAAACTTCACCAACCACGATTCCAATTTTTAGCTTCCGATTTTGCAAGTGTCTATCCTTTACTTTTGATATTTATTTCAATTTTAGCATAGACTTCAAAATCAATAACTACTTCGCCTTCTATTCTTATTTTATCTAGATAATTTTTTCTATTTTATGGCTAACATTTACAAACGTCATACCACTTACGTATCCCATTAAAGCATTTTATATTCATCGACAAAGTGGTTCATTTCGATATTAATTTTATTAAGTTTTGATCTCTTTTATATATTTTTTTCACCTTAGCTAAGCCATTAATTCTATATTTTTTATACGATTTATTGAAAATAAAACTCTTAAATAAATAGACCTCATTACGTGATCTAAATCAAAATAACAATTCTATTTTCATTAAGTCATAAAGTACTGCATTCACGCCAATCATATCTAATAGTCCATTTTACTTATTAAAATCACGATAATTCCACTTACTTTCAATCAAATATGCACCGTATATTTACTACAATCTTTAGGCAATATTTGAAAACCCTAATGTATCTTTATCTTTTTTACTCATAAGCAAATCTATAATCAAGACAACAGCTTATCTATGAAAGTCATAAGATATGCACGTTTTTTCATAATTGGCATTTTTTCATGGCTGGTCCGATCGAGTTTATTTTAGCAGGTGTTTTAGTTGGTTTCTGTGTAGGAATAACAGGTGTCGGTGGTGGTTCACTCATGACGCCAATTCTAATTAGCCTTTATAAAATTGAACCACATATTGCTATTGGTACAGATTTACTTTATGCCGCAATTTCTAAGTTTTGTGGTTCTTTAGTACATGCAAAAAAAATGAATATTGTATGGCCAATTGTCATTTGGCTTGCTGTAGGAAGTATTCCAGCATCTTTTGCAACACACTGGGTATTAGAAAATTATTTAAGTCAATCTGCAAACTATAAAGCTGTTTTAACTACAGTATTGGGTTTCATGCTTACACTGACAGGTATTTCAATTGTCTTTCGTGGCTCTATTGAAAAATTCTTCAATAAATTACGTAAACAAAATCAAACAGAACTCACAAATGATATTGATGCCATAAAACAACAAGCGAAACGTAAACGCCCATATATTATTTTCATGGGAATTGTACTCGGTGTATTTGTGACATTATCTTCAGTAGGTGCAGGTGCTTTTGGCATTATGGCGCTTATTCTAATGTTCCCTAATTTACCCATGATTCGTATTATTGGCTCAGATGTTGTTCACGCTGTACTACTCACCTTAGTTGCAGGTTTAGGACACATGAGCTCAGGCAATGTAGATTTTGCCTTACTAGGATGGCTACTGTGTGGCTCTATTCCAGCTATTGTAATAGGAACTTTAATCAGTTCTCGTATGCCTGAAAAAATTATTCGTAAAATTTTAGGAATTACCTTATTTGCTATAGGTATTAACTTTATGATTAACCCTATAAAGTCAAAACCAGTTGAAAAACCAACCAGCGCGATGATTTTAACCATTGAAAAAACACAGCTTGGTTAATTTAACTTACAGATTCATCACTTTTTTTTCAAAGTAGTATTCGTCTTTTTTATAACAAAATTGCATAGCATTCATGTTATATTCGGACTATTAAACAACCTCTTGTATGATCAAACCAGTGACGGCAATGAATACACTACAGTCAAATCAAATTACACAGCCAGACATCGATGACGTGAATATCAGTAATATTCAACCACTTGTAACTCCAGCACAATTAAAAACTGAACTACCTTTGACTGAAACTGCCTATCAAACAGTATTACACGGTCGTGAGACAATTCGTAATATTCTAAATGGTCAAGATAAACGTCTTTTTGTTGTGATTGGTCCATGCTCTATTCATGACCCTGTTGCAGCACATGAATATGCAGACCGTTTAAAAGTATTAAGTGAAAAAGTAAAAGATACTTTATACATTGTTATGCGTGTTTATTTTGAAAAACCACGTACAACTGTTGGTTGGAAAGGTCTTATTAATGACCCAGACATGAATGATTCATTCAATATTGAAAAAGGTCTTCGTTTAGGTCGTAAGCTTCTTGTTGAATTAAATGAAAAAGGCTTACCTTGTGCAACTGAAGCACTCGACCCTAACTCGCCACAGTACTACCAAGATTTAATTTCATGGTCTGCAATTGGTGCACGTACAACAGAAAGTCAAACACACCGTGAAATGTCTTCAGGTCTTTCATCACCTGTTGGCTTTAAAAATGGTACAGATGGCGGTTTAACAGTTGCGACAAATGCAATGCAATCGGTTAAACATAGCCACAGCTTCCTTGGTTTGAATGAACAAGGTCAAGTTTCTGTTATTCGTACTAGTGGTAACCCATACGCACACGTTGTTTTACGTGGCGGTAATGGTAAACCTAACTATGATGCAGGCTCTGTTGCTGAAGCTGAAGCTGCCCTAGCTAAAGCAAAAGTAAGTAACAAAATTATGATTGATGCAAGCCATGCAAACTCAAATAAAGACCCGTACTTACAACCTCTTGTTCTTAGAAACCTGACAGAACAAATTTTAGATGGTAATAAATCTATTGTCGGTATTATGGTCGAAAGTCACCTAAAAGGTGGTCGTCAGGATATTCCTGAAAACTTATGCGATCTTGAATATGGCAAATCAGTAACTGATGGCTGTATCGATTGGGATACAACTGAACAAGCTCTTTTAGAAATGGACGCTGCACTAAAAGACGTACTACCAAACCGCTAATTTGTACAAAAAGTTTAAAATGCCATCTTTATGATGGCATTTTGCTTTATAGTAGTATTTTTATATTACTCTTATAGAAGCAATAATTATGAATGAAATAGCGAATAAATTATGTGAAGTTTCAAATTTTCAATTTATTCATGATCATTTATTTAGTTCTGGCCAACCTACAAGAGAGCAACTTCAAGCCATTAAAGAATATGGCGTAACTTCTGTTATTAACCTTGCTTTAGCAGATGCTGAACCACGTTTAGAGCAAGAAGATCGTATTTGTTTAGAGTTAGGCTTAAATTATTTTCATATCCCCGTACTTTGGGATACCCCTTCAGATGATCAATGTCTTTTTATTTTAGACCTCATCAATCACCTTGTACAAACTCAAATGGTTTGGATTCACTGTGCAAAAAACTATCGTGTTGCAAGTTTAATGTATTTATATCGCCAATATTATATGGATATTGATATGCCAACTGCACAAGAAGAATTGCATAAAATTTGGGAACCGAATGAAACCTGGACAGGTCTTATTCATGCTGTTGCTTTACAACTTCAAGGTCGTAAAGCAACACAAGACCTGCAACAAGAGCTAGCTCATTCAGATCATTTAGAATGAGCGATCAGCACTGTTGCTGTAGATAAAATTCCTTCCTGACGTCCTGTAAATCCAAGTTGTTCTGTCGTTGTTGCTTTAATACTAATTTGAGTAACATCGACATCTAAAACATTTGCAATACTTTGACGCATTTCTAAATTATGTTTTGCTAATTTTGGACGCTCACATGCAACCGTAATATCTGCATTATTCAAAACATAGCCACGGTCTAAAATCAGTTGATATACATGTTTTAAAAGGACTTTACTGTCTGCACCTTTAAAATTTGGATCTGTATCTGGAAAATGCTGACCAATATCACCCAAAGCTAATGCACCTAATAAAGCATCACATAAGGCATGTAATACAACATCACCATCTGAATGTGCTTTTAAACCTTGCGTGTGAGGAATTTGAATGCCCGCCAGAGTAACAAAATCACCCTCTTCAAATGCGTGAACATCAAGTCCTTGTCCAATTCGAATTTGTGCGACCACATCTGGCTCCTTAATAAATAAATTTTTGAAATCTTGTATTCATGCTTTCTATTTCGATATAGTAAGCATATAAGCGAATTAAAGTATAAGCGATCATGCTGTTGAAAACAGACATTAATCTTTTTAAATATTTAGGCTCAACTTTTATTTTGGGATGTATATATTCATCTTCATTATTTGCACAGGGTTTAAATTGCTCAAATACTGATGATTCTTCTTTAAAGAAAATATGTTCAGATAAATATTCAAAAGAACTTCACTTATTTAAAGAAAGTACATTAAAAACAAACTTGATTACAGATGCTCCAATTCGCTTAATTCAAGATACTGAAAAACTTTGGTTGCAACAGCTAAAACAATGTAAAAGTTTTGATTGCTATAAACAGCAGTTTGATGCTCGTTTGGAACAATTAAACTTTTACACATCAATGAATCAAAGCTTAACGCAGCACTACCTAAAATATGAAAATGGTAAAATTGCAGCACAACCTATTCATCTACAAATTCACCAACTCACGAAAAACAATATCAAAATTGAAGGTATTGCATACCGCAATCCAAACAATAAATTAGAAAAGCAAACTATTCCCTTCTTAGCTTATTCAACAACTGAGAAAAAAACTGAAATTACAAATAATGAAAATGACTGTAAATACACATTTAATTATACGAAAGCCTATTTACAGGTCAAAACTTCACAAAAAAAATGTGAAAGATTCTCTGGTATTTATAGGCTTTATGATTAAGAAATATAGTTAAAAGCAGGTGATTTCACCTGCTTTTTCAAAAATAATCCCTTAAAAAATAAAATACAAAATAATAGGCAAAGTAAATGCGGCAATCACTGTTTGCAAGCTAATGACTCCTGCCATTAATTGGCTATTTCCACCTAAAACTTTAGTTAAAATATAGGATGATGAAGCTGTTGGTAAGGCAAAAAATAAGACTAAAACTTGCATTTCAAGTTGAGGAATATTTAAAAAACTACATGTAAAATATGCCAAGGTTGGCATAATTAATAACCGTGAAAAAGTATTGACCCATAAAGATAATAAGTTTGAGCCTAAATCTTTAAAGCTTAATGCAGCCCCTACACACATTAAACCTAATGGCAAACTACACACAGCTAACTGCTTTATAAATGCAGATAAACCACCCCACAACTGCAATCCACTTAAATTAAATATTCCACCAACTAATGCACCTAAAATTAATGGATTTTTAAGCAAAGAAATTGCAACTTGTAATAAGTTCATTTGCCCTGAATTTGTCAGTGCTAATACAGAGAACACATTAACAATGGGAATACCTAAAACCAAAAGAATGGCAAAAACAGTCATCCCTTGTTGGTGAAATAATGAAGCAACTACAGCTAAACCTATATATGAGTTAAAGCGTAAATTACTTTGTACATATACCCCAAACTGCTGAGCTCTCGTTTTATAGACTGCTTTTAAGGTATACAATGCAACTAGTGCAATAATAAAAACAATTGAAATAGTCGCAATTACATTTTGAATTGCATTTAATTTAATATCCGCTTCTGCCAAATTTGAAAATAGCATGACAGGAAAAAATACATAATAATTAATTTTTTCGGCATTTCTCCAAAAGCTATCTTCAACAAAAACCGTTCTTTTTACAATATAACCCATGGCAATGAGAGCAATTAATGGAAACAGTGCAACGAATATAAGTAAAGACATGATATGGGATTAAATTTTCTTGAATATGTTGAATTCTATTTAAAAATAATATTACATTAAACTTATAAGTACTCATATTTATATGAGCTTTCACTCATCTTGAATGAAAAATTTAAATATGACATTTACACAACTTAGTATCTTTTCCAAACTGGCTGAATTACAAAGTTTTACGCTTACAGCAGATCACTTTCAAATTTCACAATCTGCTGTTTCTCATACCATTAAAAGCTTAGAAAAAGAATGGAATTTGCAACTTTTTAACCGCCATCAAAATGAAGCTAAGCTAACCGAGCATGGACTAAAACTACTCATTAAAGCACGTGAAATTTTAAATTTGAATCAAGGTTTACAACAAGAAATCGATGAAATTCATGGTATCCATCACGGTACTTTACGTATAGGCTCATTTGGAACCTCATCTTCTATTGTTCTTATTCCTTTAATTTTAGAAATTTATAAACAACGCTACCCCAATATTGAAATATTTATTGAAGAAGGAAGTGATCAAGATATCAGCTCATGGTTAATTAACCGTAAAATAGATATTGGCTTTGTTGTATTACCCGATGAACGATTTGACACCATTCATATTATGGATGATATTTTTGTTGCATTAATTCCACAACATTATGAATTGGCAAATAAAAAGTCTATTGAACTACTTGATCTTGTGCCACATCCCTTTTTAATGACGGGTGCAGGCAGTCAACGCCATGTTGCTAATATGTTTAAAAAATTAGGCTTAACACCCTATATTAAATGCAATTTTTCTCAACTTCTCACGATTATTAATATGGTAAATTCAGGTGCGGGGGTTTCCGTTGTTGCAGATATGGCACTTAATAAAAACCTACTAAACCTCTATCCCAACATTGTAAAAAGACCACTTTCACCAAATATTAAACGCTCAATCGGACTTGCTGTTAAAAATAAAGCCTATGTTACACCAGCAACACAGGCTTTTATTAATATTGCTTTAGAGGTTTTAAAAGACCAATAAAGCTGTTTAACATTTTATACAGGATGCTTAACCGCAATAAGCTGACTCACCATCGCAGCAGTTACCGCAGACAATGTCCAACCTAAATGCCCATGACCTGTATTATAGAATACACGTTCACGCTTGCCCTCACGAACTACAGGCATCATATTTGGCATCATTGGACGCAAACCTGACCAAGGCACTGCATGTTCTGTAGATACATCAAAGTTACGATTCACCCAATCCGTTAATGGCTGAATTCGGTCTGCGCGAATATCACGGTTATATCCATTATATTCCGCAGTTCCTGCAATACGGAAACGATCAGCACCTAAACGAGATGTCACAATTTTTGCGCTCTCATCTAGTAAACTTACCCAAGGTGCATTTCCCACACTCTTCGCATCGTTTAGGTTCACCGTAATTGAATAGCCTTTTACTGGATAAATATTAACGCGATCACCCAACATCTCTGCAAGTTGATAACTACCAACACCACCACAAACTAAAATAGCATCTGCATTTAAAGAAACAGATTCTGAAGCGGTATCATGCATATTTTCCGAGCTTGGACGATAAATCACTTCAACACGATCTGCATGATGTTTAACATCCGTTACATCTGCGCCAAATACATATTTAACACCTTTTTTTTCTGTAACTTTTGCTAAGCCTGTCGTGAATCGATGAATGTCACCTGTGGCATCACCAGGACAATAAAAACCACCATAGTAGTCACCCGTTAAGGTCGGCTCAATTTCTTTAATTTCTTGATTGGTCACACCGTGACGTTCAAGACCTGCTTGACATAGCATTTCATTGACTTTAATTGCCACATCATAATCAGCTTTATTATGATAAAAATGTAGAATGCCTCGTTTTTCTAAGTTGAAATCGATATTTTCTTCATCGGCAACTTCAAATAAACGCTTACGTGCAAGTAAAGCCAAACGTACTGTTTCATGAGTATTGGCTTCATAGTGAGGAATATTTGCCATAAACTCAAATAACCAACTATATTTATGTAAGCTAAAAGATGGATTGAGTAAAAGTGGAGCCGACTTTTGCGACATCCATTTGATACCCTTTAAAATCGTTGATTTTTGATTCCAAACCTCAGCATTACATGCTGAAAGCTGACCACCATTTGCAAAAGACGTTTCCATTGCAGGATATAAATGTCGATCTAAAACAGTAACTTGATAACCAAGCAATGAAAGTTCGTAAGCTGATGTAACACCTGTAATACCAGCACCAATTACAATAATATGTGGCATAAGCACTCCTTTGGACGCTCTGTTCCTTGTGTATGCCCCATCTGTCATTTGTACCTGAGAGCTTCGATTCAACATTTATTACAAATGATAAACCTTCCCCTTCGGTGAGTGCCTTTATATGCACTTCTCTCCAGATTTTTTGATTATTACAGTCCTTTTGCCTGAGAGTTTCCTGGGGTGTTGCTCCTTCGGCGAGCACAGAAGAGTGCTTCTCTCCTGCAATAATCTATTTTCATTTTACGAGCAATTCTTATACCAATTTAAAATTTAAATTATTTTAATTTCTAAGATGTCTAATTTAGGCTCAAAACAAGCTTATAGATTAAGCAATACAAATTCAATAGCCCACTATCGAACTATTGTTACAACTTAAGTCGATAATATTAGAGATTAAATCTATTTCTCAGATACAAAAAAAGCCCTTATATAGGGCTTTTTAATGAAAATGCTTTATTTGTGTGTGTGAATAGACATCACGATACCCATACTAGCAAGCAAGCTAATTACAGCTGTACCACCATAGCTTAGTAAAGGTAAAGGATCACCTGTTACGGGTAAAATACCACTCACCATACCTGAGTTTAAAAATACAAAGAAAAAGAATGTCAGACCAATTGCACCTGCCATCAATCGACCAAAATTGTCATAACTATTCATGCTGATATATAAGCAGCGAAAGATAATTGCGGCATATAAACTAAATAAAAGAAACACGCCAATAAAGCCAAATTCTTCTGAATAAGTCGACAAAATAAAGTCTGTATGATGTTCTGGCAAATACCCCAAATGCGACTGAGTTCCCTCAAGGAAACCTTTTCCGAGCAAGCCACCCGAACCAATTGCAATTTTAGATTGAATAATATTCCAACCAGCACCTAGAGCATCTGCTTCAGGATCGAAAAGAGTCAAAATACGTTTTTTCTGATATTCCTGTAAAACAAACATCCAAATCACAGGCATGGTGATTGCAAACGCTGTAATCGCACCACCAATCAATCTCCAAGACATACCACTTAAAAATAGTACGAAAACACCTGGAATAATTAATCCAATATTTAAATCTGGCTGCAATAACACCAAAATAAATGGCACCATCATAATAATAAGTGCAATTACAATATGAATTAACTTTGGAGGAAACGAACGTTTCGCGAAATACCATGCCATCATTAGAGGCATTGCAAATTTCATGACTTCGCTGGGTTGCATACTTCCTATACCAGGCAATGTAATCCAACGCTTTGCACCTAAACGAGTTTCACCAATCACAAAAACCAACAACAGCATAAATATACCAAACAGATATAAATATGGACTAATCGCTTGGTAAACTTTAGGTGGAACTTGCGCACACAAAAACATAATAATGAAACCGCTACCAAAGCTAATTGCTTGGCGTAGCAACATTCCAGAATCTGCTGCTGTTGCGCTATATACAACCATTAATCCCAAAGCAGCATTTAAAATTAGAAAGCACAATAACCATGGATCTAAATGTAACTTAGTCCATCTTGATGATTTTTCATTAATGCTTCTACCGTCACGTAAAGCATGACGTAAAAAACGATACTGTTGCGATGGTATCATTGATATGCAATTATTTTAAAACTGAATGAGCTAATTATAGGAGCAATACTCATAGCTGTGAATCACAATTAACAGTCTTATGATTGATAATTGCTTTAATAAATCTATTTTTCTAATTTTGTGATTGTAAAATCAACGAAGCTAACACCAAATCATCTGAATATGTGATTTTAATATTATCCGAGCGGCCTTGTACAACTTGCACTTTGTGTCCGACATATTCTAATGCACTTGCTTCATCTGTAATGACAATATCATTCGCTAAAGCTTTTTCAATTGCATTCTTTAACACACCCAAACGTGCAATTTGTGGCGTTTGTGCTTGCCATAAATGATCTCGGCTTACCGTCTTATCAATATTCGGGTATTGATCTACATATTTAAGCGTATCTCTAACTTGAGTCGCTAAAATTGCACTCGTATTATTTACTATTGCAGCTTCGACTAATTCTATTAATGATGACTCACTTACACAAGGTCGTGCCGCATCATGCACAAAGACCCAATCATCTTCTGAAGCAATTTCACATAAATAATTTAAGGCATTTAAGACAGAATGAACACGCTCTTTTCCACCACAGCAAAAATGTGCTTTTTCTGGATGACTAAGTGGCAATTTTTGAGCAACATGATCATGTTCACCAATGGCAAGTACATAACCCGTCAAAGGCAATGTATTTAAACGTGCAACCGTATGTTCAAGAACAGTCTTACCTAAAATATTTTGATATTGCTTTAATTCGGTTTTAGAAAAACGACTACCTGAACCAGCAGCAGGAATAACAGCCCAAAGTTTATTGGATTGGAGGTAATTCTTCTGATTCATTGGTTCTTGAGTCTGTATTTTGATATGGATTTACGTATAGAGGTTTATATTGTGTACTAATTGTACTCATTTGAATAAACGTTTCATGTGGTTTAACTAGACCTAAATCTAAACGCGCATGTTCTTCGATCGCTTCAACGCCATTTTTCAAGTCATAAACTTCAGCAGCTAAAATACGATTTCGTTCTTTTAATTCTGTATTCAATTCACGTTGTTGTTCTATTTTTTGGCTTAATTTTTGATGCTCCAATGCACCGCCTTCACCAAAATAATAGGCATACTGAAACCCCGCAATCAAAATGATTGCGAGGCCCAATAACACTTTACTCGAAATTGAGTCGAATAAACGTAGTATTAACATATATTGCTTAGTTTAAACCTTTAAACTCAGCTTTACCGCGATAAGCAGCATTAGTCAACTCTTCAATACGAAGCAATTGGTTATATTTCGCTACACGGTCAGAACGGCAAAGTGAACCAGTCTTGATTTGACCTGCACCTGTACCTACAGCTAAATCAGCAATAGTCGAATCTTCAGTTTCGCCTGAACGGTGTGAAATCACTGTAGAGTAACCATTTTCTTTTGCAAGATAGATTGCATCTAAAGTTTCAGTCAACGTACCAATTTGGTTGTACTTAATTAAGATTGAGTTACCAACTTTTTCATTGATACCACGTTGTAAAATCTTAGGATTTGTAACGAACAAGTCATCACCAACCAATTGGATTTTATCACCAAGGATTGAAGTTAGGTAAGACCAACCTTCCCAATCAGACTCATCTAAACCATCTTCAATAGAGATAATTGGATATTGGTTTACAAGACCTGCAAGGTAGTCAGAGAATTGGTTGCTTGTGAATGCTTTGTTGCCTTCACCTGCAAGAATGTATTGACCATCTTTGTAGAATTCTGAAGATGCACAGTCAAGCGCAAGCATAATGTCAGAACCTGCTTTGTAACCCGTTTGACCAATTGCTTCAAGAATTACAGTAATAGCTTCTTCGTTAGAACGAAGGTTTGGCGCAAAACCACCTTCATCACCAACTGCAGTGTTTAAACCTTTTTTGTTTAAAACTGATTTTAAAGAATGGAAGATTTCAGCGCCAGCGCGTAAAGCTTCAGAGAATGAACCAAAACCAACAGGCTCAATCATAAATTCTTGAATATCAACATTGTTGTCTGCATGTGAACCACCATTGATGATGTTCATCATTGGTACAGGCATAGTCAAAATTGAGTTATTGCGAAGGTTAGCAATATATTGGAACAAAGGAATTTTTTGTTCTTCAGCAGCAGCACGAGCAGCAGCTAAAGATACGGCTAAAGTCGCGTTTGCGCCTAATTTTTCTTTGTTTTCAGTGCCATCTAAAGCAATCATCGTATTATCGATATCTTTTTGCTCAAAAACAGACTTACCAACTAAAGCATCACGGATTAAAGTGTTTACGTTGTTAACCGCAGTTTTAACACCTTTACCTAAGTAACGAGCTTTATCGCCATCACGAAGTTCTAAAGCTTCACGAGAACCAGTTGAAGCACCAGATGGTGCACATGCACGGCCAACCACGCCAGATGCTAAGATTACGTCAGCTTCGATGGTTGGGTTACCACGAGAGTCCAAAATTTCACGTGCACGAATGTCAACGATTTGACTCATGAACAATTCCTCTGTTGATTAATAACACGATGCTTTAGAAGGCATCATTATGTATCTAATTAATGAGTATCTAGCTTTTTAAAGCCTTTTACTAAAGTATCTAATTCTTTAAGCTGAGCTAAGAATGGTTCAAGCTGCGATAAACGCAACGCACATGGACCATCACACTTCGCTTTTTCAGGATCTGGATGAGCTTCTAAGAACAAACCAGCCAAACCTGTTGCCATTCCCGCACGCGCAAGCGTTGTAATTTGCGCACGACGACCACCTGCAGAATCTGCACGACCGCCTGGAGTTTGAAGTGCATGAGTCACATCAAAGAACACAGGAACATTCATTTCTTTCATTGTGTCGAAACCAAGCATATCTACAACTAAATTGTTGTAACCAAATGCTGAACCACGCTCACAAATAATGAGTTTGTCATTTCCTGCTTCTAAACACTTATGCAAAATATGGCGCATTTCATGTGGAGCAAGGAACTGTGCTTTTTTAATGTTGATAATGGCTTGAGTTTTTGCCATTGCTTCAACTAAGTCAGTTTGGCGACTTAAAAATGCAGGAAGTTGAATAATATCTGCAACTTCCGCAACAGGAGCAGCTTGGTAAGGTTCATGTACATCTGTAATGATTGGTACATTGAAGTGTTTTTTAATGTCAGCTAACCACTCGATCCCTTTTTCTAGGCCTGGACCACGAAAAGAGTTTAAGCTTGAACGATTGGCTTTATCAAAACTTGCTTTGAACACGTAAGGAATTCCTAAACGTGTACAAATATCAACATAAGTCTCAGCAATTTCAAAAGCTAAGTCTTTTGACTCAAGTACGTTCATTCCGCCAAATAATACAAATGGTAAATGATTCGCCATTTGTATATCGCCAAGGGTTATTATTTCTTGTGGTTTTAATACTGACATTTAAACTTCCCTAGTTTGTTCTCAAAATCCAATTATTTAGCTTTGTTGTATTGCTGTTTAGCAGCATCAATAAAGCTTGCAAATAATGGATGTCCATCACGTGGTGAACTTGTAAATTCTGGATGGAATTGTACAGCGATAAACCAAGGATGAGCAGGAATTTCAACAGTTTCAACTAAACGCTGTACTGGTGAATAACCAGAAATTTTCATTCCTTTTTCTTCAAGAACAGGAATAAAACGATTATTCATTTCATAACGGTGACGATGACGTTCGATAATTTCATCAGAGCCATACACTTCAGCAGTTTTAGTACCCGCAACCAATTCAGACTTCTGTGCACCAAGACGCATTGTACCGCCAAGGTCAGAATCTGCATTACGTTGTTGCACTTCACCACGTTCATCTAACCATTCAGTAATTAAACCGATCAATGGAGATTTAGTTGAACGGTTAAACTCTGTAGATGTCGCATCTGTAATACCAGCAACATTACGTGCATATTCAATTACAGCCAATTGCATGCCTAAACAAATACCTAAGAATGGTACTTTGTTTTCGCGAGCAAATTGAATTGCTTTCATTTTGCCTTCAGTACCGCGCTCACCAAAACCGCCTGGAACTAAGATCGCGTCAGCATCTTTTAATACTTCTGCAACATCTTGGCTTTCAAGCTCTTCAGCATTAACGTAGTCAATTTGAACTTTAACGCGGTTTTTAACGCCTGCGTGTAAAAGTGCTTCGTTTACAGATTTATAAGCATCTGGAAGTTCAACATATTTACCAACCATTGCAACACGCACTGTGTATTCAGGGTTTAAAAGTGCTTCTACTACGTTATCCCAGTCAGTTAAATCTGCTTCTGGAAGATCGTTAAAGCCAAAACGCTCACAAATTAAATCATCAACATTTTGTTCATAGAACGTACGTGGAATTTGATAAATTGTACGTGCATCTTTACATACAACTACGGCACGTGCTTCTACGTTTGTAAATAGTGCAATTTTACGTGTTGTGTCAGCATCTACATCGTATTCTGTACGACAGATTAAGATATCTGGCTGAATACCAATAGAAAGCAATTCTTTAACAGAATGCTGAGTTGGTTTTGTTTTAAGTTCTGCTGCAGATTTGATATATGGAAGCAATGTTAAATGCATTAACATTGTGCGCTTATGACCAAGCTCAACCATCAATTGACGTACAGATTCCATAAATGGAAGTGATTCGATATCACCTACTGTCCCACCAATTTCTACAATTGCAACATCGTAACCTTCGCCTGCGCGAAGAACACGTTCTTTAATATTATCCGTAATATGTGGAATAACTTGAACTGTTCCACCTAAGTAATCACCACGGCGTTCTTTATTTAATACGTCTTGATATACACGACCAGATGTAAAGTTGTTTAACTTTGTCATCTTCGCACGACGTAAGAAACGCTCGTAATAACCTAAGTCTAAATCAGTTTCAGCACCATCCTCTGTGACAAAAACTTCACCATGCTGGAATGGGCTCATTGTCCCTGGATCGACATTAATGTATGGATCCATTTTGACCATGGTTACTTTTAAACCACGAGCTTCTAAAAGTGCAGCAACTGAAGCAGCTGAAATACCTTTACCTAGTGATGATACAACACCACCAGTAACGAAAATAAAATGGGTCATTGGATTTCTCATACAGACGAGCCTAAATCGGCTAACAATGTTGTGCGATTTTACTTTACCTTGTACCCATAAAGCAAAGTCATTCCGCATCTATTCTTCGATCATTTGACAATTGATCAATTTATAATCACTTTTTAGATTGTGTTATTCCTTTCATTTATAGGATTTTCATATTTTAATTTACTGTTATAATAACAAAATCCATTCAAGCTACTATTTTTACCATTATGAATAAAAAACTTTTAATTTGTGCGGCAATTGCTACAGGCTTATTATTAACAGCATGCGTAAAAAAAGAAGCGCCTAAAGAAGAAGATCAAACTGATGTAGCATCATCTGAACCTGTAAATCTTCAACCACTAGAACAACCGAGTGTAGAAACAACTTTACCAGAACAAGAGTCTATTCAGATTGAACGTATTGAAACTGAAAATACAACAACTGAAATCCGTCGCTCTGTTCAAGAAACTGAATCAACTCAAGCTTCTGAAACGGCAAACGACACACCTGTAACACCTAAAGTTGAAGATAAACCAACTCAACCTAAAGCAAACCACACTTCAGGCTCACAGTCTGAAGATGATGCTGTTGCAGCAGCAATTGCAGCGGCTACTCCTGCTTTAGAGAACTAAGTTGTAATGATATAAAACAACCTAAATTCAATAAAAAAGACTAGCAAAAGCTAGTCTTTTTTACATTAATTATATTTTTGCAAGAAATCTGCTATTAATTTTGCCGCCCAAGAGCGTGTATTTATCCCTTCATAAAATCCGCAATGACTTCCTTTTTTGGTGGTAACCACTGCGACATAATCCATTAATTGAATCGTTTTTTCATAGGGATAAAAATTTTTAATATGACAGATAGGGTCATCTTCTGCATTTAGAATCAGCAGCGGAACTTTAACATTTTCAAAAACATAAATAGGATTGGTTGCCAAACAATAGTCAGCATAACTGTTATAACCTGCTAACTCATAATAACAACGCTCAAACTCAGCCAAATTTTTTGACTTCAAAACATTAGCAACCGATTCTGTCGCTTTCCATGTTTCACGATATGGCACAATGAAATTTTTAAATAACTTTTTAGTCATGATCTTGCTATAAACAGGATGAATATTTACAAAACCCAACTCTGTGTTATAGCCCGGACACAAAGCAAATGCTGCTTTGAATGGAGTCTGATCACCCACTTCCCCTAAATAACGAACAAGTAATCCTGTTCCAGCCGAAGAACCAACACCATATAAATTTGATTGCGGATACTTTTTTTGAATGTGTAAGATCTGCTCTTTTAAATCTGTAGTTGAACCAAATAAGTTCATTTGCGGAACAGATAATGGTAAACCTGCATGCCCACGGCGTAAACACAATGCAATACGCCAACCTGTGTATTTATGCAAATCACGGATTAATTCACGCATACTTTCAGGCGTACCTGTAATGGTATGCATTACAACAATTGTTGGAGCATTGGATGGTAAATCCAATCCATACCATGCAATTCCTGTAACTCCTCCATCTTTCATACTCATTTGTTCAACTAAATCATATTCAAGATGAACAAATCGTTTTTTAATTACATCAAAATATAATAAATGTGCATGTGTATTACTTAACCAAGGCGTTGGTCTATATTTTTTAGATAACTGAGGTAATTGTTCAAGAACATTCTTTAAATAACCATCAGATTTATAATAAAGTTTAGGAACTTCCGCCCCTGTTACTTTATCCAATACTTTTAAAGATACTTTTCGAGCTTTTTTCAAAATCAATTTCATATGATTGATCTACAACAATCCCATTTAAATTTATGTTCAAAAAGCATGCCTATTACAGAACATAATGCAAAATTACATCATACTTTGCATGCGTTGCCCCATCAAAACAGCCAAAGCCTCCAATCCACTTTTCGGTCGGATCATAACCTCAAAATCTACAATTTTCCCATGTTCATTAAACTGGATCATATCGATACCTTTTAGTTTCTTTTCACCAATATTTGCTGAAAATTCAAGCACAGCACTCAAACCATCCTCACTAAAAAACTCTCGATGATAAGTAAAGTTTTCAAATACTTGAATAACATTACTTAATATAAAAAACACAATTAGCTTTCCAGAATAAGGGCTATAAGCCACTGGCGATCTGAACACGACCTCATCATCAAGCAAATCATTCAACACACTCATATCTCGCTTTTCTAGCATTTCATGCCAACGTGCTATCGCCATTTTTGTTGTCTGAATTGTCATTTTTAAACATCCTTTTTTATTTTAAAACTATAAAAAAACTCAACTAAAACATCAGTAAGAAGAGGTTTCCCCCTTCTTACCTAAACGCTTTAAATGATCGCTGCTAATTCAGCACCTTGTCGAATTGCACGTTTTGCGTCTAATTCACCCGCTTCTTTTGCACCACCAATTAAGTGAACACTTTTACCTATCGCTTTAAGTTGATCGTACATTGCGGCATATGATTCTTGCCCTGCACATATCACAATATTATCGACATCTAAAACAGTTGGATGATCATTCACTGTAATATGCAAACCACGCTCGTCAATTTTGTCGTAACTTGCACCGGCAATCATTTTCACATCACGATGTTTTAAACCTGTACGGTGAATCCAACCTGTGGTTTTTCCTAATCCACCACCTACAGAGCTCGCCTTACGTTGTAATAAGTAAATTTCACGTGGTGATTCTTCGACTTTTGCTGATTTTAAACCACCAACATTTGCATAAGTCGTATCAATTCCCCATTCATCATAGAATTTTTCAGGATTCAAACTCCCACTATCACCTTCATGTGACAAATATTCAGCCGTATCAAACCCAATACCACCTGCGCCTATAATCGCAACTTTTTTTCCTACATCTTTCTTATGTTTTAAGACATCAATATATGAAAGTACTTTAGAGTGTTCTATGCCTTCAATATTAAGATGACGCGGTGTCACACCTGTTGCTACCACGATTTCATCGTAGTTTGTATTTTCAAGTTCTTCATAAGTAGCAAGATGATTGAGCTTTAAACTAATATTCGGTTGCAACTCAATTTTACGTTTGAAATAACGTAATGTTTCATAAAACTCCTCTTTACCAGGAACAGTTTTCGCAATATTGAATTGACCACCAATTTGATTTGATGCTTCAAAAATAGTGACTTTATGACCACGATCTGCTGCATAAGTTGCAAAGCTTAAACCTGCAGGTCCCGCACCAATTACTGCAATATTCTTAACATGATTTGTTTCTTTAAAAATAAGCTCTGTTTCAAAACATGCACGTGGATTAACCAAACATGAGGCCACTTTCATTGAAAAAATATGATCTAAACAAGCTTGATTACAACCAATACAGGTATTGATTTCATCACTTCGACCTTGTTCAGCTTTTTCTACAAAAAACGGATCTGCTAGCATAGGACGTGCCATTGAAATCATATCTGCATGTCCTGATGCAAGCACATGTTCTGCCATTTCTGGTGTATTAATACGATTTGATGTAATAAGCGGAACTTTAACTTCGCCTTTAAGTTTTTCAGTAACCCAAGTAAAAGCAGCTCGTGGTACTTTGGTGGCAATTGTCGGAATTCTAGCTTCATGCCAACCAATGCCAGTGTTAATAATAGTTGCACCTGCTTTTTCTATTGCTTTTGCAAGTTGTACAACTTCCTCAAATGTTGAGCCACCTTCAACTAAATCCAACATCGAAAGACGGTAAATAATAATGAAGTTTTCACCAACTTCTTCACGTATTCTTTTTACTATTTCAATAGGAAGACGAATACGATTTTTATAGCTTCCACCCCACTCATCATCACGATGATTGGTACGTGCAGCAATAAACTCATTAATTAAATAACCTTCCGAGCCCATCACTTCAACACCATCATAACCAGCATAGTGTGCTAATTTTGCACAATTCACAAAATCATCAATGGTTTGAGTTACTTCAGCAGAGGTTAAGGCATGTGGTTTTACAGGATTGATAGGTGCCTGAATAGCTGATGGTGCTACGTTTTCAGCTTGATAAGAATAACGCCCTGTATGCAAAATTTGCATTGCAATTTTACCACCAGCCTCATGAACAGCACTTGTAATAACCTTATGTTTTTCAGCTTCATCTTTTGTATCTAATTTTGAGCCTCCGGCAAAAGTAACTCCTGCATCATTCGGTGAAATCCCTCCTGTCACAATTAAGGCAACACCACCTTTTGCTCGCTCTGCATAAAATGCCGCCATACGATCAAAACCACCAGGTACTTCCTCTAAACCTACATGCATAGAACCCATCAACACACGGTTTTTAAGCGTTGTAAAACCTAAGTCTAGAGGTGCTAACAGATTTGGAAAACTTGACATACATACTCCTTGGCGAGCTTCATGCTGGCTATTTTTATGCTTAATGCAACTTGTTGCATACTTTTATATTCGAGATTTGATTTTTATGCAACATGTTGCATAATAAAACACATGAAAAATTACACGTTGTAAATGTATGTCCTTAGCACATGTTTTACTCACAAGCTTATTAGAAAAGCCAAGTACTGGTATTGAGCTGGCTCGACGTTTCGACCGTTCAATGGGCTTTTTTTGGAATGCAACACATCAACAAATATATCGTGAGCTGAACTCTATGCTCAATAAAGGCTGGATTTCCACACTCGAAGATTCAGACTATATGGGGCGAAGTAAAACCTATCAAGTGGAGTTATTAGGTAGAACCGAGCTTGCCAACTGGATGCTCAAACATAGTGAACCTGCTCAATTGCGTGAAGAACTAATGGTTCGCTTACGTGCAGAAGCACAATTAGGTGGAAATACTGTATTACCCGAACTTGAACAACATTTAGTGCTACACAAAGAAAAACTAACAACTTATCAACTTATTTTTGACAAAGATTTTAGTCATACTGATGCAAAAAATCGCACACTCTATATACATAAAATGATTTTACAACTTGGTATAAACTTAGAAATGGGATGGATTGACTGGCTTGAAGAAGTCATTCCCGTACTGAAAAATTTTAACGATTAAGAAACAATCACCTAAAAATGCGCTAAACCAAGTTTCAATAATAGGATGATGTAATGCCTTATTACACTATGCAAGATCATGAAAACTTACATGTTCGTGAGTTTGGTCGTGGTCAGCCTGTATTCGTATTATCTGGTTTAGGTATGCAAAGTTGGCAATGGTTGCCATTTTTATATCCCCTGAAAAACAAATATCACTTTATTATTCCAGATTGGCGTGGCTTTGGTGGGTCAAAAAATTGTGCCATCCCTTCAATTGATGCGATTTCAAGTCATTGGCAAGACCTAAATACACTTATTCAACACACTAAATTTAAAAAATTTAAACTCATTGGCTATTCAATGGGAGCAACAACAGCCATGCATGGTATGAAATATGGAGATTTATCTTCATATCTCACGAGTTATTTACATATCGACCAAACACCTAAAATTACAGTAGATGAAACATGGCAATATGGATTGTTTGGACAAAGGCATTCTGAATTTAAACACTTATTAACGCAAATTTCGGTATTTCTAAATCAGCATCGTGATTTTATCTCTATTGAAAGTTTAGACTTAGAATCTCGTCATACATTAATTCGCATGTGGGCAGAATTTATTGCTTTTCAATCGAGCAATCAGATTAGTCCATTTTTATTTAAATTAGCCCTCAACAAACCTAAACTTCAAAAATATATTTTACCCATTCAGAGACTGGATTATTTGACTTGGTATATAGATAATTACTTATATCACAATGAAGATTATCGAAAAGCAATTGAAAGTTTAAAATGTCCAACAACCTTTTTTAGCGGTAAACAGTCAGCTTTATACCCCATACAAGGGCAAAATTTAATTGCGCAAAGTGTAGAAAACTCACAACAAATTATTTTCAAAAATTCGGGACACACACCCCTTATTAGCGAACCTATAAAATTTACAAAAGAAATTCATCAATTTTTAATACAGTAGAAAATCATTCACTTTAAATATACGATTAAGCCTATGCTTATTCGGCATATTTTTTAATCTAAGCACTTATAAAACAACATATATAATTAACATGTTTTATCTACAGTGAAGCATAAAAATCAGCTAAGATTTACCACAACTAAAACTTAGCTATAGATAAAATTAAGGAAGAATTATGGCGCAGTTTGCTGTCATTGGATTAGGTAGTTTTGGCGCAACAGTTGCCACAGAACTTGTTAATTTAAAACATGATGTGATTGGTATTGATATTGAAAAAAAATACGTCGAGAGTATTTCCGATTTACTCACCCATTCAGTCATTGCAGATGCAACCGATGAGCATGTTCTAGATGAACTCAATATTACCCAATGTGAGGCTGTTGTTGTTGCCATTGGTGAAGACATAGAAGCGAGTATTTTATGTGTATTACATCTTAAAAACTTAGGTGTAGAGAAAATTTGGGTAAAAGCAAAATCTAAAGCACATCACATGATTTTAACCCACTTAGGGATTTGTAAAATTATCCACCCCGAAGAAGATATGGGTGTTCGTGTTGCTCAAAGTTTAAGCTATCCTATGGTTAGCCGCTATATGGCACTTAATGATGACCATTATTTGGTTAAAGTAGAAATTACTCCCCATCTTCAAGGTACACGTTTTAATCAAATTATGGGACACTCGCCTGAAGTAAAAGCTATTTTACATAAGCGTGAACAAGAAATTAATTACAATATCGATCCTAATTTGATTTTACAAGATGGTGATATATTAATCGTTGAAGGTGCCTTAGAGCCTTTACGTCGCCTATCTAAACACTTTTCTGCAAAATAGGAACATCTCCTATGAAGCAACTGCGCAATAAACAAAATAATAGTATTAATTTAAGCCCACCAAGCTTATTAGCTTTAGGATTTCTCAGCTTTATTATTTTAGGAACATTATTATTAAAGCTTCCATTTTCTAATCACGGCGATCTATCTTGGTTAGATGCACTCTTTACTGCAACTTCAGCTGTTACCATTACAGGACTTTCTGTTGTAAATGTCGGTGAAGCCTATACGGTTTTTGGAAAAGTAATCATTATGTTGCTTATTCAATGTGGTGGCTTAGGCTTTATGACCTTTGCCATATTAGCGGCATTAAGTTTGTCTCCTAAAATTGGTTTAAGACAACAAGTGATGGCACAAGATACTATTGGGCAGACTAGCCTAACCAAAGTTTCTTTCACCGTTAAAGGTGTATTACTTTATTCTTTATTTTTTGAGTCTATTGGTACAGTTATTTTAACCATTGCATGGATGGAAGATTACGACTTTGCCAAAGCCTTTTTTTATGCTGCATTTTATAGTGTTTCAGCTTTTAATAATGGCGGATTTTCCTTATTCCCCAATAGCTTAATGAGCTTTTCAGACAAATACTTTATTACCTTTACCATTAGCATGTTGTACATTATTGGCGGCATTGGTTTTGTCGTACTTATGGATATTAAACGTGCCAAACGCTGGAAACGACTTTCAGCTAATAGCAAACTGATTATTTCCACAATTGCTGGATTAAACCTAGTTGCCTTTATCCTTTTATGGGCAATTGAAGCCAACAACCCATTAACACTCGCACCTATGAGTATGGGAGATCAGGCTTTGAATGCTTGGTTCCATGCAACAGTTCCTCGCTCTTCGGGTTTTAATAGTTTAGAACTCAGTAAGATGCAAGATGCATCCACACTTGTCACTATGGTATTAATGTTTATTGGTGGTGGCTCTTTAAGTACTGCGGGAGGCATTAAAGTTGGAACATTTATTATTGTTGTTTTGAGTGTAATTACTTTTTTAAGACGCTCAGAAGAACTACGTGTTTTCAATCATTCAGTCGCAAAAACAACTTCATTTAAAGCACTTGCTGTGGTTTCAATTACAGGCATTTTAATTTTTCTAGGCTTATTTAGTTTACTACTTATAGAACCAAAGCATCATTTTTTAGATTTACTTTTCGAAGCCGTTTCCGCTGCTTGTACCGTAGGTTTATCTCGTGGTGTAACAGGTGAACTACAGCCTGCTAGCTTGTTTGTTTTAATGATTCTAATGTTTGCAGGTCGATTAGGCCCTTTAACATTAGCCTATTTAATTGCGACACCTAAGAAAAGCCGTATTAAACACCCTCAAACAGATATTCAAATTGGTTAATATTTTATCTTTACGGTTTCAAATTAAAAATAAAAAGCCACTTTTAAAGTGGCTTTTTATTAATATTAAAAATTAAAACCAATCTAAAAGCGATACACCTAAACCTACATACGTTGCCTTATGGTTATAGTCAATTAAGCTCTCTCCATAACCATGGAACAACTGGAACTTACCACGTAAATGACCGCTAATTGGGAAATTCCAGTCAAACTGAGCTGCACCACGTGAATCATTTCCACCTTTCAAACTATGGCGCAACATTAAGCTAAAGTCTTGGTCTTTATAGCGATAAAATGCTGTCAAATCACCACGACCAATATAGTTTTCAATATCTGGGTTGTTATCGTCTTTTTTATCTTCTTTAATACGGTACCAAGGACGAAGCATTAAGGCAAAGTTTTCACGCTCGAAACCCACATTGAGCATGACACGATTCCAACTACGTGACCAAGGATCAGATCGACCATTTGATTGATGATTGAATGTTACACCCAATAAGCGACCATTTAAGCCAAACATTTCGTAATTGGTGCGAAACATTAAACTTGCTTCAGGTTCATAATTGGTTTCACGAAACGGACGAGACTCATCGCCGTTATACATTTGCCAACGAGATGACTGCGTATAGCCTAACCACACATCACCATTGTCACCAAAAAGATTTTCAACCGCTTTTGTTTTCAATGAAAGTTGATATTTCATTTCCAATGAATCTAATGGAACAACCTCGTCTGTACTTACCACATTTTGTGGGTTCTTACTTACAGGCTGTTCATTCTTTTTAGATGTCCAAAATGCAGGTAAAACATAAACAGGTTTATAAGCACGAACTTGCCATGTACCTAATTTACTTTCAGGTGAAAGCTCCCAACGACTATCCAACAAAGATGTGTTAGGTGTAAATGCAGGTGCTTCCACAGCAACAACATTGTTCTTAATTTTCTGTTTAAGACTTTCAGATTCAGTTGAAATAGAACGCGCAGCTTCACGCTCTGAAACAAACTGATGGGCTTCAGCCTGTGGAGCCTTAAATAGCGCATCATAACAAGCCAATCGCTGTGGATTTGACTGCAATGCCACACATGCATCTGCACTTGCAGGTGAAACTAAGTCAGCCGCATGCAAGCCCGAACCAAGCACAGCAGTACTTAAACCTAAAATGAGTGGCTTGTATTGAAACGCCATTAAAACTTCCCCAAAAGTTAATTAACTTGCTTAATTGAAAAACCAAGCTCTTGCAATTGTTCACGCTTCGCAATAGGCGCAACCACAGCTTTAGATGGTTTTTGTTGACGTAAATACACATCTGCAACACGCTTTAAATCATCCAAATTAACAGACAATAAGCGTTCACGTAATTGTGCTCTAAATGCTGGTGTACGCGCATGTAAGAGTGAATAACATGCTGTAATTGCTTCACCCGCAGGTGAACCTGGTTTATCCATACTCGCAATTAGACCTAGAATTGCTTCTTCTAGCTGATGTGGTAATTGCTCAGTATTAAATAACCAATCTACACTTGCTTCAAAATCTTGGAATGTTTCTGCTAAACGTGGATCACGATAGCTATAGAAACGGAATGAACATGCATTGCCGTCATAGCTTGCACCACCACCATAAGCACCACCTTTTTCACGAATAGCGCTATGCAAGAAACCATTACGTAAATATGCAGCAAGAACCATTAATGGCGCAGCGTCAGGATGTGATACTTCAACAGCAGCATAAGCAGAAGAACAGAATTGAACATTGGCTTGAATCAACCATGCTTCATCATTGTCACTATTTTCAAAAGAAATTTGTGTAAGTTCAGCATCTACTTGATCAATCGATAACTTATCCCAAACTTCTTGAATTTCTTCAACCAAACGATCTGACTGATGTTCTTCACATACCAATAAGAACTGTTTTCGTGCTTTCAATAAACGGTTATGAATGACTTTTAACTCTTGAATCAGTTGATCATAAGCAGCTTCATCGTTCTCGATCTTGCTAACCAATTCACCTAACCAATTTAATGCACCTAGACCTGTTGTATTGTAGTCACGTAATGCCAAAGCACTGTGGTTACGTCCTGCAATTTGCATTGCATAACTATGACCAGAACCCGACAAACGTGCAGACCAACGTGTTTTACGTTGTTGTAAAAGTTCAATAATACGATCTTTTTCATCGAAACGTAATTGTTCAAAAGCAACTTTCAATAAGCGAATAGCTTCTAAATTATTCACTAACGATTTTGTTGTTAAAGTTAACCAAGCTGTAATTTTACCTTTATCGTCCACTTTAGAACGTAAAGATGCACCCATTCCTAAACCACCACTTACCGCAGTTTGTAGCTGTTGCAATTCTAGATAATCGTACTCACCTGCACCTACTTCACCCATTAAAATAGACATTAGATTGAAGTATGGTGATTTTACGATGTCATCTGGAATTTGAATAAGCACTTGGTTGTAATAAATACCATTTGTACCCGCATGATATAAATTTAACGGTGTATCTAAACGATTTGAAATAATTTCACGTAGTTGACCTTGTACAATCTGCATTTGTGCAGGTACATCTTCCAAGCCCACTTTTGGTAATAAATTCAAATCATCTGGAGTATCTTGACGAACTTTCAAAGCTTCAGTTTGTGCAATAATTTCAGCTTTATCTGCTTCTGTTAGTTTGGCACCAATTGCAGCTAAACGTGCTTTTTCATCTTCCGCTTCTTTTGCAGATTTTGTTGCATCAGGCACTAAAGTCATTTGCACACGATGTGGATTATCAATCAAATGTTCTTTAATTAAGTTAGACAACCACATAGGGTCTTTTAACTCTTCTTTAACATTTGCAATGGCAGTATCTACATCCCATACATCTACTGGGTCTGAATGATGAATTGCGCTGCTTAAACCGTTTAGAATTAGGCTTAAACCGTATGGCATACCATCACCATTAATTTCACGCTGATGCAATTCAATTTGATGCAAAATCGCATCAACCATTTGTGAATTTACAGGCTTAGATGCCACATCTTCTAAAATTTGGAACACGCCATTTTTGAATTCTTCAGCATGTTCAGGGTTTGAACCTTGCACACCACAAAAGAATGTCATTTCATAGTTAGAATCATCTACACCCATAATTGGACCAGTAGATTGTGCATAACCACAAGTTTCTAAATAATGACGCAATGGTGATGCAGAATCTTCAAGTAAAATACCCTCTACAAGACGCATGCCTAAACGAATTTTAATGTCACTTGCCTTTGGCAATAACCAAGAAATAATGTGATAAGTCTTATCTTTTAAATCTTCAGCATCTACCGCATAAGTTTCAGTTACCGCAATTGGCGCAGTTAAACGAGTTTCAGGCTTAGACTCAAGCGTTTGCCCTTTATCAAATTTTGACAGAGCTAAAGTTTCAAATTGCTCTTGAAGCTTATACGCAGGCTCATTACCAAAGGTCATAAACACCGCATTACTTGGGTGATAATGCGATTTATAGAAACCAACCAACTCATCATAAGTTAAGTCTGGAATATCTTTAGGATCACCACCTGAGTTGTAGTGATACGTTGTTTCAGGGAATAAATGATGTGCTAATTGGTGATACAACTGATCTGAAGGTGAACTCATTGCACCTTTCATTTCATTAAATACTACGCCCTTATAAACAGGTTCGCCATTTTCAAGCTCTATACGAATACCTTCTTGTGCAAAATCTAATGGATTTAAATTTGCTGCAAAAGTTGCATCTAAATAGACAGAAAGTAAGTTTTGAAAATCTTTTTTATTCTGTGTTGCAAATGGATACGCTGTCCAATCTGCTGCTGTAAACGCATTCATAAATGTGTTTAATGAACGACGAATCATTAAGAAGAATGGGTCACGTACAGGGAACTTTTCTGAACCACAAAGCGCTGTATGTTCAAGAATATGCGCTTCGCCTTTTGAATCCATTGGTTGTGTACGAAATGCAACCAAAAATACATTTTCATCATGGCTTGTTGCTAAGTGATAATGCACCGCACCTGTTACTTTGTGCTTATATTCACATACTAATATGTCTAAGGCGTCAACATGGTGTTGACGTACCAACTGAAACGCTGGATGAACAGTTTGAGAAATAGTTTCAGTGACATCTACAGTCATGTGATCTCCAAATTTAATGCTTTTTTAAGTGTGGCGATTATACCTTAAAAAAAGTACCATGAATGCCACAATCTCTGTATTCCTAGTTTTTTAGTGTGTATTTAAAATTTGATTTTTTGGGGCAACAAAAAGAGTGAATACCCAACTAAAATTGATTATTTTTATAAAATAAAAAAACTCAAAGAGCATTACAAGCATTTTACTCATAATGCTCTTTTAAAAACTAAATTAAATATTTGAAATAATTATAGTTTGGATGGTTTTCTACAAATACATAATTCATTTTCTGATAAAAGTTCGCAGCTGGTTTTAGCTCCGTGTTTAAACAAAGTGCAGAAAAATTAGTAATCGCCTTTTTCTCTAAATATTGAAGCAACTGTTTGCCTACGCCATGCTTACGATATTCAGGTAACACATAAAAACGACGTACGCGACCAATGCGTGCTTCAATATCCTGTTCATTCCATTGTAAATTCAAACCGCCACAAGCAATTAATTTTCCATCATCATAAGCCATGAGTAAAAACTCATTAGGTTTATCGAACCGATTTTTACCACTTTCAAATTCTTCAATCATGCGCGTAACAAACTCAAAACCTTCTTTATTCGCTTGTTCCGCAAGTTGCATAATTGTTTCTGGTAATTCCTTCTTTTCTTGAATTTCTATCTTCATCTTTTTTCCCAAAATCACCCTACGTTTTAAACCAATACCACTGCTATATGTTGAATTTTATTCATGAATCTATTGCTAACTTGAGCATTGGTGTAAACTCATCATTTTAAATATTTACGTGATTAAAAATATGACCACTGTTGATCTTTTTGCAATTGGTAATGCATTAATTGACCAAGAATTCAAAGTCTCGGATGACTTTCTTACTCAACAAAATTTGCAAAAAGGCACTATGCAATTAACAGATGGTGAAACACAAGCAAATTTATACAACAACTTACTCAAAACTCAAAGCTATAAAGGTCAAGCTTCAGGCGGTTCTGCTGCAAATACAACCGTTGCTTTTAGTGCATTAGGCGGTTCTGCCTTTTACGCTTGCCGTGTTGGTCATGATGAACTTGGCTCAATTTACCTTAAAGGTTTAAATGACGCGAATATTCATACCACCAAAAAGTCAATTAGTAACGGTGTTACAGGCACTTGCATGGTATTAATCAGCGAAGATTCTGAACGTACTATGCATACATACCTCGGTATTACAGCTGAGTTAAGCGATGCTCAAATCGATTTTGAACCATTAAAAACAGCAAAATGGTTGTATATCGAAGGCTATTTATCTACAAGTGATACTGCACGTTTAGCGGTAAAACAAGCACGTGAAATAGCAAAAGCAAATGGCGTAAAAATTGCTTTAACTTTATCAGATCCAGCAATGGTTCAATATGCACGTCAAGGCTTAGATGAGCTACTAGACGATGGTGTAGATTTACTATTCTGTAATGAACAAGAAGCTTTAATGTATACAGAAACTGATCATATTGATGCAGCACTGACTAAATTAAAATTACTTAGTCAGTCTGTTGTCATTACACTAAGCGAAAAAGGTGCATTAATCTCAAATAAAGAAAAAACCTTTACTGTTGCAGGTCGTAAAGTTACTGCGGTTGATACCAATGGTGCTGGTGATGCTTTTGCAGGATCTTTCTTATATGCTGTAAATGCAGGACTTAGTGAAAAATTTGCTGCAGAAATTGCAGTATTAGTTTCAAGCCAAGTTGTCTCACAATTTGGTCCGCGTCTTGCTGTAAACCAATATGCTGAACTCCTAAATACTTTTAATCAGGAAGCTGTTTAAATGAACCGAATTTGCATGATGGAAGATGTTCCAGAGCGTGAAGCGCGCTCTTTTGAAACATCTGACGGAGATAACATTTTTGTGACACAACGTGATGGTGCATTCTATGCGTACCAAAACCTATGTCCGCACCTACAAGTTGAACTTGAATATCTTGAAAATCAATTTCTAGATAGAGAACAAGAATACATCGAATGTTCTACACATGGTGCGTTATTCTTAGTAGAAACAGGTGAATGTATTTCTGGTCCATGCCAAGGTCAGTCACTTGAAAAAGTTGAAATAACAGTACATTCTGATGGTGGTATTTACTTAACTGAAGAATAAATTTTATAGGTTTTCGCCATGTATAACTTTTTAACAAATGTGAACTTATTTCCTTTTCATTTAAGTTTATTTATTTTAATTGTTCTTAGCATGGCGGAAACTTTAGGTTATTACATTAACCTTAAACCAAGTAATCTATTTAATCACCTCTTCTCTAAACGCCTAACAGAATCACCGCTGATTAATGTAAAATTTTCAAAATTACTTATTTTTATTTTTTTACTGCTCAACTTCAGTGTCGCAGGCTATTTTATTCAATTTGCAGCTTTTGCAAAAATACATTCTTTTGTTCCATCGTACTACATTATTTTCCCTGCATTAATCATTGCTGTGTTCTTTACAGTCTTTATGATTCATTGCTTAGACCAAGTCATTAAACCAAAAACCTCTAAACAGAATATTAGCCTGATTGGCCGACTCGCAACCATTTCAAGTGGTCATGCACGACCTGGATTTTCTGCGCAAGCACGTATACGTGATCAATTCGGACAACTACATTATATTCAGGTCGAACCTGAATTTGGCGAACTTGGATTTCAAACTCAAGTCATTATTGTTCGTAAAAAGAAATCTCACTACATTGCCAAAAAAATTTCTAAATCGACTGATTTATTTTATTAAAAATCACACAAAAAAAACATCACTTTCGCTTCTACCTACAGCACCACTCTTTAGATATTTTAATTATAGATCGCCTTACAATTTGATTGTTTTTTGTACTAAAAGCCTTTCGTGCTGTCAGTTTTAGATATTATTCACCGTTATTTTTTACCTTTATTTATTTTAATTTTTTTAAAATATACATTAAAAAAAACACCAAATAACCAAGTAAAAAAGTTGGTTTAATTTGCCAACCAATAAACATTTAAAATAAAAGACATTATATAAAATTCTATATCAAACCTTATTAGTTGGTTTTAAATTATTTAAAATGAAGCATTTTAGTCGGAATTTTATTTAATCAAATGTTAGTTTAATAAAAAAACAACAATAATATAAGTTACTGTTTTTAAAAAGATTAAAAAAATAGTTATATTTATACTTAAGAGTCTATTTATTTTGTAAATTAAATGTTTAATAATACAAATATTGTTTATTTTTAAGACTTAGTAATATGAGCTCAGTCCCCAAAAATCTGAATAAAAGAATCACTCGAGAAATAGCAATCATTTTAATTATTAAGGTCGCTATTTTACTTATCATTAAAAATATTTGGTTTGACGCCCCAACTATTCCCAAAAATTTTGACAATCAAGTTGCCGAGCGTATTGCTGGCGACGCATCCCAAACTAAGGAGACACGTTGATGATTACTGAAAGCGTGGTCGATTTATCGCGGTTCCAGTTTGCAATGACTGCGATGTATCACTTTATTTTTGTACCACTTACTTTAGGTCTTGCATTTATTCTTGCCATTATGGAAACCACGTATGTGATTTCTGGTAAAGAAATTTACAAAGACATGACTAAGTTCTGGGGCAAATTATTCGGTATTAACTTCGCGCTTGGGGTAACTACTGGCTTAACAATGGAGTTCCAGTTCGGTACTAACTGGGCATATTACTCACACTATGTAGGTGATATTTTTGGTGCTCCATTGGCTATTGAAGGTTTGATGGCCTTCTTCCTAGAATCTACATTCATTGGTTTATTCTTCTTTGGATGGGATCGTTTATCAAAAGTACAACATTTAGCAGTAACATGGTTAGTTGCAATTGGATCTAACATGTCTGCTTTATGGATTTTGGTTGCAAATGGTTGGATGCAAAACCCAGTCGGCTCAGCATTTAACTACGAAACCATGCGTATGGAAATGGTCGATTTTGGTGCCTTAATTTTCAACCCAGTTGCTCAGGTTAAGTTCGTACATACAGTTTCAGCAGGTTATGTAACAGGTGCAATTTTTGTACTTGCTATTTCTAGTTACTACCTATTGAAAAAACGTGACTTACCATTTGCACGTCGCTCTTTCGCTATTGCTGCTATCTTTGGTTTAGCATCTACACTTTCTGTAATTTTACTTGGTGATGAATCAGGTTACGAAATTGGCGATGTACAAAAAACTAAACTTGCTGCAATTGAAGCTGAATGGGAAACAGAACCTGCTCCTGCTGCATTTACTCTATTTGGCTTCCCAAATACTGAAACAATGCGTACGGATTATGCAATTAAAATTCCATATGTGATGGGTATCATTGCAACACGCTCTACAGATACTCAAGTAATAGGGATTAAAGAGCTAATCACTCAACATGAAGCTCGTATCCGTAATGGTATGGTTGCTTATGCACAACTTGAAAAATTACGTGCTGGCGATCAATCTGAAGAACTAAAAGCTGCATTTGCGGATTCTCAAAAAGATTTAGGTTATGGCTTACTTCTTAAGAAATATACAACAAATGTTGTAGATGCTTCTGATGAGCAAATTAAATCTGCTGCTAAAGACACTATTCCACATGTACCAAGCTTATTCTGGTCTTTCCGTGCAATGGTTGCTTCTGGCTTCTTAATGCTTGTACTTTTTGCTTTCGCAACGTTCGCTGTCGCTAAACGTAATGCTGAAAACAAACCTTGGTTATTAAAATTCGCCCTATTCTCTCTACCACTTCCTTGGATTGCTGCGCAAACAGGTTGGTATGTTGCAGAAGTTGGTCGTCAACCATGGACAATTGGTGAAGTACTTCCTACATACTTATCTGCATCTTCATTGAGCACAGGTGATGTATGGGGCTCTATCATCGCATTGGCATCGTTCTACACTGTATTACTTATCATTGAAATGTATTTAATGATTAAATTCTCTCGCCTCGGACCAAGTTCTCTTCACACTGGTAAATACCATTTTGAAAAACTTGACGCTGAAAAAAAGGCAAATGAGGAGTCTCAAGCATGATCGAATATGAACTACTCAAAATAATCTGGTGGGTACTAGTAGGTGTTCTACTTATTGGTTTCGCATTAACAGATGGTTTCGATATGGGCTCAATGGCAATTATGCCATTTGTAGGTAAAACAGATGACGAACGTCGTGCGGCAATTAATACAATTGCCCCTCACTGGGATGGTAACCAAGTTTGGTTCATTACAGCAGGTGGTGCATTATTTGCTGCATGGCCAATGGTATATGCAACTGCGTTCTCAGGCATGTATTGGGCACTGTTACTCGTACTGTTTGCCCTGTTCTTACGACCAGTAGGCTTTGACTACCGCTCTAAGCTCGAAAACACTCAATGGCGTACGTCTTGGGACTGGGGTCTAGCTGTAGGTGGCGCTGTTCCTGCATTAGTATTTGGCGTAGCTTTTGGTAATATGTTCTTAGGCGTTCCGTTCACTTTAGATGAAACTGTACGCTCAACATATACAGGTAGCTTCTTCGCTTTACTTAATCCATTTGCACTTGTGTGTGGCTTAGTTAGCTTATCAATGCTATGTGCTCACGGTGGTTCTTGGTTAATGCTTCGTACAGATGGTGACTTACGTAAACGCTCTGCAAAAGCTACTCAAATTATGGGTATTGTATTCCTAGTATGTTTCTTAGGTGCTGGTGCATGGTTATACTTCGGTAATATCCAAGGCTACACTTTAGTACAACCTTTCGATACAAATGGTGTTGCTAACCCACTTGCAAAAGAAGTATTAACAAATGCAAACCCTGGTTGGATGAACAACTACAGCACTTATCCAATTACGATTATTGCTCCTGTTCTTGCAATTTTAGGTGCACTTATTGTGATTCCTGCGGCAGGTAAAGCAAAAGCTGGTTTAAGTTTCTTAGGTACAAGTCTTGCTATTATTGGTGCAATCTTAACTGCTGGTTTTGCATTGTTCCCATTCTTAATGCCATCAAGTCTTAACCCAACAGTAAGCTTAACAATGTGGGATGCGGTATCAAGTAAAAATACACTTACAGTTATGACTGTAGCTGCATGTATTTTTGTTCCATTGATTCTAATCTACACAACTTGGTGCTACTACAAAATGTGGGGCGTTATTACAAACAAACACGTTCAAGACAATACGCATAGCCTGTACTAAGGCTATGCTTAGGAGAAGAAATTATGTGGTATTTTGCTTGGATTCTCGGTGTTTTGATGGCATGTTTTGCTGGTGTATTAAGTGCCCTTTACATTGAACACAATCAAGATTTGGATGAGGAATAAAATATGACTGAAGTGACAGTAACAACAACAGAAAAAAAGCCAAATAAATTTGCAATGGCGGTTTCATTTTTGTTGGCATTGCCACTTGCAGCAGTTTTATTGGTGCATCCATCAGCAATGTTGGATGCAAACGGAGAATATAGCCATCGTGCCATGATGTTGATTATGATTGGTATTTCTGGTGGCTTTATTCACGGTGTTGGTTTTATACCAAGACTTTGGTTTTGGAAATGGTTATTTAGCCCTTTCCTCTCATGGCCTTTAATGCTATGGGGTTACTACACTTGGTTCTTGGCTTAAAATCAATCCTCACCAATAAAAAGAGCGCCATATGCGCTCTTTTTATTTTTAATGATTTTAACTCTAAAAAATTAAAATCATTAAAAAACCAGACACGAGGTCTGGTTTTTTTATTTACAAAATTTAAATCGGTTCAAATGGTGCAATCACATCGGCATTTTGTGCACGATGACGCATAAAATGATCCATTAATACAATCGCAAGCATTGCTTCAGCAATTGGCGTTGCACGAACACCTACGCAAGGATCATGACGACCTTTGGTTAATACATCCGCATTTTCACGTTCAATGGTAATGGTTTTACCAGATGTAGTAATAGATGCCGTTGGTTTCAATACAATCGCAACACGAATGTCTTGACCACTTGAAATACCACCTAAAATACCACCCGCATGATTTGCCAAGAAACCATCTGTTGTAAGTTCATCACGTGTTTCATGACCAAACTGTTCTGCAACACCAAAGCCATCGCCAATTTCAACACCTTTTACGGCATTAATTGACATCATGGCATGAGCGATATCTGCATCTAAACGATCAAATACAGGTTCACCCCAGCCTACAGGAACTTGGGTCGCAACAATCTCTAGCTTCGCACCACAACTTGTACCTTGCTCACGCAATGATGTTACAAGAGCTTCAAAACGAGGCACTGCATCTACATCGCCACAGAAAAATGGATTATTTGGAACTTCATTCCAGTCTAATTTTTCAGTTTTTTCAGTACCAATTTGAGTAACATGCCCACGAATTTCAATACCAAATTTTTCAAATAAAAATTTCTTCGCAATTGCACCTGCCGCCACACGCATTGCTGTTTCACGTGCGCTTGAGCGACCACCACCACGGTAATCACGGAAACCATACTTTTGGGTATAGGTATAATCTGCATGACCTGGACGGAAAGTTTGTGCAATGTTGCCATAATCTTTCGATTTTTGATCTGTATTGCGAATGAGTAAACCAATCGATGTACCTGTCGTTTTACCTTCAAATACACCTGAAATAATTTCTACTTCATCTGGCTCTTTACGCTGAGTTGCAAACTTCGACGTACCTGGTTTACGGCGGTCTAAATCTTTTTGCAAATCGGCTTCAGAAAGTTCAATTCCGGGTGGAACCCCATCAACAATGGCCATAAGACCAACACCATGAGATTCACCACAAGTCGTTACACGGAACAGTTGCCCTATACTATTACCTGCCATGTTTCACGACTCCTTATGAATTGATAGATTGAATAAATAATTCACGGTACTCACGACATTGTGCTGCTGTTAATGCAAAAATGCCTGAACCGCCTTTTTGGAACTGCAACCAGTAAAAATCAACTGTATTGAAGTTTTGCTTCATTGCCCATTCAGAGTTACCTACTTCAATCACAATTAAGCCATCTTCAGTTAAGTAATCTGCTGCTTGTGCCAACATTTTACGTACCAAATCTAGACCATCTTGACCTGCTGCAAGTGCAAGTTCAGGTTCATGATGAAATTCATCTGGTAAATCTGCCATATCTTCTGCATCTACATACGGAGGATTAGACACAATAAGATCATATTGGTTTTCTGCAGGAATTTTTGCAAACAAATCTGACTCGAGCAATGCAACATTAAACTGTTGATTATGATATTCACAGTTAATTTGTGCGACTTCTAACGCTTCTTTAGAAAGATCTGTTGCATCCACTTCTGCTTCAGGAAAGGCATAAGCCAAAGCAATTGCAATACAACCTGAACCCGTACACATATCTAAAATACGGCGTGGCATTTTAGGAGATGCATTTTCAGGAAGATTATTCACACCCTCTCTTGCTTGATGATTTTCATCTAAACAATAAGGTGCAAAACGGTTTTGAATTAATTCTGCAATTGGTGAACGTGGAATAAGTACACGCTCATCAACATAATAAGGTTTGCCATCGAAATAAGCCAAATTCAATAAATATGATGTTGGCATACGCTCATTAATACGGCGTTCAAACAAACTTAATACTTCTGCTTTTTCGCTTGGTAATAGTTTTGAATCTAAGATTTCAGGATTTGCACTCCAATCTAAAGATAATGTTTGTAGAACGAGTGCTGAGCTTTCAGCGATATAGTCTTCTGTACCTTGCCCTAAGTGTGCATCGTATTGACGTAATGCTGTTACACCAAAGCGAATAAAATCACGAATTGTGCTTAGGTTTTCAGCGGCTTCCTGAATGTGCTCAGGGCTAATAGTCGGGCGATCCACTTTAAGGCGTCTCCAAAGTCATATTTTTTAAACGCCTTATGATACCTTGTTTTGAATGATTTTTAATATTTAGATACGTGAATTTCCAAAATTATCTTCTTAAATTTTTATTCGTGACTTGTACTTCTAGCATATCTGCACGAGAACTCGTCATTTGTAATGCACAACCTATACTTGCTGGGTTGAGTTGTTTTAATCTTTGATTTTTTAACCCACATGATAATTCACGTTGTGCCGCCCATTGATTTTGAATTCTATTTAAATCAGCTTGCTGTTGTACAGTCGAAATTTTCATGTTTTGTTTGAATAGTTTTTTAAGTCTTTTATTTTGATATTTCAACTCTTTAAATTGACAAGTGGAAGTTGTATTTGCTTGATTATTTGAAGATTTCATACACTCTACATACTTCGTTGAATATCCCATTGCAAAGGTATTCATCGCATATATGCTACTTCCTATAACCAACAAATATTTAAACAACTTCATATAAATTCCCCCAAATTTAAATTAGAAATTTCAATTTATTATTAAAAACCCAATATGTAATCTATATACCATATTTTGCAAACGACTATCAAAATTTACATTGATTCTTCAGTAATAACTCTTATATAAAGAGATGTCTTCTTTTATATTTCATTTTTATGAGCTACAAGCACAACAACCTAATGGCAATGCGTACGAACTATTGGAATGATACCAAAAACCCTGAAGTATTAATTGAAAAAGAGTTTTTACAAATCACCTTAAGTGAGCAAGAAGTTTATTCCAACCCTTCTTTAGAAGATGCTAAATATCTATTTTTCCATTTACCTAGCATTATTATTGTAAAAGGTTATGCGCTTGGTTTTATGAATAATAGTGTAAAAAGTATGATTCAGCAGTTTATTAATGAGCATAAAATTGAGTTGCAGAATAAAACAGAAATTAAGATGAAATATCGAATGTAGAAAAAATGATTTATTTGCTTAGGCTATTTAGTTCAAAACAAAAAACAATCCTATTTTTTAAGTTCTTAAACTTATTTAATACGTGAAGTCATTGTAAAATTTAGTACAATCTAACCAAACTGCAAATTGCTTATTAAAGGTTTAATTTACATGTCGGATCAGCACGATAAGCTCAAAAATTTAAAAACCTCCTCTATGGATCGACGCCTTTCCATTGCTAAAGCGTCCCTATTAGCAGGTACTCGTTGGGCTGCTTCAAATGCGACATCTATTTTTTCAAGTGAAGAAGAAAAAGAAAAAAAACGTAAAAAAGCCACTAAAGAACAAGCCGACTACCTTGTTGCAGAAATTGGTAAATTAAAAGGTTCAATTGTTAAAATTGGGCAAATGATGGCTTTATATGGTGAGCACTTTTTACCTGAAGAAGTGACTCAAGCGTTAAATACGCTCAACAACCAAACTGTTGCACTTGCTTGGCCTGTAATTGAAGAGCAAATTCAAGCTCAACTTGGTTCAAAAATGAATGATCTCACCATAGATCAAGAACCTATTGGCACAGCATCTCTTGCCCAAGTTCATCGTGCAATTCGCAAATCGGATGGTTTAGAACTTGTATTAAAAGTTCAATATCCTGGTGTTGCAGATGCTATCGATTCAGATATGAATTTGTTTAAAAACATGCTGAAACTTACACGAATTTCGCCTCAAACACGCGAGTTCGACCAATGGTTCGATGAAGTCCGTGAAATGATGCATCGTGAAGTTAATTATAAAATTGAAGCAGATACGACTCGCAGATTTGGTGAGCGCTTAAAAGATGATTCACGTTATATTGTGCCTAAAATTATTGATGATTTATCAACAAATCGAGTTTTATGCATGACTTTTGAGCGTGGGGTTCCTATCAATAGCCCTGTAATGTTGTCGCTCCCTCAAGAACGTCGCAATAAACTCGGTGAAGCTTCACTTGAAATTGCAGTGCGTGAAATATTTGAGTGGGGTGAAATGCAAACCGACCCTAACTTTGGGAACTATTTGGTTCGTTTAGGTAATGGGACAGATATCGAAGATAAAATTGTGCTTTTAGATTTTGGTGCAATTCGTCAATTCGATGAACACTTACTTTCTGTAGCAAAGAACTTAATTAAAGCAGGTTATGACCACAACCCACTTGAAATGGTAAATGCGATGACAGGCTATGAGTTTTTCGACTCGATCCCGCAAAGCATTAAACCAGATATGGCAAAAGTCTTCCTATTAGCCACAGAAGCATTTAGTAGTCCCACAAACAATGACAATTTGCCTGATGGCGTAATGGATGCTCAAGACCGCTATGACTGGAAAAAAAGTATGTTGCACAGTCGAGTAATGCAACGCGCTTCTAAGTCTATGGCTTCACGTTATTTCAGTGTTCCACCAAAAGAATTTATGTTTATTAGTCGCAAATTTATTGGTGCATATACATTTATGACTGTCATTGAAGCTAAAACAAATGTTCGTGCAATGGTTGCAAAATATATGTGAAGTGAAAACACTCATTTTTTAAAGCATATATAAAACTAAAATGTGGGATTTTTATTTTATAAAATGATATAAAAATCCCCTATCTATAATATTTTAAATCCACGCTCTTATGTATTCACTACGTTCTATTCAAATACAAGATAACGCTCAATTAGCTCATATTATTCGTGAAGTTTCAAAAGAATTCGGTTTAGCTCCTGAAGCAGGTTTTGCCGTTGCAGACCCCATTTTAGATGATTTATATAGCGTATATTCTCAAGAACATGCCCAATATTGGATAGTCGAAAATGAGCTGGGTAAAATTGTAGGTGGTGGTGGAATATCTCCTCTTAAAGGTGATAGTCGTACATTAGAAATTCAAAAAATGTATTTTTTACCAGAAGTTCGCGGCTTCGGATTTGCTAAAAGAATATTAGAAAATGCTTTTGAATTTGCTCGTGCTCAAAATTTTCAGTCATGTTATTTAGAAACAACGAAAGAACTTTGGCAAGCTGTAAAATTATATGAAAAATTAGGTTTTCAACATTTAACAAAACCTAAAGGTAATACTGGACATAGTCATGCCTGTGAAATTTGGATGGAAAAACAAATCTAATTTTGTACTACATCAATATATTTAAGCTTTAATTTAAGTATATTGATGTTTATTTAAATAACATTTAAAGCTTTTAAAGCGAAAAATAGATAAATTTGATCAAAAAATAATTGGTTAAATTCTTTTTAAATCACCTGCTTAATTATCAAACTATAAAAAAATTTATATCCTTTAATATTCAATTCCTTTTCATAATGACCGCACTTATTTAAACAATAAGTCGGATGTTGATGTTTATGTTTTCGAATTTGTCTGTCGGATGGCTTCTTACCATTGGCATTTGTATTGGTATTTTATTCATATTTGTTTTTAGAAAAATTTATTCATTTTTCATCCAATTTTTTAAGCCCTTTAAAAAGGGAAAAACCTATTGGTGTCGTGTTACAGCTGTTAGTGATGGTGATACCCTCACCTGCTATCGCCTAAATTTACGCCGCTCTAAAACCAAAATTCGTTTTGCTTATATTGATGCACCAGAATCGAGTCAAGAATATGGAAATGAAAGTCAAAAACTTGTCAAAAAGCTCGTCTATCGCAGACTTGTTCGTATCAATATTACCGATGTAGATCGTTATGGTCGTTGTGTTGGTGTTGTTTATCGTAGAACACGTAATGTAAATGAGGAACTCGTTAAACGTGGTGCTGCTTGGGTATATGAAGAATACATAAAAAATGCCAATAAACGCCAACATTGGATGGCGTTGCAAAATCAAGCAAAGAAGCAAAAGAAAGGCTTATGGAAAAGCTCAAAACCAATACGACCAAGCATATACCGCAAACAAACTAAATCTTAATTTTTTAAAGTTTATGAAATATGCAGAAAATATGTTCTGCATATTTATTGATTATTCCCGTTGTTTGGCGTAAATTTATCTTAATTTAGTTAACCAAGCTAACCAAAATGAGCGTTCTTCCAACTACTTTCCGTGCTTCGTTATTACAAACTGCACGTCTTATCAACGATGAAATTAATACCATACTTTTACCGCACCAACTCAATAGTTCATTTTGGCAAGCTTTATATGTGATTCACAAAAAAAATGGCTGTACATCGATCGAAATTGCAGAATATTTAAACGTATCTAAACCTTCTATTGCAAAACGTATCAATGCCTTAATTGACCTAGAGTTGTTAGAACAAATTCCCACAGAAGATAAACGGCAAAAAAAATTTATTCTCAGTACTAAAGGCAAAGCACTTTATAAAACGTGCTCATCTTTAATAGATGACTTTGAAAACAATCTATTAGAAGATTTTCTAGACAATGACATCGGAACAACAAAAAAACTCCTCATGCAACTGAGCCAAAAATTACTCAGTTCAAAGCAAGGAAATGAAAATGAATGATTTCAAACAACCCTTATGGACTAAAAACCTCATTGTTGTAAGCGCAATTAATTTCCAATTGGTATTAACTTTCTACTTACTCGTTATTGTTATGGTGGGTTATTCTGTGGCTGAACTTGGTGCAACTACAGCACAAGCAGGTTTAGTTTCAGGTCTATTTATTATTGGCACACTTATTGGTCGTTTTTTAGTTGGAAAACTTTTGCTTCGATTTGGTCAAAAAGCCACTTTACTTACTGGCTTAATCGGCTTCTTATTATTTTCTGGTTTATATTTTATTAAATTCGACTTAGGTATGCTTTTAGTCGTACGCTTTGCTCATGGCTTTATGATGGGTGTTGCATCCACAGTACTAGGCACTATTATTGCCCAAATTATACCAGAAACACGGCGTGGTGAAGGTATTGGCTATTATAGTTTAAGTAGTACTTTGGGCACGGCAATTGGACCATTTTTAGCTATTTGGATGATGCTCCATATTGGCTATGAAGCAATATTTGCTATTTCGAGTGTAATCGCATTCTTGTGTGTTCTTGTCGCATTACTCATACATATTCCAACTAACACAATAACGAGCAATACAACACCATTAAAATCTGAAAATACAAATAGTTGGTTATCTCAATTTATTGAAATAAAAGCATTACCTATCGCATTTATCATGCTTCTAGCTTCAATTTGCTATTCAGGCGTTTTATCTTTTATTAATTTTTACGCCAAAGAAATCAATTTAGTGGAAGCTGCATCACTCTTCTTTTTAATGTATGCCATCGCTATTATGGCTTCACGACCTTTTACTGGACCATTAATGGATCGCAGAGGTGAAAATATTGTGATGTATCCTGCTTTTATGATTATGGCTTTAGGGCTTATTTTATTAAGCATTAGTCATGAATCTTGGATGCTACTTCTCAGCGCGGCTTTACTTGGTTTAGGTTACGGTAATATTCAATCGGTTTGTCAAACAGTGGCTGTCAAAAGTACATCTTTAGAACGTATGGGTTTCGCGACATCTACCTTCTTTATTTTCTTAGATGCAGGTTTAGGTTTTGGTCCTTATTTTCTTGGAATAGCCTTAAATTCTATTAGTTTTTCGCAGCTTTATTTATATAGTAGCTTTGCAGTTTTACTTTGTATTGTTGTGTATTACTTTTTACATGGAAAACATTCAAAACAAAAAGTTGCATCAATATGAACATACAAAAGAGGTCAAATATGACCTCTTTTTTATGTACTTTTAAACAATATAAACTTATTTAAATACTTTAAAACGAGTTGCATCATCTAAATAATCTTTAGCTTGCGCTTCAGCCTCTAACGAGCCAAATACCAATTGTGCACGTAATTTCCAATTTTGAGGAATATTCCATTCTGAATGTACTTGCTCATCCACAATTGGATTATAGTGCTGTAGTGATGCACCTAAACCTTCAGTTGTTAATGCTGCCCATACTGCAAATTGTGCAATCGCTGTTGAATGCTCCGACCAAATTGGGAAATTTTCAGCATAAGATGTGAACTTTTCTTGCAACTCTTTAATTGTTTCTTGCTCTTCAAAGAATAAAACTGTACCAACACCTGCTGCAAAAGAATCAATTTTTGCAGCTGTTCTTTCTGCTGATGCTTCATCTTTTGCACATGCTTTTAAAGTTTCTTTCACAAAACCCCAAAATTTTTCGTGTTCTGCATTAAATAAAATAACAGCACGTGACGTTTGTGAATTAAAAGAAGATGGGCTTTGTTTAATTACATTTTGAATCAGATCTGATAAATATTCAGGTGATTGTTCTACATTTTTACCAATCGCATAAATTGAGCGACGTTTTGAAATGAGGTCTAAAAACTGATTCGACATTATAAGATCCTTAAATTTACAATCTAGAACAAGATTGTTTTCATCATTATATCAATGAATTTTTCATTGAAAATTCAAGTTTACAAACATAAGCAATAATCTTGCTTTTTACCATTTTATTTTCTTTATATGCTTATATTTCAGCTAAATATAGAACAAATATGCATAAAAAATCCTCCACTTGGAGGATTTTTTTCTAACGAGAACAAATGCCTATATTTAGAATTTTGCGTTTAATACATTTTCTGAAACTTTGTTTTTCCAAAGATCACGTAATGTTGGTAAATAGAATTTTTCACCTAAATCTACAAGCTCAGCATCAATCAATGCATTCACTTCATGCATAAATAAATAGTCAAAATCTACAGAAGAAAGTTTTGGTTGAGATTTTTTGTACTCTTTTACTTTCTGTTGTGCTTTTTTCACCAAAGCATCTGCAAAAGTTTTGTCTTTATATTGTGAAATAGCATTTAAGCGTAATTCGATAACACCCCAACCACTGAGCAATAATTTGAATTTTTCTAAATCGGCAGTGGTCGATTCCCATGTCATTTCATCAAGGTTTTCATTTTCAGGTAAAACTGGAAGTAAAAGTTCCATTACACTTGGGAAAATCTTTTTTAAACTTAAAATAAATTTAACTGGATGTTCACCCGGATAATCCTTAAATTGAACTTTACGTTGAACGTCTGTTAAATAAATATCGAGCATTGAGAATTTCCTAAAATGACTGCTGTAAGGTCAAGTCACAGCAATAAAAAGCAAATGGCATTTTAACAATTATGAGAAGTTATTCAATGTTTTTAACTTATAGTTTAAATTTCCAACAACCAAGAAAATATAAGCATGCTGTTTGAATGTTATTACTCAAAATGTCATTTCATATAAAATACAACTAGCCTACTAAATAACAATCTCCGCTCTTTAAAAATTATTTAAATTTTCTATTTTCAAACGATTACTGATTTTGTATTTTAGATACTAGTAGACGATCTAAACATATAAATTCATTATGAAAATACCAATTACATGTATGCAATGCTTTCAAGAAAATATTTCAATAGGATTAACTCCTCAATTGAATGGTTGGGTTGAATTTAATGATAGTGGAAAATACATCACTAAATGCCATCAAGGACATACAAATACCACACTATTACAGCAACAAAAATTTGAAATCTTATTTGATATTGGCGCTCATGCAATCATCGATGGATATTACAGAGAAGCAGTTTCATCATTTACTTCCTCATTAGAAAGATTTTATGAGTTTTTTATAAAAGTTATTTGTCTATCAAACAATATATCCGTTGAAAATATTACTAGTTCTTGGAAAGATGTTTCAAATCAATCTGAAAGACAACTTGGGGCTTTTATTTTCCTATATCTTAATAATTTTGGTACAAAACCTAAAATATTAAATAATGATCAAGTCAAATTTAGAAACTCTGTTATTCATAAAGGAATGATCCCATCTCAAAGTGAAGCTATTCAGTATGGTCAAAATATTCTAGACCTTATACACCCCCTATTAAATCGTTTAAAATTACAATTCCCTGATGCTCTTCAGCAAATTACACTTCAACATTTAAATGAAATTCAAAAAAATAATATAACAGGCATAGTTTCTACAGCTTGTATTTCAACCATAATAAGCTTAACAAATGGTGAAACTACACATGACAATAGATCGCTAATCGAAGCAATTGCCCAATTAAAACGCTGGTAACAAAACATTTGAATAGAATTATTTTTATCATTAAATATAAAAAGCCCTCAATTGAGGGCTTTATTTATAATTCCATCACTTCACATTTGGTGAAATCATTTGTTCAGGTCTTACAACCTCATCAAACTGTTCTGCTGTGACCAAATTAAGTTCCACTGCAACTTGCTTTAAAGTCTTACCTTCTTTATAAGCAGTTTTCGCAACTTTTGCCGCATTTTCATAACCAATAACTGGGTTTAAAGCCGTTACAAGCATTAAAGAATTGTGTAAAAATTCATCAATTTTTTCACGATTTGGCTCAATACCTACAGCACAATGATCATTAAAACTATTACACGCATCACCTAATAACTGAATAGATTGTAAAAGGTTGAATGCAATAACAGGCATAAATACGTTTAACTCAAAATTACCCGAAGCACCTGCAACATTAATGGTTGTGTCATTACCCAAAACTTGAGCAACGACCATGGTCATTGCTTCACTTTGAGTTGGATTTACTTTGCCCGGCATAATACTTGAACCAGGTTCATTTTCAGGAATACGAATTTCCCCAAAACCACAACGTGGACCACTTGCCAACCAACGAATATCATTCGCAATTTTATTTAAACTTACAGCCAAAGTTTTTAAAGCACCAGATGCAAATACTGCAGCATCACGCCCTGCTAAAGCTTCAAATTTATTTGGGGCTGTCACAAAAGGTAAACCAGTTAAAGCACCTAATTGATCTGCTGATTTTACAGCATAATCAACATGTGCATTTAAACCTGTACCTACAGCAGTACCACCTAAAGGCAACTCATATAAACCTGTTAAAGCTTGTTGTAAGCGCTTTAAACCATGATCAAGTTGAGATACATATCCACTAAATTCCTGACCTAAAGTTAACGGTGTTGCATCTTGTAAATGCGTACGCCCAATTTTAACAATGTCTGAAAATTCTTTTGATTTTTTATCTAAAGTATCACGTAATTGCGTTACCGCAGGAATAAGTAATTCATTGATTTGAATACTTGCCGCCACATGAATTGCTGTTGGGAAAGAATCATTTGTAGACTGTGCACGGTTTACATGATCATTTGGATGTACAGGTTTTTGCGAACCTAAAGCATTCCCTAATTTTTGATTGGCAATATTAGCAATCACTTCATTACAGTTCATGTTGCTTTGTGTACCTGAACCTGTTTGCCAAACGACTAAAGGAAATTGTGCATCCCACTTCCCATCAATCACTTCATCTGCTGCACCTACAATATATTGTGCAAGATCGTTAGGAATTTGATTTAACTCTGCATTGGTCATTGCCGCTGCTTTTTTTACTAAGCCCATAGCACGAATCATCGGACGTGGTAAGCGCTCTTGACCAATCTTAAAATTCTGTAAACTACGTTGAGTTTGCGCCCCCCACATTGCATCACTTGGAACTTCAACATCACCCATTGTGTCATGCTCAATACGTGTTTGCATTTGCTACCTCTATAGTCGTATATAGCTAAGCTATATCACATTTGATATCTAAATATTCTTCATCTTGTAATTATCATATTTTAAACAAAAATAATTGTAAATGATAATTATTTACAATAACTCATTTATTAAGCATTTAGCTGTTTCTTATAAAATATCCATTCATCTTCAATCATTTGTTCAACCGACTTGTACGCTTTCCAGTTAAACATCCGTTGTATTTTTTCAGATGTTGCTCCAACTTGTGGTAATTCTTCACCCTCAAAATAATCGGCATCTACTGTTGTAATTTGTACATCTGTGACCTTTGAAACAACATTCAATAATTTTTGTATTGAGCAGACCTCGCCCGCAATATTAAATATTTCATAGGCTTGGTTTTGATAATACAACCATTGCAAAGATAAACTCACAGCCGAACAAACATCCATCACATGAACAAAACTTCTCTCGGCAGTTTGATCTGTGGTCGTTTCATGTTTACGCAGTTCTATAAATTCACGTTGTCCAGCAGCAACTTGCATTGCCAATGGCACAATGTTCTTCGGAAATGGACGAATTAACTCGCCTAAATACGAATACTCGAAAGCTCCTGCAACATTGGCTAACCTTAGATTTACAATTTTCCATTCAAAATCGGTCATATACGTGTCTTTAAGAATATCTTCAGCCATTTGAAGCGATTTAATATATGGATTATTAAATTGATAATTAAATAAATCTTCTTCTTTTAAATCTAAACTTGATGTGCCATACACGGCTAAACTTGAAAGATTAACTAAACTACGCACACCGGTGCGCTGCATAGCGCGTAGTAAACTCATCATACAACTTACATTTGCATTGTAATATTCAAGCGGTTTTAGCAAAGACTCTGTTAGTGACTTAAATCCTGCAGCATGAACAACACTATCGATTTCATATTGTTGAAAAACTGTCATTAATGCGGGAGTATTTCGTACATCAACTTTTACAAAAGGAACATTCATTCCTGTAATTGATTCAAGTCGATCGAGGTTACTCGTATCTGTATTAGACAAATTATCGACTAGAAGCACCTCTTGCCCTTGAGCCATGAGGCTTAGAGCAATGTGAGATCCTATAAAGCCTAATCCACCTGTAACCAAAATCATTGTATACTACCTTTTTCTTATCAAGTCCGAATGTCTCCTTTTGGAAACTATTGATGTGTGAATTTCGATGAGTACTTTATTACTAATAACATCTGCACCAACTTCTATACATGCTTGGCATGCTTTGGGTTTAGCCCAAGCACTTCACAGCAAAAATGAAGATTTTCGTGTTTTCTTCTATCAAGACGGAGTATCTGTTGCCAACGAATTGCAATGGGTTCCTGATGATCAGAAAAACTTAAAAAACGAATGGCAAAAACTTGCAATCCGTTTACCTGTTTGTGTAAGTGCTGCCCTTGCACGAGGCATTTCAGATGAAGAAAATGCAAAAAGACATCATCTTCATCAGCACAATTTGGCACAAGGCTTTGAATTAGTTGGCTTAGGTGAACTTGCAGATGCAGTTCAATCCACAGATCGTCTACTTCAATTCTAATCTTGTTTTTTAATAAAACTAGTTGCTTTAAAAAGGTAAATTGTGTGAAAAATGTACTCGTAATTTTAACTCAAGCGAACTTAGCCAGCCTGCAAACACACGAAAGCTTATCTGCAACAATGGTATTGGCAACCTTTGGCTGTGAAGTAAAAGTGGTTTTGCAAGATGCTGCTCTCAGCCTTTTACAGTCAGATTTACAATTCAATCAGCTAAAGCATGTCTTTAAAATAGCTTCTAATATGGTCGATAGTTTTGAGTTTTACGATTTAAGCCCTATTTTTGTAGAAAGTAAAAATAAAGACGAAAATTTTGTTTTAAATAGCAAACAAGACATTGAATTTATTCACCTAAATCCAGAATATATTCAAAATTTCGATCATGTGTTGTATTGGTAAGCAAAGGACAATGTAATGACAAACAATACACTTTATTTAGTTCAATCTAGTTTCAATGCAAGCCCTACTATCTTCATGAAACTTGAACAGCTTTATATTAAAAATGATGCAGTTGTTTTAATGGGCGAAGCTGTTTTACATGCAACTACTGCATTTATTCAAAGTTTAAATCATGTTTATGTTTTAGAAAATGAAGTAGAAAACTTAACTAAGCCTGTATCTGAAAAAATTCAAGTGATTTCATACGCTCAGTTTGCAGACTTAACATTGAATTTTAAACGTAGTATTAGTTTAAAATAATTGATACATACAACACGGTTATACAAGCTTAAAGGCATATTATGAGTTTAGAATTAGATCAAGATGGTCATTTAGTGGATTACACCATTTGGAATGAAGATGTTGCTCAGGAACTTGCCAATACTTTAGAGCTTGAGCTTAGTGAATGGCATTTCCAAGTTTTAAATGCTGTACGACAGTTTTATGCACAATTTGGACATTCTCCTGCAACACGTCCCCTCATTAAATTTTTAATGAAAACCGTTGGCCCTGAAGTAGATAATGCTATGTTGCAAGATAAGTTCAAAACAGGCTTAGTTGCACGCCATTTAAGCCGTTTGGCAGGAATTCCCAAGCCTGCAAATTGTTTATAGATAATTTTCAATTGCACTATTAAGCTGATGATTTAATATGTATGCAATAAAAAAGGAAGCTTATGCTTCCTTTTTTATTCATTTATATTAGAACGTGTAACGTAAACCTAATAAATATTCATTTGAACTTAGCTTCACATCACTGTATGTTTTATTTGTCGGAGTCAGACCGTCAATACTATGATAGAAATTATATTTACCAGCATCTACATAACGGTAACTTAAATCTAATGCAACATTTTTAGTTACATCATAAGCAACGCCTGCACCCACCGACCATGTAAAGTTTGTATCTGTATCTTTTTGTGTTACACCACACTCGTCAACATATCCAACACACCAAGTATCTCTCAAATATAAATCTGTCTTGGTGTTTTTCACACGTGTAGCACCTACACCCGCACTTACATATGGTGTGAATTTAGATGTATTTTTAAAATCATAATAACCATTTACCATGAGTGCTTGGCTTTGCAATTTATTATTAAACCAAGTTGAAGAACTTTTGCTAGGTTGACCATACTGCTGAATTGCATAAGTTTTCGGATCAAAATTAATGGAATCTTTATAGATGTATTCCAACTCTACACGAGCATTTATATTACTAATTTTACTAAAATCAAAACCTACAGCAGCTGCAATCTCTGGATAAATTGTTTTCGATTGATCCTCATTGAAGAATGTGGTTGTATTAAATCGACCACTCTCATCAACAAGATAATCGACACTATTTTTATATTTAGTATCACTAATACCTGCCTTTAAAGATGTATAAACCCCACTGTCTGCATGTGTAAAACCCGAAAACAAAGAAACAAATAAAAAAGAAAAAGAAAGTGTTTTTTTCACTTGAAATATAACCATAAAAAAAGTATGTGATTACATATTAAACAAAAAAATACTGTAAAATGTGTGTCCAATGTTGGTTTTAGTAAACCATAAGTAATCTGTTGTACTTTTTTGTGTCTTTTTTTTAATAAACTATAAATTTTACACTGTAAAAAAGCACCCAATTCGGTGCTTTTTTACAACTTAAATTTTATATTTATCCAAAGAAACCTATAGAAAGCTGAATAACAACAGCATTTACAATATCGACAAAGAAAGCCCCTGTTAAAGGAATGACCAAAAAGGCTCTATGAGATGGTCCATAAGTATTGGTTACCGCTTGAATATTCGCAATAGCTGTTGGTGTTGCCCCTAAGTTCACACCACATTGACCTGCACAAAGCACAGCAGCATCATAATTTTTACCCATCACCCTAAAGGTTACAAAATAAAGGTACAGTGCTAGCAAAATTGTTTGAGCAATAAGAATAATCACCAATGGACCAGCCAAATCGGCAAGCAGCCAAAGTTGTAATGACATCAGTGCCATTGCTAGAAACAATGCCAAGGAACCATTACCAAATACATCAATGCAACGGTCAAACATCTCAATTTTAAATATTTTTTCTAATATGTTTCGTAATACAACACCACACATTAAAGCCCAAACAAAAGTTGGAAGCTCAAACCACTGACCTTTTGCAAATGTTGCCATAAAATAGGCAAAACTAATACATAAGGCGAACATCCCCATTGTTTTTACAGCATCATCAGCCGTAATTAAACGTGTTTTTTCTGGATATTCAAAAGGTGCTGTTTCAGATGCAGGTGGAGCTTCATTACGCCCAGTTCCTAAAACAATTTCATCTGCTAGTTTGTAACGACGAATAAGTAATTTAGCAACAGGCCCACCCATCATGCCACCAATAACTAGACCGAATGTAGCACTTGCCATACCTAAAACAACCGCACCTTGTATACCATGATCTTGTTCAAATACAGAACCCCAAGCACCTGCAGTACCATGTCCACCTGTTAAAGTGACGGAACCTGTAATTAAACCAATTAATGGGTCTAAACCTAAAATTTTCGCTAAGCTAATACCAAGTGCATTTTGTAGTAATACAAAAATAACAACACAAACAAGAAAAACAACTAAGGTTTTTCCGCCTTCTTTTAATTTCCCTAAACTTGCACTTAAACCAACAGATGTAAAAAACATGAGCATGAAAATTTGCTGTATTTGTGCATCAAAATTTACAGTCACATTAAATTTTTTAAATAAAATATAAGTAACTACAGCAGCAACCAAACCACCTGCAACAGGTTCTGGAATATTATATTTTTTTAAAATACTTAGTTTATTAACACACACATATCCAACTAAAAGAACAAAGACGGCAATAACTATTGTCATAAATGCATCTAAGTGATAGTCCATACTACATCCTTTTATATTTCTTTCACTTATATGAATATTAAACTTAAATTTGCTTTAACATGTAATTTTCTTTATCTATTTTTGATTCATATAATATTTGATATAAAAAAAGCACCTTATTAGGTGCTTTTTCATTTAACTACAACTTATTTTTTAGCAGGAACAGATGCTTCAGTTGTAATATTTACGGTAATTTTATCGCCAACATTGACCATGTTCTCTTACTTAATATAAACCATTGGTTATGAAATATTGGCGTAGATTTGGTATTTTATATTAATTCCTTTAATTATTCCGTTATGTTTCGAGTCTTTACATCCTTGACATGTTTTTGCCGTATTTCTCAGTCATCTTTACATACCTATTAACCATGTAGTGATTTTTCAGAAGATATAGCAATAGAGCATTAGCCCAATTTTACAATTTAAAAAAAGACCTCAGATGAAGTCTTTTTTCATTTTTTAAATTAGAAATTATATTTCCAACCAATATTTCCTTGATATGTTTGATTTGATTGGCTGCCTGAAGTAAATGATGCATTTAACCAAATTTGATTATTCTTAGTTACATTACCTTCAACACCTATTTTTAATTCACCTAAATTCGCTGAGCCTTCGTTCTCAAAACGAATACCATCAATTTTCACTGAGTACGGGTTAGTATTATGGATATAGTTTAAAGCAATATATGGTCGATAACTTGTAAGTACACTGCCATTTGTTGGAATATCTAAGTAAGTTTTAACACCCATGCGTGCTTGAATGTTGTCTTTACCATGTTGGATATCAACACCTTGAGCATCTTTAAATGTATCAGCATGGACACCTTGGTAAATTAATTGTGTTTGTGGTTGAATCCACCAACTCTTTTGATCATATTTACCTAAAAGGTAATCACCACCTAATTCTATAGATGCTGTCACACCTGATGAATCGTATTTGTAGCGGTTTTGGTCAGGTGTATCAACTTTATTTGTAAACTTATTCCATAGTACCCAACTATCGATATATGCACCACGTTTTTCAAGTGGATGCGCATACCAAGTACCATATAACCCTAGGCTGTAACCATCACTTTTTATTTTTGATTGACGATCTGTTAAGTTTGAACGTGTTTTGCCATCATAGTAAGCAAAACCACCCATTGCACCTAGATTATATTGATCTTCGTCACCTAAAGTAACGAGACCTGTACCAATTTGGGTAACAAAACTATTTCCCGATGATTTCAGCTGGTTATTCAAGCTCTTGAATTTTATGTGTCCACCAGAAATACGAGTCCAAATACTACCTACATTTTTATTACCTACGTTTTGATATTGACTTGCACCTTCACGGTCTTCTAAACGTGTTGTAAATAAAGTATTCCCCATCGTCTCCGCTGAAATATAAGAACCTAGATCTGCTGTATATATGGGAGTTGTATTATTGAGATGACTCTTTAAAAACCAATCAGTATTATTCTCTAAAAATAATCCATAGTCATAAGCACCCGCTGTAACGTATCCACCATTACCTATAAAAAAAGCATCAGATGTTGAGGTACCAGTTTGAATGATATGAATACCACTTACTGTTTGTGCACCAGCACCACCAACATTATTTATTTTAACTTCGGTTTTACCCGTTACATCACCTTGAATTTGAATAAAATCAGTATTTAAATTATCACCATCAAGTTTTGTATCTATATTAATCGAGCCACCCGTACCCGTATAATTACCACCAACAATAAATTTTTCATTTAACACACCATTGCTCATATTAATTAATTTACTATTATTAATATCTGTAAAATTTAATGTGTTATTTCCAGTCAAATTAATAACACCATCAGAAATAACTTGCCCTTTACTTGTTGGAGAAGCGGGTGTAATAATTGTCAGGTTATCTAGGTTTAAAGTCCCACTATTATTAATTACTGAATTATCAAAATCTAACTCACCCGAAATAAAACTTTCACCACCTGATAAGTTATTAATTACAAGACCTTTTGCTATAGTACCTTGCATAGTTACAGTACTTCTACACCCATCATCTATTGAACAATTACCTATAACAAATTTTCCTGAGTTATTGACCGTAGAACCTGAAACATCCGAGCCATAAAAAGACATTTTACCCGTGGCATTGTTAGTGACGTTTGCATTAGTGGCGATATTATGCCCACCTCTAATTTCACCATTATTTATGATCGTTACACGGTCAGCATTATTACCATTAATGATCATTTTACTTTCGGTATCTAGATTACTTATATTTGCTCCAACAACTGAGTTTTCATAAATATAAATAGAAGATTGACCACTATTATTGATAGTTGCACCAGAAGCATCATTAGAATCAATCCAAAAATTACCACCATTTGAATTGTTAATTAATACATCTTTTGCATAATTTTCATACAACACAGTTATCGAATTCGGACCATCATTATTCAGCTCTATTCCACCACCGCCAACATCATTACCTATATACGTGCTTATACGAGTAGGATCACCAGTATTTGTCTCGTTATCAAACCCCATATTTGAGGCTGATTGACCAATCTCTCCTGAAAAAAGAGGCGAAGGAAAATTTGTATTTTTATCTACCAAAGTTTGAATTTCTGGTGATGAAATATGCCAAGTATAATTGGTATCTCTATACACATAAGGCATAGCACTTTCTACATAATTGTAGCCCATACCAGTTGTTGCCGCTGTTGGAGTAGCTTCACCATAAGCATTGGTTGCAGCAAAACTTTCTGTAGTTGCGATTATTTGAAGTAAAATAGTTGTAACTAAAATTTTTCGTTTAAAGTTCATTTTATATTTCCTTTTATTAAATCTAATATTTTTTATTCTTAATTAAAGAATATTCAACTTTCAAAATCCTTGCATCACACAACCAAAAATCGATCATATTTTTTTGTAATTTACTTATTTTTGTCACACTTTTTGTTAATTTAACTGAAAAATTGTTAATTATTTTTTATAATAACAACTTAGTCACATTTGTAAATTTTTTAAACGATAAATCACATATTTAATAATTTCTTTACATTGATTATTTTCACTTGATTTTAAAAACTTTTTTATATTTATATTCAATAAGATATAATTTTATTAAATTAAATTTAGATAACACACCAGCTGTTTTTTTATAATTATTTATTTTTTCTTAAATATTACAAAACAAATACCAAATAAACCTTAGACCTACTCAAAAATAACCAAAACTTACAATACAAATCTACATTTCCAACCATAGCTACAAAATAATATATTGAATAGCATGTACCTTACCTTTTCCATATAAATAGTTGAATAATGCAATAGATTAACATTCTCAATTTTAATCCAAGCCTTTAGATTTGAACGGCATTGAGCATATTTCTCTGATGTATCCACTATTCACATCAATATTTCACTTATATCACCAGCCTCAATATCATTACTCCTCGCAATAATTTATTAAATTTAATGGAGTTTTAAATTTAAATGCTCTGCTTTACGATACATAGCTAATTTGTGAACTTGCTGCTATTAGAAATATGAGTATCTATAATTTGTTGCATTCCATGTTTAATATCCTTAATTTCTTTGTTAATGTTCTATTCTTTACTCTCAATTTCCATTAAAACCTCGAATAATTATTTGTTCATTTTTTCCATTTTAATTCGATACAATTCTTTTTGAATTACAATCTTTTCTCATATTTAGCAACTACTTTCCCATCAATAGTGTTTCGATCGCTTTTAATGGATGAATAATAACTAAACTGAACTACAGATAAAATTACTAAAAATATAATTGTATAAATTTGATGCACTACTATGCTTCCATGCACTTGCTATGCCGCTCTCCTTATTTAATATAAGCACCAAAAAAATTATTTTTGCAGATTGAACAATCTTACTTTGCAACATACTTATATAAAAGAAGTGACTTGCACGCTCGTTCATAATGATCAAGTTTTTAATTGGTGAGTATTACTTTAAAATCAGCCGAATCTAATGCAGATATCCGTTCACGATCTATTATTGCTTTTAATGATTCATTAATTTTAATTATACGAACGTGCTCTATTGGCTTAGGTAATTTCATAATTTTTTGGTGCAGATTTAGTACAGATTTCCTTGAATAATGCCAATTTTATTGAAAAAACACCCAAATAATCCAATTTATACTATATGTAAACATAAAAAAGTCGCCTCATTAGGCGACTTTAATAAGTATAAGATACTGTTTTAATTATTTTTTAGCAGGAACAGATGCTTCAGTTGTAATATTTACAGTAATTTTATCGCCAACATTTGGCACATACGCACCTACACCAAATGCAGAACGATCAAAAGATGTGGTTGCATTAAAACCAATCGTTTCTAGTTTTGTCATTGGGTGTACAGCTTGTTGATTTAATACAGCATCTAAAACAACAGGTTTAGTCACATCTTTAATAGTTAAGTTACCTGTAATTTTAAAATGTTTTTTATCTGTAGTTTCAACTTTAGTACTTTTAAATGTGATGTTTGGGTATTTTGCTGCATCAAAGAAATCTGCAGTTTTTAAATGATCATCCAAAGCTTTTACATTTGTGTTTAAGCTTGCAACTGGAATCATTACATCTACAGATGATTTTTCAGGCTTCGCATTATCTACATTAATTGTGCCTTGAATATCGCTAAAGTTTGCAGATGGCGTAGAAAAACCAAAGTGATTCCAAGTAAATACTGTTGCTGTATGTGTTGGGTCAATTTTATAAGTTACAGCTTTTGCCATAGAAAGTGTTGTTGCCGAAGCAAGTGCTAAACCTAGTGCAAGTGTTTTAAATTTCATGTTTATATCCTTTTCTGAATATGAATTAGTCTATATTTTTCTTTAATAATTACACTGTTATGTATAAAACGATATGTTGCAAATATGGAACGACCCATAAAACGTGTACTTTATTTCAAGCTTATTCATTTCAGATTTAAGTTTGAATTATTTACACATACATAACCTACTTTAGTTGGTTGTTTATACTAAACGATTACCATTAAATTGGGTTAAAAAAAGATGGATTTATACCCATCTTTTTTAGTCTAAATAAAATGATTATTCAATATCATAAACCCAGTTACGCGCTTGTTTGTCTGTGGTGGTTTCACAAACATAATAGTCGTGATCCCATGAATCGGGATGGAAAATTTCTTTTTTGGTGTAAGTGACATTCTTACCTTTTTCGATACAGACAAAATTATCACCTTGGTCTTTCACTTGAGTTCCGTTGAGGAAACCACCAATACAGAGGAATCGGGATTGTTTGGGCATTACCACTTCAACTTACTAAAATCATTTTTAATTTGAGAATTAAATGATTTTTTAGATTAGGTGTAAAGTATTAAGTCTATAATTTGATACAAAGTCTATTAATGCCATAAACTATTTCTATAAAACAAACTCTCATTTTAATTAAAATACCTTAAAATAAATCATTCAAAATAGTTCTTTTTAAATTCATTTTTTTTATCAATTAAGCTACATTGGTCAATTAAGTTATAGATTTCATCTTGAATATCAATATTTTGTGCAAATATTCTAAAACCCCCTACATTTCGACACAACTTATATTTAACTATTAAATTATTATCATTCCATTTTTTACCAAAGACTGTTACAGAATTTAAAAATAGTAGAACTTGCTCTTGGGAACTGAGAATAACTCTAATGTCTTTCACCAATTCATACTTAACTTTATCATTTAAGCTGCTACTGTCAATCGTATCAACTAAGTGAAATAAATTTCTAAAATAAGTAGAGGTTTGTGTTCTTAAACCTCGGAACATTTCTACATTAAAAAGTTTGTTAATTCTTGGTACAACTTTCATCATGATAGGTAAAATATCTAGAGCATAATTTAAATTGGGGTAACGATTTTCTATAAATGTTCGACTTTCTCTAGTTGTTCCTCGAAATAATAAAACCATACCAATCTCTAATATTTCTTTTTCTTGAAGTGCTCCAACCTTTGTGTTTTTTCTTAAGTTATTAACCAACATTTCTAGTGAATTTATAAAAATTGTAAAGAAAAAACTACCTTGATGTACATACTTTATGCTTTCTAATTTACCATTACCTTCCTTTGATAATTGAATTAAGTACAAGTTTCTCACATGATCTAAATGAATATCTTTTAATTTATCTATTCTCGAAAGAAAAATATCAATTTCTCGTTGTTTCTTTTCTTTTTGGTGCGCTATTAATAATAGAATGATAGTGATAAATCCAAGAATTGGATTTAATACTCCCCCGATATAATCACCAAAAGCCCCCCATTTCCCTTCCAAACCATCGTCAATAATATTTCCATCTTTATCTTTTAATAACCAGTCTTTATCAGCTAACCCAGAAAAAACATTCAAACCGAAATCAAAATTTTTGAATGTTGCATAATATAGAATAATTTGAATTGTAAAAATTAAAAATATTAAAATTACGAGAAAGTAAGCCCAATTTCTTTTTAAATAACCCATAAAAAAACCCTCACCTAAGTGAGGGTTTTATAACTCAAATTACCTTAACTTTCAACAAATTAAGACAATTGAGCAGCAGCAATTTTCTTCGTATCAACATCTTTAGAAGCGTCTGTATAGTCGCTCATTTTGTCGAAACTTAAGTATTGGTAAATATCAGCAGACATGCTATCAATTTGAGCAGCATATTCTTGATATTCAGCAGGAGTTGGTAATTTACCAAGTACTGCAGCAACAGAAGCCAATTCAGCAGAAGCTAAGTAAACGTTAGCACCTTGACCTAAACGGTTCGGGAAGTTACGAGTAGAAGTCGAAACACACGTAGTGTTCGGAGCTACACGCGCTTGGTTACCCATACATAATGAACAACCTGGCATTTCAGTACGAGCGCCAGCTTTACCATAAGTATTGTAGAAACCTTCTTCCATCAATTGACGCTCATCCATACGAGTCGGTGGAGCAATCCACAAACGAGTATTCAATACGCCACCAGGAACTTTCTCAAGTAACTTACCAGTTGCACGGAAGTGACCAATGTTAGTCATACATGAACCAACAAATACTTCGTCAATTTTCACGCCTTGAACGTCAGATAACAATTTCGCATCATCTGGATCGTTTGGACAGCAAAGAACTGGCTCAGTGATTGTAGCAAGGTCAATTTCATACACTTTAGTGTATTCAGCGTCAGCATCAGCTTTAAGAAGTGATGGGTTCGCTAACCATTTTTCCATGTTCTCAACACGGCGCGCCATAGTACGAGCATCGCCATAACCTTCAGAAATCATCCATTTCAACATAGTAATGTTTGATTTAAGGTATTCAGCAACTTTCTCTTCAGAAAGCGTGATAGAACAACCAGCAGCTGAACGCTCAGCAGAAGCATCAGAAAGTTCGAATGCTTGCTCAACAGTTAAGTCAGTTTCCATTTCTGTTAAGTCGATCTCTAAGATACGACCAGAGAAGATGTTTTTCTTACCTTTCTTCTCTACAGTTAAGTCACCTTCTTGAATCGCAACATAAGGAATTGCATGTACTAGGTCACGTAAAGTGATACCAGGTTGCATTTTACCTTTGAACTTAACAAGAATAGATTCAGGCATATCTAGTGGCATAACACCAGTAGCTGCAGCAAACGCTACAAGACCAGAACCCGCTGGGAAAGAAATACCAATTGGGAAACGAGTATGTGAGTCACCACCAGTACCAACAGTATCTGGAAGAAGCATACGGTTTAACCAAGAGTGAATAATACCGTCACCTGGGCGTAAAGATACACCACCACGGTTCATGATGAAATCAGGAAGCGAGTGTTGCATTTGAACGTCAACTGGCTTTGGATAAGCAGCTGTATGACAGAAAGATTGCATAACTAGGTCCGCAGAGAAACCTAAGCAAGCTAAGTCTTTCAATTCGTCACGAGTCATTGGACCTGTTGTATCTTGAGAACCAACAGTAGTCATCTTAGGTTCGCAGTAAGTACCTGGAAGTACACCTTGACCTTCAGGAAGACCACAAGCGCGACCAACCATTTTTTGAGCTTGAGTGAAGCCTTTACCAGTTGCAGCAGGCTGAACTGGAGTACGGAATAAAGTCGATGGAGCAAGACCTAATTCTTCACGTGCTTTAGTTGTTAAACCACGACCAACGATTAAGTTGATACGACCACCCGCACGAACTTCGTCAAGAAGTACTGGAGTTTTAAGTTCAGCTTCAGCAATAACAGCGCCATCTTTAGATGCAGTTACTTTTGCAGCAGCATGATCAATGTTAAGTACAATTTCGTCACCCATGTTCATGTTTTGAACATCGATTTCGATTGGTAACGCACCAGCATCTTCCATTGTGTTGAAGAAAATCGGAGCGATTTTAGAACCTAAGCAGTAACCACCGTCTTTTTTGTTCGGGATGTGAGCAATGTCATCACCAAAGAACCAAAGAACAGAGTTAGTTGCAGATTTACGAGATGAACCTGTACCAACAACGTCACCAACGTAAGCAACTTGGTTGCCTTTAGCAACAAGCGCTTTAATTTGGTTTAATGGACCAACTTCACCTGGTTTTTCAGGGTTGATGCCATCACGTTCGTTTTTCAACATTGCATTTGCATGTAATGGAATATCTGGACGACTCCAAGCGTCTTGTGCAGGTGACAAGTCGTCTGTGTTTGTTTCGCCAGTTACTTTAAAAACTGTAAGTTTGATTTCTGAAGGAACGTCTTTACGAGTTGTGAACCATTCAGCATCAGCCCAAGATTGCATAACTGCTTTTGCATTTGCATTACCAGCACGTGCTTTATCTGCAACGTCATGGAACGCATCAAATACAAGAAGAGTTTTCTTAAGCGCTTCAGCAGCTAATTCAGCAAGTTCTGCATCATCAAGCAAAGCAACTAAAGGAGCTACGTTATAACCACCAAGCATAGTACCTAGTAAGTAAACCGCACGTTCTTTAGAAACTAATGGAGATGTCGCTTCGCCTTTTGCCAATGCAGCTAAGAAAGCAGCTTTTACATAAGCAGCTTGGTCTACACCTGCAGGAACACGGTTTTCAAGCAAATCAACTAAAAATGCTTCTTCACCTGCTGGTGGATTTTTTAATAATTCAACTAATGCAGCTGTTTGAGCATCATCAAGTGGCTTCGGTGGGACTCCGAGTGCGGCACGTTCTTCAACGTGTTGGCGGTAAGCTTCTAGCACGGTGTAATTCCTCTTCTTAAAAATTTATTTACAAATTCCAACCTTTTCAGGCTTCGTAAATAATATGGACTACTTTATGTTACTAAAATTCCAGTTAAAAGTTAATGCGCTACAAGTGTTTCTTCGTGATGCCCATTATTTATTAACTAAATGATGCCTATCTTGATTATTCGATAACCGAATTGCTAAAAATACGTACATCTTTGTCTTATATTTAACACTTTTTATGCACAAAAGAATCATAAAAAAGGCAACATTATGTTGCCTTTTTTATTTTTATATTGATATTCAACCTTAGTGGACTGTAGTGCTTTGAATATATTGTTCTAAAGTTGTGCAACACCCTTCAAATTTTATTTGAATCTGATTCTCGTTTAGCATTTTATTCATCTTAATTTGACAAAAAAGAGACTCTTTTTTTTACATATTTGATTGTATTTTATGCAACCAAAAATACTTAGGCTATTTTACTTCTTGTATAAAAAAACCGTTCATTAGAACGGTTTATAATCTGGCATTTGATCATGCGGTGTTGCAATACATCTTTCCGTTACTTTTGCTTTAAGATTATCACGTGAACCTTCCACATCATTTTTCAATTCTGCTTCTGGTAATGCATAAGCTTCTTCAATAATTTTTAGTACAAAACCTTTGGTAGTTTCATCTTCAATTTTTTCTGCATGCTCAATTGCCTTGTCTTTTTCAATACCGTTTTGACGGTCTAAAACAATTGAACGTGCTGCATTACCTACGCTTGTACAGTAACCATGCCACTGTTCTTGCGGAGTTAAAGGTTTCTTTTCTGCACAGCCTGTTAATACAACAAGAATGCTCAAAGCAAGTAACTTTTTCATTCAAAATCTCCTCTTGTGCCTATCATAATCAAATTTAACTTAAATAAGAAATTTCAAAGATTTAAAAAATACAAAAAAAGCCCCTTCTGGAGCTTTTTGATACTAAATTTAACAAATTAAACCATTAACCACATGAAGCTCTTAGAACTTTTTGAGTTGTAGGATCAACTGTTATCGTAATACGATCTGATCGATAATCCATTGTAATAGGCTGACCAGGTTTGACCGTACGTACAGTAGATGATTTGGTTTTTTCTTTAATTTTCTCTTCAGTTAAATTTTTAAGTCCAACCAATTTTTGTGCTTCATCTGCTACACATTCGGCTTGGCTTTTTCTAAAGTATTCCCACTCTTCAATTACTTGCCCATTGGGTAAGTGACAGTAACCAACTTGCCCCTTTACTTCATTTTCAATTGATAATTTTCCGCCTTGTTGTACACAATATTGGCTTGCAGGATTTGCCATACCTAGCTGAGGTTTACTGTCAGACTTTGTTTGTGCTGTTGAGCATGCAGTTATTGATGCAAAAATAGCACCAATTAATAGAAGCTTTTTCATAAATTATTATCATCTTAAAAGATTAAAATGTATCAGATTCTAAAAGTAGATGAGTCAATCATTTACAATTATTATTCAATAATAATGTTCATTTTACGCTACATATTCTTAAATTTTACTTTATCTTCTTGCATTCAAAACCATAAAAATGCCTGTAATTTATGAAAAATCATATTTTTACAGGCTCATCTTAATGAAAATTACCTAAACTAAAATTGAATAAGAAACGCGAGTTATAAGAATGTAACTTAACAATAAATCTAATACGCTATAAATTGAAGTAAATGATTGTTTTTAAATACTTTGTTTGAATTTTCATAATAAACCTAGTTTTGGGTGATAAAAAACCTCCAAAAGGAGGCTTATATCTTAGTTATCGTTGTTGCAGTGTTTCTTCCACTGTGGCTCAAACATCGTGCTTCCATCATCATCCATAATAACTATTTCTTTAACAAGTACGTACTTTTTAAAACCTGTGTACTCACCCTGATCATTTTTAACATTCACTTCGCCACAAGCACCTTTTTGATTTCTAAATTGTGCTGAATCAGGATCTTTTAATTTTTGCTTAATATTTAAAATGGCTTGATCTTCAAGGCTTGCTCTAGCCTGCTGAGTATTATCAGCACACCCAACTAATCCCAATACAAAACACAACCCTAGTATTTTTTTCATACAACCACCCTCATATAGTGTACTTAAAATACTCAATATTAAGAAAAAAATAAACCCACCAAAGTGGGTTAGATTCCTAGAGCAGCATAAACATCACGATAGTTCATCTTAATGAAATTCAGAAGGATTTTTCCTCTAGCTGCACCTCTCAGATAATTATCAACAAGAGAGTCTTACTCTAACTGGCTAATGATTGTAATTATTGTTGCTCGGACAACAAAACCAATTAAATCAGAGTCACGATGAATGACTCGCCCTTTTCAGTCAATGCATCAACATTAGATTTATATCCTACAATAAACATAAAATACAAATACTTATAAATTCTTCAATTTCCAAACAATTAGAAACGCCAGTTATAAGAATGTAACTTTGCAATAAATACAATACGCCATAAACAACAGTAAGTGGTTGTTTTCAAATGCAATCAAAATAAGAAACACTTCGCATTGAATAGCAACATCAGTCTACATTTATAACTCAACAGTCTACAAATCAGTCTACATTTTTTAATGACTATGTATAACTAGATAATTGCTTATACTGTGCTTCAAGATTGGTGTGACATTGTGGATGGGTGGTAGGAATAAACTTGCGCACTTCTGCAAGTTAAAGTTTTTACATTAAAATTCCGACTAAGTTAAAGTGGGTAGTCATGGTACCCTCACCAATGAAGGTACCATCAATTTTATTCAGGCCAAGCATCACTTAATCGTTTTGCATCAATTGCGTGCTTGTCAGCTTGTTCTGCCACATATTGATATTTTCCAATGCACTCTTTGAGTATGTCACTGTTGGTATTGGCGTACTCAATGATGGTTTCTTTGGTAGCTGTGGACATACGACTTGTGGCTGTATCGATTTGTTTTGACATGCGCTCAACAAGGGACTTAGCGCTATTGCTATCAGTAATGATATCTTTGAGGCTTTCACTGTAATTTTTCTCCGCTTGTAAAAGTTGTTCTGCCCATTTTTTTTCCTGTTCGCGTGCTTCGGCTTTGGCTTTTTCTGTTGCTGCTTTTGCTTCAGCCACTTCGGTTTTATATTTAGCATCAAGCAATTGGTAGTCTGTTTTCCAAGCAGATGCACGCCAAGTTTGAACACCGCCAAAAATAGATAGAATTAAAACTATGGCCA